>NUMR01000091.1 GCA_002578045.1 Bacillus cereus
TCTCCCACCTAACTTCCTTGCATTCGCCGAATTTTGAAATGGGAGTCTTACTGCCTGCAAATAGCGGGATAAACGAAATCAAGCCAAGCAATATGAAACTTATATCACGAGCCGCTGTATATATAACGGTAGCCCACCACGCCAAAACCTATACTGTATTTGTAAATTCATGCACTTTATATCCAGCCTCATGCCCAATATGTTTTAACCCTTCCTTTGCATTTTTCGTCCATATTTTTATCGATTCCTGTTGCACATTACTCAGGATATAGCTTGTTATAACGATTCTTTGTCACGACTCCGATACCCAATTAAATTGTTTTTTTAGTTTACTCTCTATCTTCCTCTTTCCCCTCCACTAACGTAAATATTTCCTCCACTGGTACATTGAAAGTTTGTGCGATTTTTAACGACAACACAATCGAAGGCGCATAATCTCCGCGCTCAATTAAACTAATGGTTTGCCGTGATGAGCCAATCGCTTTCCCTAAATCCCCTTGTGATAACCGATGCTTTGCTCGCAATTCCCTCACTCGATTTTGAAGATTCATGTCTTACCTCTTTTTTCATTTATTTAATTAAAATTGTAAATAACATCCTTATTTTTGTCAATTATCATTGTCATTACGACTATAATAATTGACAAAAATAAATATATCTTATTATACATAAAATCCATATAATGAATATAAAATAGGAACTAAGCGAAGGCTTATATGAACTTTCTCCTAGTAAAACTGGAACCTATTATATAGTAGTGACCGGCTACAGTCTCGAAGGAAAAATAAAAAAAGCAGTGCTCCAAAGCACTGCCTCCCTAAATTTTGACATAGAATGGATTCCATATTAACTTGCGTTTTGTAAGAAAACTCTTTTTAGCTGTTTGCGGAAACGAACACCTAACGTGATCGCTACAATAACAATAATTCCAAAAAGGATTTTACCGATATGACCTTCTAGTACCCCAAAGATATCATGTAAGTTTCCACCTAACCAGTAACCACCGATTAAGAAGAATGACACCCAAAATAGAGCACCTGAATAAATTGTAATCGCAAAGCGACGGAATGGTAAGTTAATAATTCCTGCAAAGTATCCTGTAAAATGGCGTACACCAGGAATAAAGAAACCAATAAAGATTAGAAAATAACCATATTTATCAAACCACATTCTTGTTAAGTCAATTTTTCTTTGTGTTAAAAAGACGTATTTTCCATATTTTTGAACAACCGGCATACCTAATTTATTTCCTAAAAAGTATTGAATCGTCATTCCTACACTCGTCCCAATAAAGGATAGGATAATTAAAATCAGTAAACTTAAATCACCCTTCTGTGCTAAAAATCCCGCATATGCTAATGTTGGCTCTCCTGGAAACGGAAGCGCAATATATTCTAACAGCAAGCCGACAAGTACAACATAGTACCCGTACTGCTGAAATAATTCATGAACCCATTCCATGTCATCTCTCCTTTCAATCACGTACAACTTCTTACTATTATTGTATAAAAAAAATGTCGAAATAACTATCACAATAGCTTACATTTATATTACATTTTTGTAAGGGTCAAACTAAATCCCCCCATTCTTCATTAAATCATATACATTCTTTTTGTAAGCGGAAATAACAAACAACAAAATTAATAATATGCAATTTTTATCCAATTTTCAGCACCTAAAAACCCCTCTATTTTGTTCTTTATAAAAAACCATCACAAACTCATACTAACTTCATATTAGCTTCATATACGTATTGTAAGATTATATCGGAATTTGTTGAAAAATTTAACCAATATATTACTAACACAATAAATTGAATAAATATAAGTCGCTTTTCGAAATTGAAAGAAAGGGTGAATAAGAATGGAAACTTATAAAATGCATGGTTTTATTAAAACAAATGTTAAATTTCATCAAAATGAAACCGTTTTTAATTTACATCTCTGTGAAACAAATGAATTTGACGTAAGTTTAACAAAATCTACTACACTATCTTTTATCGTTTCTAAAAAGAATATTAAAATTATTACCAAAAAATGGATTAATTCTAATCACGAAAGCATGATTGGAAAAAGTTACATTATTCCGACAAAAGCTTTTCACTATTTCTTACCAATTATTTCTGAAACTGAAGATGAACTAAATATTCAAGTTCAAAGTTTTGGACTACATGGTGAGCTTTTACTGAACGAAAGATTACTTATTGATAAAAACAACAAACACAATACAAAGATTACTACCTTCTTTGAAACATTAAATGAAAATATAAATCAAGCATTACGAGGATTACAAATTCATTGTATGTAATACTACTACAAGACTAAAAGGAGAATATAATGAAAAAATTATTATTAAGCGCTCTATTATCATTAGGATTTTTAACCCTTCCGTACACAGCCACAGAGGCAGCCACAACGAAAGATCAACTTATTGTAAACACGCAATTAAATACAATGGATTATTATCAGGATGGAAAATTCGTAAAAAGTTTCACTGTCGCTACTGGAAAAGCAGCAACGCCTACCCCTAAAGGCACTTTTCAAGTAGTAAATAAAATTAAAAATCGTCCTTATTATACAGGAAGGATTAAAGGCGGCGATCCACGTAATCCACTTGGTGACCGTTGGCTCGGATTAAATATGGCAGGAACTTATGGAACAACTTACGCCATTCATGGAACTAACAATAATCAAGCAATTGGAAAAGCGACAACACTTGGTTGTATTCGTATGTATAACAATGATATACATTGGTTATTTGAGCGTATTCACGAACAGGCTACTATTACTGTAAAATAACCTAAGAACAAGATTTATGTATAGCCAAGAATTTTATATCTTGGCTTATTTTATTTATTCATTTACAGTAGCAAAACAACTGTATTTACATATATAATAAGAATAGATTGTGTTAAAACAACATCAAAACATTGATAAACATAGATATTAAAATTATACAGTTATAATATTTTATAAATTTTACAATACATACTATAATAAAACTAATGTAATTCTGAAATACTCAGTTTCACTAAACAATCGCCCTTGCTGCTTTTATGATTATTTTATGGCGGGGGCTTATTATATGTATAAACAATTTGAGTCGTCCAAAAAAGTGATGAATTTGAATATTGCAGTAAAAAGCGTTATTTAGGAGGTGTTACTATGACGCATATACTGGTGATTGAAGACAACCCAGATATACAAGAACTTATTCGTGAATTTTTAATGGCACAAAACTTTACTGTTGATGTAGTTGGTGCTGGAACGGAAGGCATTCTTCTTTTCCAAAAAAATTCATACGATCTTGTTCTCCTCGATGTAATGTTACCAGATATAGATGGCTATAGTATTTGTAAAATTATGCGAGGACAATCTGATGTACCAATTATTATGTTAACAGGCCTACATAATGAAGAAAGTGAAATTAAAGGATTTGAGTTAGGTATTGATGACTATATTACGAAACCGTTCCATTACACCGTATTTATTAAACGTGTAGAAGCTGTATTAAGAAGGGCAGCAACGAAGGAAGCAGAGGCTGCAACTATACTACAATTCCATGAATTAATGTTAAATTCTACAGCATATGCCGCTTATGTTCATGGTAATCAAATTGAATTGACAACAAAAGAATTTGAAATTTTATATACTTTACTGCAAAATCGGGGAAAAGTATTATCAAGAAGTGATTTGTTAAATAAGGTATGGGGCTATGAACATTATGGTGATGTAAGAGTTGTAGATACACATATTAAAAACTTACGAAAAAAATTAGGAATTCCTTATATTAAAACGGTGAAAGGCATTGGCTACAAAATCGAAGCGTAGCAAAGACAACATCACCAAAAATATTTTCATCAAAACCTTATTATTTTGCATCCTTTTATCCCTTTGTCTTTATCAAATTATTTATTTTCTAGCCTCAAATTACGATAAAGAGGGTTATGCAAGAGCATCTGGAACGCAAACTGCAGAACATGTGGATTCAGACAAAAAAAACGATCAAAGTAAAACAATGCAAAATAAAGCTGTGGCAGGGAGTAGCATTTTTAACTTTCAACCTTCTAGCATAGATTATAAAACACTCTCTACAGCCATCAACCACCTTTTGCAGCCTAGCCAAACTGCAAAAGCAAAAGAACATGCACAAAATATTTCGGGGAAAAATAGCTCTTCTTCTTCACTTACAGAAGCAAAAAAGAAAGCCGTTAACAACGATGCCTTACATACACAAAATGCAGTAAGTAAAGCAACTGACACACATAATAACCCAAAGTTAACAGATGTGCTGCAACAATTAGCTCCACATATTGGTGCGACAATGCTTGCAATATCTCTGCTAGGATCTTTAATCTATGCAAAACTAATTGCTAAACCTTTTCAATATATGAGCGATGCTTTAAAAGATATTATGAATCTTGATTTTTCAGATAAAAAGGCACGGAACAAAAGTACAAATCCAACAGATTTTAATTTACAAGTAGCTGCTTCACAAGTACCAAATATCGTGAAGAATTTACATGAAGCGAATCAAGCTTTAAAAAATGAACTCAAGAAAGAACAACAATTAGAACAATCTCGTAAAGAATTTATGTCTATGGTATCCCATGAATTAAAAACACCAATCGCAGCCGTTATGGGGCAACTAGATGGCATGATTCACAGAATTGGAGCTTATAAAGATAGAGATAAATATTTAAAACGTTCCTATGAGATGATGCAAGACATTAACATATTAACGGAAAAAATGTCGGAATTATCCAAAATACAAAACCCTCAATTTAAACCAAATTTAGAAGTTATTTCGTTATCTAATATTATTGAGGATGTTATGAAGAAAGTAGATTACTTTATATCTGTAAAACAATTAAACGTTCAATCTAACATTAAACACGACGTACAAATTTTAGCTGATTCTAAATTTATTCGAACTGCTATTTTTAACATTATTTCAAATGCAGTTCATTATACAATTGACCACCAGCATGTATATATAAAGCTTTATGAAAAGCCAAACGGTTACGCACTAGAAGTATTAAATACAGGTTCACAAATCGATGAGGACAAACTTGCCCATTTATTTGAGCCATTCTATCGTGCAAATCCCGAAAAACATGGTTTAGTACAAGGTAGTGGTCTTGGGTTATATATTGTAAAACAAATATTAGATAAACATCAGTTTCCTTACGGGATACAAAACACACCTCAAGGTGTAAAGTGCTCCATTGTATTCCCAAAAGCAATGTAAAAAACTACTCCCATTTCATCTTAAACTCATACTTCGTATGATTGGCGGAATTAATTTTGTAGAGTCTCTTACTCTGTTTCGTTCGCCCGTTGTCCTTATTTGGATTGGATAACGGGCGTTTTTTATAAAGAGGATTTTTATGGAGAAGTTTAAGTATTCATTACTCGTTTTATCCCGCTATTTGNNGATAACTGCCCGTAAAAGCGTGATTGGTGAGGGCCAATCATCAGTGGGGGATGAACAAAAACCCACACTTTATTTGAAAGGTCTTTTTCTCTATCTCACTTTACCGCTCCATACAGTTTCTCAATCTCATGCTCAATTTGCTTTACATCGATTCGTTCAAATAATGGCTGCACATTATCAATTCTATTTGGCAACGTATTTTGAGGTTCCCAATTTCTTTTCATAATCGACAATGTGTTTCGAACTCTTTCACTTGAAAATGGTAAAAACGGTTCAAGGAGATTTGAAAAATTAGCGATAAGGTAAACACAATTATAAATTGTTTCTTCGCATGAAACTGGATCGTCTTCCCTTTGTTTCCACGGTTGATTTTCGTCAAAGTATTTATTTGCAAAACGTACCGCATCAAATATTGTCTCTAACGCCATTTTACATTTAGTTTGCTCAATCGCCTCTCCTACATTTTCATATAATCCCTCTATCTTATCTTTCAGCTCTACATTAATTATTCCCCTCGGCACAATACCATCATAATATTTTTCAATAAACTTTAATGTCCGGTTCACGAAGTTTCCATATGCACCTAACAATTCACCATTATGACTGTAAATAAATTCACGCCACGAAAAATCAGTATCGCGATTTTCTGGTGCATTGACTATTAAAAAGTAACGAATAGAATCTGGATCATATCTTTCTAATATGTCAGATACCCATACCGCCCAGTTTTTACTTGTCGATAATTTTCTTTTTTCTACTGTCAAATATTCATTTGAAACAATATAACTCGGAACCGCTTCTTCTCTTATTCCAAGTAATACCGCTGGCCAGATGATGGAGTGAAATGGAATATTATCTTTCCCGTGTACATAGTATGTTTTCGCTTTTCTATCCCAAAACTCGTGATTATCTTTCCCTGTTTTTTCAGCCCAATGTTTACTCGCGGAATAATACCCTGTCACAGCTTCAATCCATACGTAAATTTTCTTATCTTCGTATCCTGCTACCGGAATTGGAATCCCGATTGGTAAATCTCGTGACACTGTCCTATCTTGTAACCCTTCCTTTAAATACCTTTCTGTTAGCTGAATTGCATTGTCACGCCATGTTCCTTTTTGTTTTGCGTTTTCTACAGACTCTTTAATTTGCTGCTGAAATGTATGCAGTGCGAAATAGAAATGTTCTGTTTCCTGTACGGATGGCGTACTACCACATAACTTACATTTCTTTTCTAACAAATCGAGTGGATCTAAAATAGCAGAACAAGCATCGCATTGATCGCCTCTTGCTGCTTCATGACAATGAGGACAGATTCCTTCTACATAACGATCCGGTAAAAACTGCGTACACGTTTCGCAATATGCTTGTTCCACTGTTTTTTTATAAATATAGCCTTCTTCTAATAAACGCAAAAAAACGTTTTGAACCGTTTCATGATGGTGCTCGCTATCTGTACGTGTATAGCAATCATACGTAAAACCAAGGCTATGAAAACATTGCTCAAACTCTTCATGATACTTATCAGCAATTTTCTTCGCCGTCACACCTTCTTGTTTTGCTCTAATTGCAATCGGTGTTCCATTACAATCACTTCCAGAAACATATAACACATTCTCACCTTTTGCCCGGTAATAACGCGCTAAAATATCTCCTGGTAACAAACTAGAAATATGCCCAAGGTGTAACGAACCATTCGCATATGGCCAAGCTCCTCCAATAAAAATACTCATCTTATATTCCTCCTTTAAAATATAAAAAGCCCCGCCCCTATCTAAAAAAGATAAGGGCGGGGCTGCATAAACAGTCGCGGTACCACCTTATTTCGCCAACTATTCACATAATTGACCTTAACAAGTACGGAGCTATATGCTCTTATACTGTGGTTTTGATAACGAGTACCAACTCTCGTCGCCGCCTACTATTATCATTTAATAAGTTCAGGACGAAGCTCAAAGGCCATTGTTCAAATGAATATTCTTGCTTCTTCTCAGCTACCGAAGCTCTCTGGAAAGAATGATTTCATCCTACTTTTCCTTTTCAACGCTTTTACGTATAACACGTATTTTACGACTAAATAACAGAAAAATCAAACTTTAATTCAAAAAGAAAAGGAAATCCCCTCCTTAATCTGGTACCTGTAGT
>NUMR01000092.1 GCA_002578045.1 Bacillus cereus
AAAAATATTAATCCTTTTTTGGAATTTTTTCTTTTTATAGCATAAATTATACTTATACTCCACAAAATAGTATTGTGTAGGAGAACGAAACATAAAATACGTGCCATGGGATATCATGTAATAAATACGCCTCCGTCACAAAACAAAACGGGTTACGCTTCACAAAAGCATGGCCCGTTTTTAATGAAATATTTCATTTTATATCCTTTTAAACAATAGAGGTAAATGATGAAACATATTGTTGCTTTGTTAATTAAGTATATAGCTATCACCGCTGTATTATTAATCATACTCGGCATTTTTCAAGGTATTTCAATCCCTAGAGTACTACTGATTTCTCTTTTCCTTACAGGAGCTACCTATTTAATTGGAGATTTGTTCATTTTACCTAAATATAGGAACCCGATTGCTACAATTGCAGATTTTGGCTTAAGCTTCTTTGGAGTTTGGTTACTGGCATGCTTATTTACTAATTTAAATTCTACTCATAATATTGAATTTTCTTTATTAAAAGATTTTAAAATATAGATTGACTAATCGTAAGAAAAGGACACCTATCCCTAAAACAACTTTTATTGCTACTTGAATGAATTGGTGTCCTCTAGTTTTCTAGCCGGACTATATTAATTTCATAATACTAGTCCTGTATAAAAAGATTCATCCAAGCTTTATCTAGTCTGTTTTTCTCTTCCTTTTGTATAACCTTTGCACGACGAGCAATTGCTTTTTTTAGTTTCTTTTTCTTTAAATTAGTCAATCCTCTCACTCCTTTATATCAAATACCTTTACTGTCCATTTTTGGCTGTTTTCATTAATTTAATACCTTTTCTATCCAATATCCTTTTCTGCAAAAGGATTATTTTATTGAGTTTTATATAGCACATTTTTCTTTAAGTATATAAGTCCTACTCATATTTTTGCCCTTGCATATTATCATCAACTTATTTGAAAAAGCATTATTTTCCCCCTTTAACATTTCCATAAAATCTCAAACACCTTTTCCATCATTTAAATTCGAACAAATACCAAACAATAACTAATAATTGAAAAAATCTACATTTTTCAATTATCGACAAAATATTCTGTTAATACATTTTTATTCTAAAAAGATGTATATTAATCTTAATTAAAGCTCATTACATACATAAATCAAATAAAATATGCATATTTATTCTTTTTTAACTATTAGTATTTAAAGATGTCTCAAATTAAATTGTTTACCTCCTCTCAATAGAACTATATACTTTGGAATGTAAGGATAATACCTTATAAAAATATAGAGGAGGTTTATTTAATGAAAAAAATGAAAAAGTTAGGAAACATTGCTTTAGCTGGAGCTATCGGTTTAGGAGGTTTAGGAGCGTTTGCACCAACTAATGCAAGTGCGGCTGAGATCTCTCCGTCTACAACAAATGTTCCTGCTAATCTATCTACTAAATTACCTATTAATTTTGTAGAGTCTCAATTACCAAAAGAATCGAAAGCTAGTGCAAATTTAAGTGTAAATGTCGACGTATTGGGTATCGCTAATATGATTAGGGATGCTATTAATACTCAAACTAATCGTTCAGGATTTGTAAAAGGCGTAATGGAATCAACATTTTACGCTGCAGGTCAACGCTATAATGTTATGGTTTTTAATTTAAACCAAAACTATCAGGATCGCTTTAACGGTGTTAAATTCTTCGGTACAACGGTATATGATGGAATCACTTTTGGAATTTGGGTATTTGAAGATGGTGAATTTACGAATCAAGGTGATGGTGGATGGATTAACTGGGCATTTAGAGGTTGGTTTGATCGCGATGGTGGTTATGTTAAATTTTATCGTGGATAAAAACAAACCACAAAATCGGCCAATTTTGCGGTTTGTAAAAAAATAGTATTACACCTAAGAGCATATACTCTAAATTTAACTCCTAGTAAACAGTATAGATGATATTTATTAAAAAGGAAAGCACTCTTATGAGTGTTTTTCTTTTTGAATTAAAAATAAATTATTACACATGGATTTTTTGTTCAAATCATTCATTACCTGCTAAGATAAATGTTTCCAATTGTTTTCGAACATATAGTTTATATTCACTCGCCCTCATTCTCCTTTTCGACAAAATAAAATTTTTATTATGTTTTCTATGAATAGCGTATATTGATTCTTTTTTTGAATTGGTTTAAACATATATAGTTCAATTATGAACTGTTCCGTGTTAAACTAAATTTAAAAAGAAAGGAACTAATTATTATGAGTTTAAAAAATCAAAGTTTCATACAAGCAGGAGAAGTTGTCCAGTCATTTGTAACCATAAACAAAGAAATTATAAAGTTCACACATCAAAACGCCTCCCGTTTAGGATTAACAGTTCAACAAATGGGTATCTTAAATACAATTTATGCAATCCCTAATATTACTCTTAAAGAGATTTCAGAGCGTCTTTCAGTTCCTAAAAGTACAGTGAGTGTAAATGTGGATGAGTTAGTTAATCTAGAGTTCATCGAGCGAAAACAATCAGATGAAGATCGTAGAGAAATAAAATTAAAAATAACACCCAAAGGACAAGAAGCATCGAAAAAATCTATTGAAAACTCTACTTCCTACAATGCAATGGCACTAGCACTACAACAGCTTCAAGAAGAAGATGTTCAAACATTATTGCGTATTCATAAAGATTTATTAATCTCTCTACAGCAATTCCGTTAATTGATGTAAACCATTTTAAACACAAATTCGAATTCAATCGATCCTACTTTACCAACAAGAAGGACTACTGGGGTGTACATGCGAAGATTGTAATTGAACAACTAGGGCATAAAGATATTTTTATTACCTTATATCGTTACTCACACGTCTTACTAGGGATGGATTACTTGTACCTCTTCTTCATAACTGAAATGTTTTTGAGCAACTTTTAAAGCTTTGTCTAAAAGTGAGGCTTCAATAATTTTTTCAAATTATTGAACAAATAGTAAAAAAGCAGATCGTGATAATTCCACGATCTGCTTTTTTATTAATGATTTCGCTCTTGATACTTCAGCCAATCTTCAGAAGGAATACGCTCTTTCAACATCTTCTTATCCTGTGCAACATACACAAATGCATCAATTTCTTTATTACAAAAATATAGTAAAACTTTAATCAGTGGGGATTTTGTCCATCCCCCACTGATTATGAGCCCTCACCAATCGGGCAGTTACGAGCAGTTAGTTATCTCCCACCTAACTNNGCCCGCAAATAGCGGGATAATTCTATTTATGCATTTCCTGTGTATTCTTCAAGTTCGTCTAAGTTTTGCAAAATAGCATTATCTACCGTATAAACTTCCCCATATACCTGTTTTTCATTTGAACAAATCACTGTAGTATACCCTTCTTTTGTATCAAATAACTTTCCATACATCTATACTCTGTCTGTAATGCATATAATGAGCATTCGTTTACTCTTTTCTTAACGTGCCATACACGAAAACATGATGCATATATCCCCTTTATATGTCTCTACTTTCTTATTTGTAAATAAGCACGAATCATAAAGTAACTCACTTCATCTGGAAGCTGTTCTTTAATAGATTTCAAACCACCTTCTGCATTTTGTACGGCAGTTTCAATAAGAGATTCATACTCTGCTGGAACAAAGCTGTCCCAATCTACTTCCATACCATCTTCATAGCAACGAATTAAATGATTTTCAATCGTTTGTCTCGATAACCCACGCTCTTTCACAATCTCATTTAAATCAATGCCTTGTTTATACATTTCATACGTCTCTAAATGAGAATTTGCTGAAGCTTTTCCTGATTTTTTACGCTCTGTAACAAATTCCGTCTTAATTGTTTCAGCATAGTTTGGGTTTTCTTCAATAAAGTGCTGTACTGTTTGTAAGAAGTGAGAGCCGTACTTCACAAGTTTATGTTCTCCAATTCCTTTTACAGTTAGAAGTTCAGTTTCATTTCGTGGCATTTTTGCGCACATATCTTTTAATGTTTGATCAGAGAAAATAACGAACGGAGGTACACCTTCTCCTTGTGCAATTTCTTTACGTACTTCACGAAGCACTTCAAATAAAGGATGATCTTGTACAATTTGTCTCGTTTCAACTCGTTCTTTACGCAAAACATTCTCTTTACTAAGTAATACTTCTTTCCCTTTTTCCGTTACTGTTAATGTCGGATACGTACCGTGTTCAACTGCAATTAACTCTTCTGAAATTAAAAACTCAATAAACTCACTGACTTCTTTCACACTACGATTGGATAGTAGTCCGTACGTTGGTAGCGTATGAAAATTGAATTCAATAACTTTCTTATTTTTAGAACCAGTTAAAACTTGTGCAATCATTTGTTTTCCAAATCGTTGGTTTGTTCTAATCATACATGATAAAACCATTTGTGATTCTCTTGTCACATCAATACTCTCACGGTCGTCTGTACAATTACCACAGCGTCCACACCCTTCTTTCGGTTCTTCTCCAAAATATTGCAAAATAAATGATTGTAAACATTGTTCCGTATGACAGTAGTCAGTCATATTTTGCAATTTTTCAAGTTCATTTGAAAAACGAGACTCTCCTGTCGATTGATCAATTAAAAAACGCTGTACTTGCACATCTTGAGAAGAATACAACAATATACATGCACTATCTAATCCGTCACGACCAGCACGTCCTGCCTCTTGATAGTAACTTTCCATATTTTTAGGCAGTTGATAATGAATCACGTAACGAATATTCGATTTATCAATACCCATCCCGAATGCAGATGTTGCTACCATTACGCTAACTTCATCCCGTAAAAAGAGTTCTTGCTGTTCATTTCGATCGTGATCACTCATACCAGCATGATATTTTGATACTGAAACTCCAGCTTTCATTAAATCTTCATACAATTGATCGACTACTTTTCTAGTAGCTGCATATATAATCCCAGATTCCTTTTGGTTTTGACGAATATAATCTGCTAAATACGCATTTCGATCTTGTCCTTTAATGACAGAAAACGATAAGTTCTCACGCTCAAACGTTGTCATAATCGTATTTTCTTGATTAATCCCAAGCGTATTACAAATATCATCACGAACTTGTGGTGTTGCCGTAGCTGTTAATGCTAATAAGAGAGGTTTTTCTGGAAGATAATCTAATATACGATGTATATGTAAATAACTTGGACGGAAATCATGTCCCCACTGCGAAATACAGTGTGCCTCATCAATCGCAATCATAGGGATTTTCATATCGATAAGTTGGTCAACAAACTCCATCGAATCAAGACGCTCAGGCGCCACATAAAGTAACTTGTAATGTCCTTGTTTCGCTAATTGAATTCGTTGATTTGCTTCTGTAATAGATATAGAACTATTAATATATGTAGCTGAAATACCATTCTGTACTAATGTATCTACTTGATCCTTCATAAGTGATATCAAAGGCGATATAACTAACGTCGTTCCTTCAAATACTAATGCGGGAACTTGATAACAAATCGACTTACCGCCGCCCGTAGGCATAATACAAACTGTATCTTTCCCATCTAATACGTTTTTAATTGTTTCATCTTGCCCTCTTCGGAATGACGAATAACCGAAATAAGACGCTAAAAGTTCTTGTGCTTTTGTAAACAAAAAAGAGTCACCTGCTTTTCTTTATCTTTCATCTTCTCCTATTATATCATCACTTATGTAACTTAAAAGCGATGAATAAAAGAGTTATATAATCACTCATCTTAAATACACATTTTATTAATCTTCCTTGAATACTACTAATCGTATACGTATGAATTCAGAGGAGGACGTTAATATATGAAACATCGTTATATTAGTTCCATCAAGCATAAAACGAATTTTACTTGTTACTATAAAAGTACTCTAGATGAGTTTTTTCTCATCAACATTATCTAGTTAAAGGGATCTGCTGCGGGAAGCAGATCCCTTTAACTTTTTCTATATAGAGTCATTCTCAATTGGACACATTTACCAGGTTTTTTCAAAAGAATTTTATGGTAATATTACGTAGTCGAGTCCGACATCTCGGCAATACCCTTTTGAGGCTCTGCAACTTCCCTTACAGAGCCTCATTTATTTTATATTCCATTAATTCATATATAACACGACATAATTTTAGGGATTTTTTCCATTTCAAATTCCTAAAATTAATCGAGGACACGTAACTAAAAATAAATCTTTATCATACTTTGAGTTATACATGGTCAAAGGAGTGTTACTATTTATGTATTCTTATTGGCAATCGTATTACTCCCCCTATCATAATCCTTATATAAACTATGATTTATCCATACGTAATTACCGAATTAGTAAAAATGAGAACTTTTTAAAAGGTTATATGCGTTCTTTATGGGAACAGCACGTTGCTTGGACGAGATTAACTATTATTAGCATCCTCTTTAACTTACCAGATGTAAATGCTACTGTTGGACGTCTTCTACAAAACGCAACACATATGGGGCTATCACTTGAACCATTTTATGGTGAAAATGCAGTGGAAAAATATAGTGCATTAATTAAAGACCACTTAGTAATCGCAGCTGATCTTGTTAAAGCCGCAAAAGCTGGTGATCAAAATGCAGCTGCTGCCATAGAGAAAAAATGGTACGCTAACGGTGATGAAATTGCTGAATTTCTCAATAGCATCAACCCATATATAGAAAAAGAAGCATTTAGAAAAATGTTTTATGAACATTTAGCACTAACAAAAGCGGAAGCACTCGTGATCCTAAATAAAGATTATGAAGCAGGAGTAAAAATGTACGATAAAATCGAAAAAGAAGCATTAGAAATGGCCGACACTATAACAAACGCAATTGTAAAACAATTTCCACAAGTATTTCAATAAAGTGAAACTTTAATCAGTGTTTTTTTGTCCATCCCCCACTGATTATGGACCCTCACCAATCGGGCTTTTACGAGCAGTTGCTCTCCCACCTAACTTCTCTGTTTAAGCTGAATTTCGAGGTGGGAGTCTTACTGTTCGTTAATGCAGGATAAAAATAAACCGATTAACAAAACGAATCGGCTTATTAAGTTTTCTATCAATGATATTTCAGCTCTCCTCTTTACATTTAGCTTATATCGATATATTTTATTAATAACCGTTTTTTATAGGAGGAAATAGTTTGATTAACGCTATTGGTCTCGTTTTTATACTCACAAATAAACACGAGAAAAAGAAGAAAGTTTATCTAAATGAAAAATTCGCATTAATAGACATTATTGATTCTAAAGAAGTATTTGATGATGAAGGCAATCCATTAGTAGAGCTAACGTGTAAATACAGTATATATTTAGATGAAAAATACTACTGTAAATCTCTCGATGATTATACTGGACAAGTATTTCCCTTCTTAAGCGCAAAAATAGGAAAAGGTCTTCTGAGAAACTTAAATTATGTCTTTTCTTACGTTGATGTATATGATAAAAAACCACCTGTTAAAGAAATAAGACCACTTATGAAACAAGTAATTAACAGATAGTGAAAAATATTACCCCGGCACTTTTAATCTATTTTATCGTTTGTATTATTTCCATTATCATTCCAGCATCTGACGGCTATCATACTATTGGTTGGAAATTGTTTATTGGTCAAATATACGCAATACCTATTTTCATCATTACTGCTATTATTACATTTTATGTGAATAAGAAAAAATCTTACGAATAAAGTGAAACTTTAATCAGTAGGGGGTTTTTCTATCCTCCACTGATTATTAGCCCACACCAATCGGGCTTTTACGGGCAGTTATCTCCCACCTCACTTCCTCGCATTCGCCGAATTTTGAGGTGGGAGTCTTACTGCCCGCAAATAGCTGGATAAATGGTTATAAGGATAGCTAATGCTATCCTTATTTTAATTTAAATATTCCGATAAACCATTAGCTGTCTTTGTATCTTTTTTTAGAATTTAGTAATAAAAAAAGGACAAGTAGTGGATTGATTACCTGTCCTTTCTATTTATCTGTACTCAATAATATTAAGCTTGGAATGCTTCTGTTAATACTGGTACGATTTGTTTTTTACGAGATACAACACCTTGTAATGTAGCTGTGTTGTTTTCTAGTGATACGTTGTATGCTTTCTCAACAACGTTTGCTGCTTTACCGATCGCAAGACCGACAGAATCGTTAGTTAAGATATCAGTTACAACGAATAAGAATAGGTCTAAACCTTTTTCTTCTACTACTGCAGAAATAACTTTTTCAAGTTCCGCTTGGTGTACAAGAACGTCGTTTGTATCAACAGCGTTTATTTGTGCGATTTCAACTTTCGCGTTACCCATTTGGAATTCTTTAGCGTCAAGAGAAATTAATTGCTCCATTGTTTTACCGCTTAAGTCAGCACCAGCTTTTAGCATTTCTAAGCCGTAGCTATCTGCATCTACTCCGGCGATTTCCGCTAATTCACGAGCAGCCGCTACGTCTTGCTCTGTGCAAGTTGGAGATTTGAATAGTAAAGAATCTGAAATGATTGCAGATAACATGATACCTGCAACTTCTTTACGAATTGCAACGCCATTTTCTTTGTACATTTTGTTTAAGATTGTAGCTGTACATCCAACTGGCTCACAACGGTAGTATATAGGATCGCTTGTTTCAAAGTTAGCAATACGGTGATGGTCAATAACTTCTAACACACGAACAGATTCGATATCGTTAGCACTTTGTTGACGCTCGTTATGGTCAACTAAAATAACATTGTCCACTTCGTTTGCAACTGTCTCAACAAAACGCGGTCCTTCTACTTTAAAATAGTCTAACGCAAACTGAGTTTCACCGCTGATTTCGCCTAAACGTACAGGCTCAGCATTCATTTCTAATTCTTTTTTCAATTCTGCATAAGCAATTGCAGAACAAATTGCATCTGTATCTGGGTTTTTATGCCCGAAAACTAGTACTTTTTCCATGTTTTCCACCTCTTCATGAAAAGGATATCTTAAAGAAGCAAATATGACAATATTTAAAGCCTATTTTTTTATAAATAATTGCACTTTCTTCTATATTTTTCATAAAAAAGATCATCCAAAGTAATTTAGATGATCAAAAATTATCTTTTCTTAAAATAAAGATGGTACTTGCACTACGTTGTTAAATGCGAAATTCGAGGCTAAACCATTATTCACAAGGTTCACATCAATAACCTGATAAAATGCATTTCCAGTGTCTGCAATCTCCCAAACAGCTAAAATAAGATGGTAGCCACTACGGTCAGTTGGTACATTGGCTTCATGCGTTACTGAAGTTTCTGGTCTTACTTCCCCATCATTTTTTACATAGAACGGCACTAAGTCTAAGTCTGAGCGAGTTAAAGGCATATTTGGATTCCAATCTTTTTTCGTAATGTAGTATTTCCACTCTTTCGTACTATGAGGAGCCGTTAGCTTCCACTTGAATTCATTCTTTCCACCGTTTAGCGTAACTTTCTTCCACCTATCTACAGTTTGAACATCTAAATCAGGAAAATGTCCCGCCCCTGCGAGTTGTCCATCAGGTGGTCCTAATTGAGGAAATCCACCTCTTCCTTCTACACTTTGTGGTTCATATTGAATCGAACCACAGTTTACATTGACTTCTTGCTTACATAAATAAGAACGGCTCGCTGGTGATTCTACATATCCATGAGCTAAAGCTTTTTCTGAAAAATCAAATGTTAATACTCCCGTAAGTAATAACCCACTGCTTAACATAACCTTCTTCACCTTTTGTAAACTTTTCTTTTTCATTTTTTCATTCCCTTCCTCATAATGAAACGAAAATAACTATAGTTGCCTAGTCATCTTCTCTACCCTCATTATAAGTCGAGAGATATTGCTAAAAGAACTCTCTAAAAACTTTCTCAAATTCGTTTAACAACTTAAACAACATGAAAAATTTTAATGGTACTCAAATCAAATTATAATAACGTATTTTTACCAATTCATTAGTTTATTAATAATTGGATTTTATTCCAAAATAGGAAACATACTAACAATATTGTTCAAAATAAAAAAAACTGTTAGAGCATAGCCCTAACAGTCTTACTGTTCACCATTATTAAATTTCGCTAATGCGTAAATACCTTCTTCATCATCTAATTCAAGTTGTAATCTCGCTGCAAATGGATTCACATTGTATTCTTTGTCAAGCAATAGGCGTAGTGCTTCGATTAAGTTCGCTTGAATTAAAATTTGCTGGCGGCCATTTACCTCTACTTCTGCAGAGAAACCATAGTCGTCATCATACATGAGTTCAACTAAAACTTCTTCTGGCCCAACTTGTCTTTTTTCAGCGATATATACACAAAGTGCATTTATAAGCTCTTGCTCAGAAATTTTTATTGTTTCCATGCTACTTCATCCGCCTTTTTCTTACGTTGGTCTTTGAAGTATTTAAATGCACGAACTGCTAACATTACGATACCAGCCATTACTAACATATTTACCATAAACGCTAATACAGAACCAAGAGCTCCCATATTTGCAAATAAGCTACCCAGTAGTAAACCACCAAGACCACCAAGTAATAAACCTTTCATAAAGCTTCCTTTATTACTTTTTGGTGCTGTGTTTGTTGCTTTTGTTTTTGAATCTGGAGTCGTTTTTTGAGAATTTACGTTAGAATCTTTTTTGTTTAAATCAACTTTTGACTTTTGACCTGAACTTGGTGTATATGATTTTTTACCAGATTTGTAACCTTTCGCTGCCGCGTGATCTACGAACATAAAGCTACTAGCCCCAAAGATAACCATGAATGCTGTCATTACTGCTACAAGTTTTTTCAACATATTATATCGATTCTCCTTTTATATAGATATATGTGAAATCTACCTTTCTAGTAAATTTAGAATGATAGATTTTTTTAAAAATCTTTTTAAAGGTTCTTATGAACTTATTATATGAACTTTTACCGCAATATGCAAGTATTATTTACTTCCGACAGTTTGGTGACAAAGGAAAAATTAAACAAAACAGAATTGACTTTAAATGAAACAAAACATATTATAAGTTCATAAGAACTTTTTATTATTTTGGAGGTGAAAAGATGGAAACATTTCATCTCACACGAAACGAAATGGCAACCCTCCTTCTATCACTAAGAGGATGGAATACGAAAAAGCCTCTCGGTATTTTACAAGAAGCTTGGGCAAAGTCACATAAAAAAGATATTGAAAGCGGACAAAGCGTTACTGCTTTTATTACTACCGCACTTTCACCTATTTTTGAAAAGCTGATTAAGATTGACGATACGGACGTTGGTTTTTCATTAAATGAAATAGTCGCGCTTGGCAATCAGATTGAAAACACGAGTTTCTCTGTAACTGCGATGCAAAATTGGGTGAAACGAGATATAAAAGAAATGATTGGCTCCCCTCAAAAAGGGAAGAAATATTCAATCGAACAAGCAACCTTACTATTCATTGTCGAAGATTTAAAAACAGCACTTGATTTTGAATCCATTCGCAAGTTATTACGTCTTATTGTAAATGACCCAGCCGATCGAAGTGACGATTTAATCAACCCTGTTCATTTATATGTAGCATATTCTTCTCTATTTGAAGAACTTAACCAAGGGAATTGCTTACAACTAAATACCACAGATACAGTCCATACAATTGAAAATATCGTGAAAGAAAAAGCTGATAAAATTGCAAGCAAATTCGATCAAATTAATAACGAACAACGCGAAGCGATTCGTAACGCTATTATTATCGCCACACTCTCTGTACATACCGCATATGTACAAATGTTAGCAAAACGTTACGTAACAGCAACGTTATTTTTACAAAATTTAGATGTGAAACCGTAAAAAATAGGAGCAGAATTGCTTCTATTTTTTTATAACTAAACGGTTGTTAATTGTAAAGACGAGAACAAGCATAGCTCTATTGTAAATTTAGAGCAAGGCTCCTCGATACAAAATAAGAAAGTCGTTTTGAAGTTAAGTTGCATTTCACGATAACTTTTGATTATGTAATATCATATCTAACCTATGATTAATTCAACAAAGTTCATTTCACCCTATTAAATTCCTAACAGATTTTTTCGATAAATTTAATTACTTCATCCTCTACTACTAACACCTTTATTCTCATTTATATATGAGAAATTTTTAATAATCTTTTCATTATCTCTTCATGAAAACGCAACTCATATCCTTTACTATAATACATATACGAGACATACAAGAATTGAAATAGCAATCCCCTATGTAAATAAGGTATAATTTACATATAATGAACCTTTTATGTTATTAAACAAAAAGGACATATAGCAAAAATTCATGAACTAGAAGGTGCAACAATGTTAAGTAGTTTTGTTCATTCAGTATTAACATTTTTCGAAGGATTAGGTTATTGGGGCATTATGCTTGGACTTATGATTGAGATTATTCCAAGTGAAATTGTCCTTGCTTATGCGGGATACTTAATATTCAATGGTAGTATTTCATTTATAGGCGCAGTTGTATTTGGTACAATTGGCGGCGTTATTGCCCAAATCTTTATTTATTGGATCGGACGATACGGTGGTCGTCCAGTATTAGAACGTTACGGTAAGTATATTTTCATACATAAAAAACAAATAGATGCCGCAGAAGGTTGGTTTAATCGTTACGGAACTGGCGTAATTTTCACAGCGCGCTTCATCCCAGTAGTGCGTCATGCGATTTCAATTCCTGCTGGTATTACAAAAATGCCATTACTACGCTTCACTACATTAACAGCACTTGCAATTATCCCTTGGTCTATCATTTTCATTTATTTAGGTGAAAAACTAGGCGAAAACTGGGAGAATATTAATGATATTGCTGGACCATATGTGAAATCGTTCGCTATCGGTGGCGTCGTACTTATACTTTTATATTTCGTAATAAAAAAGTGGACAAAAAAACGTAAAAATCTTGCTTAAGATTATAATAAAACCGCTATAAATTCATTAAGAATTTTAGCGGTTTTATTATAGACTTGATTATGTATTATTAACGGGTAAGGAACTTCTGGTGTATTATGTTCAGCGCATGATGGTCAATTATATGTGTATGAATACCTTTACCAAGCCCAGTTCGCAATGAAACATTATGATTATAGACTATACATGCATTCCAAAATTACCCTCACCAAAATCCTCTATACTAAAAAAATCGGAACGGCTCATAGCCATTCCGATTTCTATACTTTATTTCTCAGAATAAAATTTCTGCACTGCTTCATCAAAATAAATCCAGCCTTTCCAGCCTAAATGAATCGTATCTTTTAAGAAATACTTATCATATTCATGGCCAGAGAAATCAACTACTGGATATCCTGCTTTCTCAACCTGTTCTCGAACTTTTTTATAATATACTTCACGGCGTTCTTTCGGGAAACCAGTATAATCATACCAAGGCCCATTTACAGGTACAGAAATAAAGAGTGGTTTGACATTTTTCTCTTTAAATAAGTCTAAAATAATTTGTAAGTCATCATATTCTGGTGATTCATCATATGTTTCATTTGCTCTAAAGTTTTTTAAACCTTTTAGTTTTTTCTTCAAATTATTCTTATGATAATACGGATTTTCAATTCCGAATGTATTTGTAGTAGACTCGGCTTTCCCTTCTTGTTCCGCGTGTTTACGTGCGTCTTCCCAAGAAATTGAACGAAGTCCGATATTTGTTTTCTCTTTCATCGGTTCGATTTTAAATAAAGAGTTAAATAAATCTCTATGATCTAAAATATTTCGATGCATATAAGCAAGTGGTTTAACTAAACCTGCTTTTATGTTATGTTTCGTATCATTATATACAATGCCTTCTAATGAATTTTTTAATATATCATCTTCTTGAACAACTTTATAATCTAATAGCCGTTTCGCGATTTGCTTCTTCATTTCTGGATTTATCTCATCATTAAAAATAAAATGATATGCTTGTTGTTTGGAGAAATTATTAGTGAAATCCCCTTGTTGTACACCAGTCTTTGTAAACCATTGTGGTGAAAGAACAAACACTACTTTTTTGCCTTCTAATTCATCCGTTGTAGATGTCATATTTAAAATATGAGCTAAACTTTGTATACCGCCAGTACCAATTAAAAACGGTGTAAAACCTGCTGGGTTTACTTTGAAATAATTAGATGGATGATATGCATCCATTCGTAAAAATTCAGATGAACCATACATTGGTAAATACTGCGAATTCTCTAACATTTTTTGTTGTAAGAAAACACTTTGTAATTTTTCTTTTTGTAAGGAAGTGGCCGCATCTTCTACCTTCTTATCACTAATAAGCGATACTAAACTTTTCGATGGGATCAGAAAGATAATGAAAAAAAGCACACACGCTAAAATTATGGGACCAAAAGCATGCTTCATTTTCATCAGCTGTTCCTCTTTCTAGTGCTATTTAATTGTAACCCTTGTTTTTGACACGTCATTATTTCTCTCCTTTTTCTCTATACATGTCCCATTCTATTTATCTATTATATACATGTATGTATTTCCTTCCTTGTTCTATTCAGTCCTATATAAATAGCGCAAGAAAATGTTTCCATAGAAACACGTTAATTATACAAGATTCTACATAAAATTCACACTGGAATTTTATTTTTAAGTCGTGAAAAACATATGAAATGTCTATATTCCATTCGGAACTGTACAAAAAAACAGACTATCACATACGTGAAGTCTGTTTCTCCATCATTTTATTTTTGTACATCTGCCCATTTTAAACTTGTAGCTGGACCAAATTGGTGTACATATAAATCTTTCACATACGGTTTTTGTAAGTAAGATAATCCGCGCTGGAATACCGGTGCGATTACTGCATCATCAAGTAGCATTTTTTCAGCATCTTGCATTGCTTTCCAGCGAGCCTTCTCATCATTACCTAATTCAGTTTTAATCTTCTTAATTAATGCATCATATTCTGGGTTTGCATATTCTGTATTATTGACGCTGCTTCCAGAAAGGAATACTTCTAAGTAAGTCATTGGGTCTGGATAATCCGGTAACCAGCGTGATAACGACATTTCATACTCTTTCTTCTTTTCTAGCACTAATTTTTGCGTATGTGGTTGCAATTTCACATCCACCTTTAATCCTGGTAAGTTTTTCTCAAGCTGCTCTTTAATGTACTCTCCAACTTTTTTAAAGTTTTCTAAGTCATAATTTAATAGTTCTAACGTCACTTCATTTGTACCTGTCTCTTGTTTTGCTTTTTCCCAATATTCCTTCGCCTGTTTTACATTTGTCTTATTAAACTCACCAGCCGTACTTCTAAAATCTTTCTTATCTGGACCTTTTAAAAACCCTTTTGATACGTAATAGTTTGCTGCAACCGAGCCATCATTTAAAAATGAATTCGCGAGTCCCTTCTTATCAAAAACTGTACTTAGCGCAAGACGTGCATTTTTATTTTTAAGAATCGGTACATTTTCATTAAATCGGAAGAAGTACATAACTGGATCTGTATATTGTTTTAGCTCTTTATTATTTTTATATTTATCTACGAATTCTGTGGAAATAACAGCTCTATCAACTTTATCTGTTTCATATAAATTTACCGCTGTTGAAATTTCTTTTACAATTTGATAGTTTACTTCATCTAACTTCACTTCTTTTTTATCCCAATACCTATCGTTTTTCTTCATTGTAAAGCTAGCTTCATGCTTCCAATCCGATAATGTAAATGGCCCATTATATACTGCTTTATTTGCTTCTAATCCGTATGTATCACCTTGCTCTTTCGCATATTTTTCGTTAATTGGATAAAAGGATGGTAAAATCAATAGTTTTGTAAAATACGGTACAGGATGTTCTAGCTCTACAACAAATGTTTTATCATTCTTCGCTTGTACTCCTAATTCATCTAGCCCTAATTGTTTCTTATTTATCTTCTCAGCATTTTTTACATCATACGCAATGTATGCATATTGAGAAGCAGTATCCGGATTAATCAATTGCTTCCAAGCATATACGTAATCATGAGCGGTTACTGGATCTCCGTTAGACCATTTCGCATCACGCAAATGAAATGTATATGTCTTGCCGTCTTTACTCACTTCATATTTTTGTGCGCCGGCTTCAATTACTTCATCATTTTTCGATAAACGAAATAGTCCTTCCATTACGTTATTCAAAACGTTAAACGAGACCGCATCTGTTACTTTCCCTGAATTTAACGACGGAATTTCACCCGTTTCTAGTAACTGTAATACTTTCTTCTCATCTTTCGGCTTTGTTGCAGTTTTTTCTTTTGCGCAGCCAACTAAAAATGAAGAAACTAATAGAGTACTAACTAATGAGTAACGAACAACTTTTTTCATGTGAACCCCCCCCTCTATTTTTAAGGTAAGTAACGACGAGCACCAGCGTATTCTTCTATATATCCTGGTGTATTTAGTGGTATAATCTCTACCGACCTTTCAGCTCTTGGTGAGTGAATCATATTGCCATCACCAATATACATCCCAACGTGATGGACACTACCTTTCCCTTGATCATGTGCAAAGAAAATTAAGTCCCCTTTTTGTAAGTTTTCTTTATCAACTGCACCCCCTGCTCTTGATTGCGGTCCAGAATCTCGCGGTATTGTAATACCGTGCGATTTATAAATTGTATGTGTGAAGCCAGAGCAATCAAATCCAAAACCACTTGTTCCTGCCCATATATACGGTAACCCTAAAAACATTTTCCCTGTGTTAATCAAATCATCAGCCATCGGTTTTGGAATCTCAGTTTGAGAACGGTAAACTGTTCCATCATTTTTTCGTAGCCATGCTTTCTGACCATTTGGCAACAATACACGGTATGAAATTGTATCTTCACTTAATAGCGGCAGTCGTGTATTATAACTGACTTCAAGTAATTTATGTTTTTCAGAAGGATTTATATATAAAATAGCTGTCGGTTTCGTTATTAACACAAAAGGTTCATTTGTTTTATCTGCAAATTCTTGATTATATGTTAATTGTTTTTCAGGCATCCAGCCCGGGTAACCTTCTTCATTTCGTGGTGTTGGCTGTCCATGCACTAATACCTTCACCCATTCGCCTTTCTTATCAATAACAGTTACTTCTTGACCGAGTAACGCTTGTGTTTCTAATTTATTTGCATTTGTTAACCATAGTTTCTCATCAAGTGTCATTGATTTCGTCCATTTCCATAGATCCACTGGATTTGTTGCGCTCGGTGTATCGATTGGCCTTAATGAATCAGGTACTGTCCATAACGTTGCAGCAGATACATCTATAAATGCTTTATTATCCTTCTTTTCTTCAGCATTTGCTGATGTAAACGATGAAAATATAAATAAAGTTGTTAAAAATGCAGTTCCTACTTTTTTCATATATATCCCCCTAAAAGATAGTTTACTAGTCTCTTCTCCTAAGACTTACTATTCACTGTCGATTGAAGGTTTACCTTTGATCCAGAATAAGTCATTCCTTCTGGCTCTTCCATTAACCAAAGCGGTGCATCAAGATCAAAATAATGAATATTAGGATGCGCTGCCGCTAAATGCGCAACAGCACCAACGGAAAGTGAAGATTCCATCATGCTTCCCACCATACACTTCACACCAGCTGTTTCTGCGATATCTGCAATACGCCATGCTTCACGTATGCCACCACATTTCATTAATTTAATATTAATTAAGTCTGCATATCTTCCTTGAACGAGTTTTAATGCGTCACTTGCTGAAAATATACTTTCATCGGCCATAATTGGCGTTTGAACACGATCTTTGACGTACTTTAACCCATCCCAATCTTTCGCGTGTACCGGTTGTTCAATAAATTCTATATTTAAACTACGATTTTCCATCTCTCTAATAATAGAAACCGCTGCCTTTGGATCCCAGCCTTGATTTGCATCTAATCGTAACGTCGTACTTTTCGGCACACTATTTCGAATCGCTTCAATTCGTTCTAAGTCTAAAAGAGTAGATTTACCAACTTTAATTTTTAAAGTTTGAAATCCTTTTTCTACATGTTGCTTTGCCTCTTTTGCCATAATGAAAGGCTCATCTACACTTACTGTAATATCTGTATAAATTTCTTTTTTTCCGCCTAATAATGCGGAAAGTGGAACGTTATGATATTGACAATATACATCGTATAAAGCGATATCTACCGCTGCTTTCGCACTTGTATTTCCAATACAACTCATTTGGATATGTTGCAGTAACTGTTGAAATTGAATCATATCTTGACCAATTAAACATGAACGCATCGGTCCTAATACCGCTTCCTCAATCCCACTAGCGAAATCACCAGTAATAACTGGTGTTGCTGCTGCAGCTCCTTTTCCAACAATCCCTTCATCTGTATGAATGAACACATCAATACTTTCAATTTCTATTACTGTACGGAGTGCTGTTTTAAAAGGAGTATGAAGCTTTACATATCGACGCTTCACCTTTATATCCGTAATTTTCATTTCTCTCATCCTTTCGTTATACGATAAAGTGAAACTTTAATCCGTAGGAGGTTTATCCCCACAGATTATTAGTTAAACAAATTAAGCTTTTACGGGCAGTTAATGCGGAATAAAAAAATCCAACCGTAAGAATATGCTTACGGCTGGATTTTGTCTATAGCTGAGTAGACAAAGCAGCAATCTGATTATATTTTTTCTGTGCATCTTTCAGTGCTACAAGTAGCGCCTTTTGAGATGAATCGAAATAACGATTTTTTATTTCTATTGCTAACCCTGGGTCATTAATATTTCTATGTAGAAATACATATTTAACAAATTGTGATGTTAATGAAATTGTCGATGAGCAATCTGCATCTACAATTTCCCCTGTCTCCTTCACAAGTACAAATGCTACAAAATAGCTTTTAAACTTTTCGGTAATGGGATTATTTTAAGGTGCTTTCGCATCCCCCTACAACATAAATTGTATTTGAAGCGTACACAACTATCTTCCTTTCTTATACGAGGATAACAGTTTTCTTAACTGATGTATGAGCGATAAAGTGAAACTTTAATCAGTGGGAGTTTTATCCATCCCCCACTGATTATGAGCCCACTCCAATCGGGCTTTTACAGGCAGTTATCTCCCACCTAACTTCCCTGCATTCGCCGAATTTTGAGGTGGGAGTCTTACTGCCAACAAATAGCGGATAAACTCAACTTTGATTAAAAAATGTATTCGCTTACGCATATTATATAAAATTATCAGAATTTTAACATCATTTATTTTTACATGTATTCCATAATTAAAGATATTCAAGCATTTCATTGATGTAAGAGTTTTAACCCTACATCTTAAATTATGTTATCACACCTTGTATCATGCTAAGATTTAGCTTCTCTTTTTTCGTACTTTATTTACAAATAAAAAACAGTTAGTCATCACTAACTGTTTCATTACTTTGGTAATACAAAAATCGTTTCATTTGACTTAGAAAATTGGTATTCTTTTCTCGCAAACTTCAAAATCTCTTCTTCATTATCTGTTAAATTTTCTATGTTAGTCTTTAGAGAACCTTTATCTTTCTCTAAAGATACTAATTGTTTCTTTTGACTCGTAATTGTTTCTTTCTTTTTATTAATTACTTCTTGTTGTTTCGTTAAAATATATTGAACGTACAAAGTAGCCACCGCAATAAAAATAAACATGAATATAAAACGCCTTATTTTTTTCTTATTAATAGCTCGATTCTCATTAGGCTGGGATAGTTGCTCTGGTATATTAGGAACATTTACTCTTTTGAGTTTCCTCATAATCAAATCCCCCTAATCCATATTTTTTCACTGCCACTGGCACGATCTTACTAACTAATTTCTATTCTTATAAAATAAGCTCCTTCACAAAAATATCTCATAAATTAACCAATTAAAGATAGCATTCGACGACATTTCTATATTTCCATCGAAATTTTTTATGTATGCTGCAATAAAATAGTAGTTTATGTTATTCTTTTCCTACTATTGTAGAAGAGTTTTTTTACACACAAAACCCCCTACCTGCATACCAATGTTATAACATGCTTACAACGAGGAACAATATGTATTACCGTACATTAGGAAAAAACGGAGTTAGTCCTTTTTGTCCAAAATAAGCCGCTAAGTGAAGTGGTGTCCTGCCATCTTCGCTAAATTCGTTAACAACAATTGAATCCGTCTTTATAAAATGTCCTTTACAAAGGGTACAGATTATTAATATGGATTGTTTTTTTATTTCTCTTTTATGCAGTTTATTATATTTTCTTATTTATATCATTATAAAAAATACAATAAAAAATGAAATGAAAATATACATGTATACTTCATAATAACTTTTTCATTCGAAAACAAAAAATACATTTCACCTTACATTCGAAAAAACATAGATAAAGTATCTTTAGTCAGCAGTCTTATCAAACTAACCTATAACAATTCTGTCTTCTCCCCTTACCTGTTTCCTTTAGAACATACGACTTCAAAACAAGCGCTGTTAGTGAATCCGTTAATGTTTTATATGATAAATTAGATAGTGCTAATAAATCGTTCGTATATAACATTCTATGCTTCTCTAATAATAATAGTACTAATCGTTCTGACGGTTTTAATGTCTCATCACTTTCTAGTATAAAATCTATATTTTTCATTTCTCTAATTATTACTCCTTATATAAAAAAATACTTTAAGTGCTCATTTAATATAAAAAATAATACACAGCAAAATTAATAGTATATTAAAATACTACCTCTCAAAAAACACTATTATACTATAACATAGAAAAAGTATTTCCCAAAATAGGAAATACTTTTTCTTAATTCTCTTTCTTATATTGTTTATAGGATTGTTTATAGGATTGTTGCAAAACTACATTTCATCTCCTGCTTTGTGTATGTTTCACTTTCTACATACACTATAAGGCCTTTGTGTGATATTCATTTGACAAAATGATATTAATTATACATACGTAGTTACATTTTTAACGATCAATTCAACAACGCATGACTGAAGTCACGAGGGTTCTCTACTAGAGCCTACAATCCCTTCAACAAATAAAAACGGTTCGTCTTTCATGAGCTAAACATGAATGGCTAACCGTTTTTTCAGCATCTTCTCAATTCACATGTTCTAACTTAAATATTTCTTGCAATATGCGGTTTGCTGTAATGACTCGTTCCACCGCCACCTACTACTACTTTACCCCCTTTCCCAAAAATTAACAATTTCCTTGAACCATCTAAAAGAAGTACTATTACTTCCGCATGATCACTTGTAGCTACATAGATTACATATCCACTCTTTGAAATACACGTTTCCCAATTCTCATCAAATTCTGATCTAACTACCCGATTAGAATACACTTGATTTTCAATTCTTCCTTGTTCTTCATTCTCCAAATTTATTCCTCCCACTTCGCTAAAGTGTCATTAATGTTAAAATAACAGCTCCCATTTACAATAGTGACTGACTTTAACATAAATAGTATATGTAGTTAGTAGGAGAATGCTTGGACAGTAAAAACGTAACAACATTTAAATATTTTACAATTAAAACTTCTTTAGCACTCAAATGAGTATTATTAATTTTTATATACTCTTCTTTTTCGATTTCACCATAAAGAGAGTTTAGCCTATGTTTTTTCATCATTTCTTTTAAATTTTTTTCAGACCATTCAATATCTCTTTTTTTCGGTTTATGCACCAGTCTGTGTGAACTTTTTTACTTTTATCCATGCCCCTCCCTCCCCAAATATTCCCCTTTTACTATAAAAAATACCGAAAATTCAGTTTACTAATTATACAACAACTTGAGAAATTTGTAGAACACTCTCCCGAGGAGCTTTCAAAATTATATTTTTCCACTTAATACCGAGTTGTAATCATTGAAAAATATCGTCTGTTTTCATTAGTAGACGATGCTTTTTATAGTTTTTATCATCTGCGATTCATACTTTCATGCTTTTTCCTCCATTGCTTTTAAACAAAAATCAATTGTATCATACAACTTCTTTGTTACATGAATGTGACAGAAAAATATTTATAACATTTGTGGGTATAGTAATGGTGAGGTGTTGTATTATGATAAAAAAAACCGGAGTCATTTCTCTTCTTTTCTTCTTATTATCAACAAATGCGTTCGCAAATACAAATAAACAAATTGAAGTGTTTGATTGTCAAAAAGAAATGGTAATTCAAAAACAATCGTTAGATCCAGCAATACAAAAAGAAGCAGCTCAATACGCAAAAGCAATAATTGGTCCATTTAAAAACTTAAATGTCGTTCCGAAAGATGGCTATATGATAAAAATTCCATTATCTAAACCAGTTCCTATTACAAACCAATGGTTACATACAACAATTGATGAAGTACTTATTCTACTCCCACTAAATGAAAAACCTTATATTATGCTATACGATGATGAAAATAATTCGCATTTTTATTATGTAAAAGGTGATCCGAATGTTTTATTAAAACGCATGAATGTAAAAATGTAATGAACTGAAAAAGAGTGACCTCATGATTAAAAGTATCCATTTCACTTTGTTGTATCACATACTGTACTTCCCTTTTTAGCTCCTTTACTTTGGCGGTTAATACAGCATTTTCGGTTCGTACATTTTCTTCAGTAGATCGGCAATACAAATAGTATTCTGCTTTTTCAATAGCTTGTATAAGTTTTGAAAGAGCTCTTACATCCTTTGTCACTATATATTGCTCTTTCAACTCCAATATTGGAAATATAATATCTTCATACGAATACAATCGATCTAAATCCCAGTTGGAAATTTCTTGCATGTTTATAGCCGCCCCCTATTTTTACAAATAGTTACAGATAGTGTTCCCTACACAATTATATATGAAACGAAAAAAATTTAATATCTTTAAATATTTCGATTTTTACGAACGAAGTTGGATTTACATTCTTTCCTTACTCTACACTCGCTGTCATACTAGATAAAATAAGAATTCCTAATCTTAATACGGCTCCGACTTATAAAGCTATTCCTTTTTAATAGAAATTGTTTCATTTTATCACAGATTTGAAATAAAGTGAAACTTTAATCAGTGGGGGTTTTGTCCACCCCCCACTGATTATGANNAGTTATCTCCCACAAATAGCGGGATAAAAAAGGATTGATCAAAAGATCAATCCTTTACTCTACTTCATTTAAGAAGAATAATGTTATAACACCAGGCCCTGTATGTGCACCGATTGCTGCACCAACTGTATTTACAATGAATACTTCACAGCCGAACCTTTCAATAATTAATGTTTTTAATGATTCAGCAGTTTCTAAATCGTCACCGTGTGTAATACCGATTGTTTGGCCTTTAAGGTTTTTTCCACGGTCTTCCATAATATCTACAATTCGGCCAAGTACTTTCTTTTTCCCTCTTACCTTTTCAAGTGGTACAAGTTTTCCTTCTTCTACATTTAAGATTGGCTTAATGTTTAATAAACCGCCGATAAAACCTGCTACTTTACTTAAACGTCCACCTCTCACTAAGTACTGGAGGTCATCTACAGTGAAGATGTGTTCCATATGCTTCATTAGAAAAGCGATACGGTTTAAAATATCTTCTTTAGTTGCGCCTTCTTTCGCCATTTTTGCGGCTTCTAATACGATAAGCCCTTGACCAAGTGAGACACATTTTGTATCGATAATTTCTAAATCTAAATCTGCATATGTTTCTTTCACTTCTTCTTTAATAACAACTGACGATTGATATGTACCAGATAGTTCAGATGAAAAAGCTACATATATACAAGGGTTACCTTCTTTTGCATATGAAATAAATTTTTCTTGGAATGTTTCAAGTGAAGGCAAAGACGTTCTGTAAGCAGCGCCTTCTCTCATTTTTTGCAATAATGTAACTGAATTTAATGTAACTCCATCTAAATACTCTGTTTCTGCTTCATCATATACACGGAGTGGAATTAAATCAATATCATATACCTGCAACAATTCTACCGGTAAATCCGCCGCACTATCCGTAATAATTTTAACACCCATTTTTAAACCTCTATTCTGTTATAAATATAAAAAATAAAATAAAAATATTACTTTTAAATTATATACGTAAAACCTAAATGAAGAAAGGAAAAGACTTTATATTATATGCACTATTCTTCAAAACTTGAACTGTTAATATATATCATCCCAATTCAACCACTTTTTCCCTGTCAATACATTCTGTATAATAAATTATGTCCGTTTTAAATAAGTGTTAGCAAGTACGTTTACAAACTTGTTAGCACTTATTTAAAACATAAACTTGAAGAAATTCATACAATTAAGTAACTATCCTAGTTAGCAACAAACATCCTTCATCAATATAAAATTGAATGTATTGAGTATAAACCGTTTGGAGGATATTTTATAGCACTGAATGATTTGCAAAAGATTACACGTCGATACACTACGAATAAAAATAATCAGCTAATCAAGGGAGTATAATCATTTTTATATAATTCGCACTTGTACTTCCTGTTCTTGTATTACTTGAATGATTAATTCCAATACAATATTTTGCATTAACTGATACACATTATCATGAAATGTACTTTGTTCTGAAATGTATTCAATACATTGATAAATATAGCCTTCTACAAATAAGCTCCCTTTTTCAACTGTAAATGTATTTTGTCCATTCTTTTTTACTTTTGGCACTAAAAATTCCGTTTTTGTCAAAACAATCTCCTGTGCCACCTCTTTTATGCCTATGACTTTTTCTTTAAATACAACTTTTTCTCGTAAAATAATTTCACCTTTATATCTGCCTATTTCTATTGGTAGTCTGGCTGTTATATAATTATTTACTTCTCCTTCATTACCACTCTCTAAAATTATGCTGTGAATAGGAATCCATGAAGATGTCTCTACCCTATTCTCTTCAATATTCCCTTTGACTTTTTGATTATATAATTCAAAAAGCACTCTCCTTTCATGAAGATTTAAAGAAACTACTTTACAATGAGCATCCGAATGATACTGTTGCACTGTAGTTAATAACTTAGAATCTAATTCAAGCCCCTCTATATCTTTTTTATTTCGAAATACAAATGTTTCTTGATTTTCTACATTTATTTTTGGAAATACTTTAAAACTAGACACTTCTGAAATAATAGAAAATGGAGTTTTCACTACCATTGAACGTACTGAAGGCTCTATTTGTAAGTCAGATGCTATTCCTTCTTTCTCTACTTCAGATACTTCCTCTTCTTTCTCTACTTCAGGTGCTTCCTCTTGTTTTTTCACTCTTCTTTCCTGTGAATTTTTTTGTATATCCAGATTTTTATCCTTGTGAATTTTATCCCATATCCCCTTACCAATCCATGGCTTATTCATCACCATCCCCCCATCTAATGAAACTTATAAAAACATGTTATGTTGTACGCATTCATTTTCATCATTATATATGTTTTATAATAATAAAAAAGACATTGTCCTATTATAAAAGACAATGTCTTTTTGTTCTTACGCTCGTACTTGTTGTACTTGTAACACTTTTAAAGTAAGGTCTAATACAATTTTTTCACGAAGTGTATCAAATGAATCATTTAATGCTGTAGGACATGGTGAAAAATCTAACTCAAAGAAATTAGCTGCTATTAATTCACAATATGGTTGCTCATTATAAAATACTGTGTTTTCAAAGAAATTCTTGTCCAAACGAGGTAAATCGCCATTCTTAGGATTAATGAAATGGGAAGACGCATCTGAAGAAGCTGCTATTAGAGGTAGTGTTAAAAAATCCCCTTCTGTTAGGTCTGCAAATCCATAAAAATTAACATTAGCCACACGATCAAATAAAGGTGCATTACACTCAGCAGATGCATACTCAATATTTTTACGAATATAACCTTCTACGAATAATTTTGCTCTAGTAACTCGGCGGTAATTTGTACCCAGTACTGGTGTGAAAGCTACTGGTACTAACTTGCATTGTGTTAAAAATACATTTTTCAATACACGTTTAATTTCGACTGCTGGAGGATTAAGTGGGATATTTGCTTCTACAACAATTTGTACTGTTCTCTCAGCTAAAACAACCGGCACTTTTACCAGTGCATTTGGTGTGACAACCGGTGTTGCAACCTCATCTGATAATGGTGTTTGAGTTTGACCAAAAACCTCACAAGGTACATTAATCGGATATTTTTCACTCATATTTATAGTCTCCTTTATATGAAAAATTCAGAGCTTTTTTAACTCTCTATACTATATATGTCTCTTTTCTATTAATGCATAGGTTTGTATCATAGTCACTTTTATCATTTATAAAAAATAAGAGTAATTCCCCTTTAGTAGCTAAACACACACAACTTAATATTTTGAGTCTATACGAATATTTACCTAATTAAAAACTTCTTAATATGAGAATAGAAATAAGAGCCACCATAACAGCTGCTTCTTTCGAAAAATATTTTTTACTTTTACTTCCATACGCTTAACTTTTCAATTGTTTGTTGCTCAGTTGTTAAGTAAAAAATATCATTACCTTTATTACATTCATATCCTATCAATCTAACATGAAATAAAGTGAAACTTTAATCAGTGGGGGTTTTGTCCATCCCCCACTGATGATTAGCCCACACCAATCGGTCTTTTACGGGCAGTTATCTCNNCCTCACTTCCTCGCATTCGCCGAATTTTGAGGTGGAAGTCTTACTGCTCACAAATAGCGGGATAAATAGCAATCCAAATTCCAAAGGATTCCCAGCCGTACCCGAAAATTAATCGAAAATCCAACAGTTCACGTATCGGAACGAAATCTTTACAAATGAATTGTTTCCTAAGTGACTAATAACACATAATTTTTACTATAAATACATATAACAATTTCATCTTTCAATGAAAAAACGTTATAATAAAGTGAAACTTCCATTAGCAGACTTTTACGGGCAGTTATCTCCCACCGTCCTCGTCATTTGCTTCTTCACCTTGAGGTGTGAGTTACTGTTCGTTAGCGCGTGATGAAGTGTAGCCTCTACGATTACGTTATAAAGGAGATTAAAACAATGGCTAAAATTAAAGTGTACCAAGCAAAAGAAGAAAATATGGAAGCAGTAAAAAACATCATTGATGTTGAGGAACAAAACCCAACTGCTGAAAATTTACAAAATCTATACGCATGTGTATTAGATACTGAAGATATGGCATTGCCTGAATCATATATTGAAGAAGATATCTTAATTGATTCTATTGAAGTTATGGTTAACGCTTCCCAAAACAAAGTAAGAGACTTAGGTACTTACGATGTAATCGAAGTTCAAAACAGAGGTAAGAAAACACAAATTTTATTATTAGCAGACGAAGAATACGAAATTATCGAAGGCTAATCTGAATCAGCCCTTTTCTTTTTTGCACAAAAAAATCGCCTCCTCCTGTATAATTGTAAGTAACCACACAAACAAAAACACGAAAGAAGAGGCGATTTTTTTATGAGTAACCATTCACTACTTTTTCTAAGTGCTCACGAAAAACCTCTGTAATATCTTGTTTTTGGACTAGTACTTCGATGATTTTTGATATAAACTGATTCCTCTTTTCTGTGAATTTTTTGTAGTAACTCAATTCTATCAAGAAAAGGTCTTCTTTTTTTCGTCTTTATTCGTTTACACAACATATTTTATACTCCCAATCCTTTCTTATGTTGCTTGATTTCAAAAGTATTTTTGTCATATCTAAAATTCGTCTCATATTATCCCCTACCTTCTAACCTTATGGTATTCGATTCATTATACGGGAACCATTAATATTCTCTCTTTAAATAATAAAATGAAACTGTAATCAGTGGGGGGTTTGTCCATCCCCCACTGATGATTAGCTCATACCAATCAAAGTTTTACTTTATTATCTAATTGGACAGACTCCATTTTCGCAGCCTTCTTCTCCAATATCTAAATCGGCCTCTTTTAATTCGTATTTCGTTAGTAATGACGCATCAAAAGGCTTCATGTTTTTTTTTCTTTTCTCATATTCTTCTTTTGAAATTTTTTCATATGGCATTAATGGATATACACTGTCATATAAAGGTAAGAAAGAAACAGCCACAAAGGAATCCCAATGATTCCAAACCCATTCTTCGACTTCATCCCATTCCTCTTCTCGCACAGTTACCGTAATAGATGTATTATGCTCAACATATTCTTCTTGGAACATTTTATATGTTTCTAATTGCTCAATAGCCGATACATCATGTTTTGTCACTTTTGCAGGAGAATGAACAGGGAATTCAACGACAAATGTAGCTGCATTCTCCCAAGTCTGTCCATTCTCAGGAAATAAAGGGTAATCCAATTCTTTCACGACTTTTGCTAATGGATCAAAAGCAGAAATACGTACTCTACGGATGTAATAGTCTGCATGTGAGCGATGTACACCTGAAGATACAGTTGGCAAGCAAGAAATCGTACCTTCTGGCTTTACAGTTGTTACTAATAGAGGGTGATTGACACCTAATTCGTCAGCGTAGTGATTTGATTCATTTCGTACAATATCCTTTAAATGACGTAATAAGATGCGTTGTTTTCTTATAGATAAACTAACGGCATCAACCATATCAAACCAACCTGTTACAGAACAACCAATTAAGCGATCTTTCTTCTGTTGTTCATTCCAAAGAGGCATTTCTAACTCGACTAATGTCATACGAAGGCCAATACGAGCAGATAATTGAAAAGCTCTATATAATCCTTGTATGCTTAACACACCATCTTTAACAAAAGCAAGTACATTCACTGTAGATAAATTACACAGACCCTTGTTTGCAAGGATGATTTCAGCACATGGATTAAAACCCTCTGCATCTTTTCTGCGTTTACGAGCAGCTTCCGCATTAATGAGACCTCGCTCCCCAGTCAATTGCATATTTTTAAATGATTCATGTAGTTGAGATCTAGTTGGTTTTTTTTCAAAGAAAATAGAATTATTCGATACAGTACGGTGTTCAATTTCTTTATCAATTTTCCATTCACCATCTACTTCTTTAAAAAGATTTGTTTTTGCTAATTCAATATCCGTATCTTCTAATGCAGAAAGGTTAATTTCAGCAGTTCTTCTTACACCACCTGAAACCACGTTTTCTCCAATAATATTACCAATATCTAGTGCATGAATAGCCCTTAATTTACCATTTGCCTTTTTCATGATTTTATCAATCTTAACAAACATTCGTTTCAAGCTTGTATGTCCACTAGCTTTTCCACCAAAGCGAACAAGCTTTTCTCCTTTTGGTCGCACATTATCATAATTTAATTCGATATCGGTAATGTGTTGATATTCTTTTTTCGTCAAGATATCAAAATAAAACTCTAATGATTGAACCCAACCTTCTTTGCTATCGCCAACGTGAATTGTCGCCTTATTTCCTTGCATTTTGAAAAAAGAAAATTCTTTTCGAAAATGTTTAAGAACAGGAGTGTAATTTCGATGTGCTAGAACAACCTCTGTTCGATAATTTGAAAGTTTGTCTACATCATTAGGCATTGTACGGAACCCAACACCACTACCAAGCATAAGTAAATAGAACAACTCAGCAAAAGCATCAAACCCATCAATTACTAAAAAAGAGCAATTAAAATTAGCTGTAGGGTACATTTCAGATATAGGTGTCCCGCCAATCCACATTGTACGACCACTTGTAAACTGCTTAAGATAAAACATATTATCGAACAATTCCTCCGCTTCTTCTTTTAACTTATTTATATTAGCATTTGGATTATGTTTTAGCTCTAATCCAATATTGTAATTTACCACTCGTTCAAGTGTTTCTATCCATGTTTCTCTTCTTTGTTTAGAAGGTAACCACCTACTATAAGTACGGGTATATACAAAGGAGCCTAAATCGGTCATTTGGGTTTGTTTATTTTTATAGTTAGCAAGAAATTCTTTCGATAAAAACATAGCAATATCTCCTTTTTCTACTCTTTTTATAATTTCTCCAATCCCAATTTCCTTCTTAATTATACAAGAACTCCTCTATAGGATAGATTTTTTAGTATCTATTCTATAGAGGGGTGTAAACTTCTCACTTTTAAATCTTTGATATGCCCTTTACTTGTAGTATTTAGCACTGGCATTTACAATCAGGTTATACATACGTTAACCTTGATTCATTTCATAAGTGATTAGCTCCCCCCTAGAAATAGAACCTTCTAGTAGCTCTTTTGCTACTTAATCTTTTTTAATGGACATATCAGAAACGATAGATTTCCCCTCATGTTTATCCTTCTTCATCCATTGTTAAATCTTTAACTGGTAATCGTTGATTTTTTTTGTCACTAGATTCATTCGTACGAATAGAAAACCTACGGTGACAACTGCAAACACTTCAAAGACATCTGTATATAATGGTTTCATTACTATTTCATCTTATGAGAATTTTTCTCAATATCAATTGACATAGGTCAAGTTTTATAAAGATAAATAATTTTTTTACTTATCCGTGCAAGTTTTCTATAAATAGCAAACAACTATTTTTGTGAAATAGAATAAAGTGAAACTGTAATCAGTGGGGGGTTTGTCCATCCCCCACTGATTATGAGCCCACACCAATCGGGCTTTTACGGGCCGTTACCTCCCACCACACAAAATATATGTTGAACTTACGATTTACCTATTATATCTTTGTCATTTAGACAAGCAACAATCCACCTAAATCTAAAATCTCAATTTTTTTAGGTGCTTTCTGTTTGATATAACCTTGAATCTCAAGTTCTGATAACTTACGACTAATTGTTTCAGGAGATGTTCCCAAATAAGAAGCTAAGTCTTTTCTACTCATGGGCAGTGTCAACTCATTTGATTGATTATCACTTAAACATTCAGCTAAGAACTGAGCTATTCGTGTTTCTACTTTCTCCGTCACAAATCTAGTCATTTGTTTTTCCGCCTGTTCTAGGCGATTTGAAAATTCGGTTAGTATTTTTAGCGAAATAGATGGGTATTTTAAAAGAAATTCTTGTAAGTCCGACTGCTTAATCACACAAACATTAGTTTCCTCCATTGCTTCTGCAAATGATTCATAAGAATCCTTCTTAAACAAAGCAAGTTCTCCTGTGAAATCTCCTGGGTTTAAAATCCGCACCACCTGCTCTTTTCCTGATTCAGAAAGCCGATAAATCTTAACCTTTCCTTTATTTACAATATAAAGGGTATCAGCTTGATCACCTGCATGGTAAATGATTTCCCCTTTTTTGTACGAAATTGATTGAACCACTACCATAATCTCATTCATTTGTCCGCTTTCTAAATGGTTAAATATTGGAACGATCGAAATACATTTATGACGATCACCATAAGTATTGTCACAAAGATGAATATTTTTTATTTCCATAGTCGTTTCTCCTTATTTTTTTCATATTTACAAGAAACTTGATGTTGCAACCTACGAAGGCGTTTCTCTTCCTTTCTTGCTGTATTTGTTTTGTTGTCGTTTTTATACACAGTTCGATCAGAACATATTTCCAATTCCTTTACACTTACATCAATACCTAATGAAAAATCATGATAATGTGAAACTGTAATCAATGGGGGTTTTGTCCATCCNNTTTTACGGGCCGTTATCTCCCACCTCACTTCCTCACCACATTCGCCAAATTTTGAGGTTCCCGTTAATGCGGGATAAAAATATTTCTTATATTTTTATTTTAACTGATATTCAATCTTAAAAACCTTGATTCATATCAAGAAAAACAAAGAATTACTTTCTCTCCTTGGTTTCACTTCGTATGGGACTGAGAAAAAGAGGCTAACCACTTCTATGCATGGATGGATTCTCTCTTCATTCTAAAAAAGAAAGGGTTTATCTACTTTGTATTTACATTATTTTAATTATATATATGCATCTTGTAATTCTACTTTTGTACCCTTATTATTAAATCTAACTAACCTCATAGCATTCAAAATAACAAGTAATACACTAGCTTCGTGAAGAAACATACCGGATGCTAGATGTACTGATCCATTTAATACGCCAAGTAGTAAAACAAAGACAATTCCAACTGCAAAATAAGTGTTTTGTTTCATGTTACGAATGGTTGCTTTTGATAGAGAGTAAGCATGCGAGAGTTGCGTAAGTTTATCATTCATTAGAACAACGTCTGCAGTTTCCATTGAAATATCTGTACCACCTTCACCCATCGCTAAACCGATATCAGCTGTTGCAATTGCAGGTGCATCATTAATTCCATCACCAGCCATTGCCACGACAAAACCTTTTTCCTTTAAATTTTTGACGTATTCTACTTTGTCTTCTGGTAACAATTCTGCATGGTATTCATCTAATCTTAGTTTTTTTGCTACTAATGTAGCTGTATGTTGGTTATCACCAGTCAGCATGATGATTTTCTTAATACCATTCTTCCTCATTTCTGCTAGAGCTCTCGGTGCATCTTCACGGATTTGGTCAGCAATCGAGAAAACGCCCGCAACTTTTCCGTCTACTGCTACAAAAATGGTGGTATTCCCAGCCTTTTCACGGTCGGTTGCATAATTCGTAATAACATTTGAAAGCCCAATGTTTTCATAGTTCAATAATTTACGATTACCAATTACTAAGATATGACCCTCAACCTTTGCACGAATTCCCTTTCCTTTTATGACTTCGGCAAATTCAGGTTTACCCGTAACGTTTAAGTTTCGCGCCTTTGCTTCTTTGACAATTGTTTGACCTAAATGATGCTCTGAAATAGTTTCAGCCCATGCCACTAATCTTAGTAATTCATTAGCGTCTATGTTTTGAAATGTTTTAATATCAGTGACCTCTGGTTTCCCTTTTGTTAAAGTACCTGTTTTATCAAAGACGAGTATGTCCACTTTCGAAAATTTATCCATAATTTCTCCACCCTTAATCAGAACACCGTTTTTAGCTCCGTTCCCAATTCCAGCAACGTTTGAAACCGGTGCTCCAATAACCAAGGCGCCCGGACAAGCAATTACAAGGAATGTGATGAAAATTTGAAGGTCACTTGTCAGGGCAAAAACTAGAATAGCTAAGATAACAACCGCTGGTGTATATATATTAGAAAATTTATCAAGGAATTTTTCTGTTTTTGATTTTGATTCTTGTGCTTCTTCTACTAATTCAATAATTTTTGCAAAAGTTGTATCATCGCCGACCTTTTCTGCAACCATTTCAATATAGCCATTATCAACAAGCGTTCCACTAAAGACTTTATCCTCTGCTTTTTTTAATATAGGTACTGATTCACCTGTTACTGTTGCTTCATTTAATAATGCTTGACCAGAAAATACCTCTCCATCGACTGGAATCTTGCCTCCTGAACGAATAACCACCCGGTCCCCTTTGACCACTTCTTCAACCGGAATCTCTATATGGTTTCCATTGCGGATAACAGTAGCTTCTTGTGGGGCCATATCGACTAATTCCTTTAAAGATGAGCGTGTTTTTGCCAATGCACGGGATTCTAGATAATCTCCCAATAAGAATAACAATGTAACAACTGCTGACTCTGTATACTCTTGAATATACAGAGCACCAATCACCGCGATTGTTACCAACAACTCAATACTAAAAGCTTTCATACGTAATGATTGATAAGCTTTCATTACAATCGGAAGACCCGCGATAACCGTTCCAATGATTAGAATCATATTTTTGATATCATTATTTCCCATTGCCCCAGTAACAAAACCAAATATGATTAAAATAAATGAAATTGCCGTAATATAATTTTTATTTTTATATATGTTTATCATCATTTCCCTTCTCCTTATTTAGTCAATTTATTGGATTTAATTTTACGTATACCATAGTTTTGTCTGCTTTTATGAAGTATATATCCATAAAAGCAGCCGTAAGTTCATTATCTAACTTACTGTATATCGATATAAAGTGAAACTTTAATCAGTAGGGGTTTTGTCCATCCCCCACTGATTATGAGCCCACACCAATTGGGCTTTTACGGGCAGTTATCTCCCGCCTAACTTCCTCGCATTCGCCGCATTTTGAGGTGGGAATCTTACTTGCCCACAAATAGTGGGATAAACGAATTTAAGACAATTTAACTGAAATTACCGTATAGCCTAAATTTTCAATCGTTTTCTTGATACTTTTTGCATTAGTTAAAGACTTATCAAATTCTGTTTTTACCTTACCTAAGTTAAATAATACTTTTACTGACCCTATACCGGCTTTTTTAGTAAGTGTAGATTCAATTTTTTTAATACAAGATGGACATGTAAATGGTTCTAATTGAAATACTGCTTTTGTCATATTGCTTTCCTCCTTTTGTTTTATACTTCTATCTTAATTCCTCTTATGTTTAAAAGAATTGACATCAATCAATCTTTTAGAAAATAGATTAAAAAACTAAATTGAATTAAAAGCAAACAGTGGTACTATTCTTTTTTAGATAGGAATAGCTAAAATATTCTTCTAATGAGGGCTCGCAATTATATTCAGTTATTGATATACCAGTTTTAGATATAGTTACTTTTAAAGGATTGATATCTTTTTCTAGCCATGCTGCAAACAATTTTTCAATCTGATCTTCTCTTTTTACCGACGCAATGCCGTAATCCCCGCTGCCTGCACCAGATACTTTCCCACTCCCATACTGTTCAGCAATGGAACATAAATCTTTAAGTTTCGTTGTTTCAATCGTGATTCCTGCTCTTTCAGCTAACCTCAATAGGGCTTTCCGGTTTTCTAACAGACCAAAAACAGCTAGACTGTCATTATTTCTCTCAAAACTTTGAATCAATCGGGCTACAGCAATAGAGCTTTTTTCCAAAAATTGATTATAGGCCTGTGGATGACAGTCCCAAAATTTTTGGACCTTATTAATTAGCGGTGCTGTCGATGCTACTTCTTTTGTCCATCCAACACATAATTTCGGCTGTAAGGGGGCGGTTAATGTACGAATAGATAAAATAGTAAAAAACCACACCGTTAACTAAATAACTGTGCGGCTTAAGGATTACCTCAAACATATATTTTTTAATACAAATGATAATCGGTTGAAAAATACCAGGCTTTGCTCTCACCTGCCTTCATTAATGTACCAGCAATGACCTTTGCATGCTCACCAACAAATTTCTCTATGTAGCATGAAGGACAAACCTTACCCCCTGTTAACCCGGGCAAGGTTTGTCCTTTTTTTAATTTTAAGGGGGTGTTTTATATGAAAAAATCGGTACAATGTCAGCCGCTACATATGATGGATTCTTCTCAAGATGTGAATCGAGTGATAACTAATTTAGTACTCTATTTTTGTTCCATTAACACTTCATTCTCTAAAGTTCTTTTAAAAGGTTTTCTCTGTAAATATTCATATCATAAAGTCCTACTTTCATGTCTTTCTACATTTGTGCTGTCCAATCTGCTGGGTACGTAACATATATAAAGCGAGCATATTCAGGTACAGAAAATTGAATTTTTTTCCCCTTTGGAATAAGAATAATTTCACCGGCTTTGGCGCATACTTTTCGCCCCTCAATAATTACTTCTAAATTCCCTTCAATTACATAATCAATTTCATCATAGTTCAAAGTCCAATCGAATGTCGTTTCCTTCATTTCCATTATACCGCAGCCTAGACGTGGACTTTCTTCTAGAGAAAAAATATCTTTACAGTAAACTATATCTCGTTCTTTACCTGTATTTAAACGGTCTATTTCAGCTACTTTAACCATTGGTAATTGTACAGATATTACCCCACTTACATCACGATGATTAAATATTGTATTTTGAGGCGTATTTCCTACTTTCTCTTCAATAATTTTACGAACAAGATCCTCAATAACTTGTTTATCCAATGTATTCATGGCTTATATAACCTCCTTTTGTTAATCCGTATCCGTTTTATTTTCAAGCATTCTTTTTGATATAAAGATTGCTACAAATATAGCTGAAATACCCCCAACAAATTTACCAACTATCATCGGAAAAATCATGTCTTTTGCTACGCCAGCTACAAATCCTAAATGATCACCAAAAACAAAACTTGCTGATACAGCAAACGCAACATTAATTACCTTCCCTCTAGCATCCATATCTTTCATCATACCAAACATCGGAATATTATTTGCTAGTGTTGCAATCATACCCGCTGCTGCAATTTCATTCATTCCAAGCATTTTCCCGATTTTCATTAATGGTTTCTTAAATACTTTCGTAATTACAAATACCATACAAAAAGCACCGGCTAATACAATCGCAATATCTCCAACAATTTTAATTCCTTCATGAATCGTTGCAAGACCAGGAATAATTGTTATATCTGTTAGCTGTTGTACAATCCCACATGCTAAACCAATCGTAGCAAGAATGACGATAATTTTACCGAAAATTGTAAATCCCTTGACCATTCCATCTGGGAATTTCCAAAGCCCTAACACGATTAACACAGCAAATATAATAATTGGCACTAAATTTGATAGAATCATTGAAACAGAATACCCTGCAACAAGCCCCCCGATAAAACAACCTAAGGGAATGGTAATAATACCTGATAAAACACCTGTTGCTAAAAACTTATGATCTTCTTTACGAATAATCCCTAATGCTACAGGAATAGTAAATACAATTGTCGGACCTAACATGGCACCTAAAATAACGCCCGCAAACATTCCAGAATCCGGGTCTTTAGCTAATTCTAAAGCTAGTGAATACCCCCCCATATCGTTAGCTAATAAACTTGTTGCAAACATAGATGGATCTGCCCCTAAAATGCTAAATACTGGAACAACAATTGGACTCAATATCTTTGCAAGTACAGGTGATAATGAAATGATACCGACCATCGCTAAAGCTAAGGATCCCATTGCCATTATCCCTTCATCAAACTGCTCGCCTAATCCAAATTTATTACCAATACACTTATCAATAGCTCCAAGTATCATAAAAATAACCATTAAATAAATAATAATCTCATTAATACTCATTTGTTCCCCTCCGTTCCTCTTATAAATATTTTTTCATTAACTCACTCGGTGATGGGATAACGGTATAATGAATAATACGTTTCTTATCAATAGATAAAATAGCTATTTTCATAGCTTGTTCTACATCACTTACGGTACCAGTAAAAATTGCTATAAACTTACCACCAATTCCCATGCCTAGTGTCATTCTTTTTAACGATATACTCGCCCCTTTTAAAGCATTATTGATTGAAAAAATTCCTGCTGATACATTTGATACTTCAAATATACCAACAGCTTGTATCTCTTGTTGAGGATATCGATTTTTTAAGCCAAGTACAATTTCTTCGTGTACACCATGTAACAAAAATTTATCTACTAAAAACCCCTTTGCTTCAACCATTGCTTTACTCATCGCTCCATTTACATCTTCAGCTTCACCACTTATAATAATTAGAAATTTCCCTGGACAAATGGGACGTAAAACGTGCATCTCGGCTGAAGACTGCTTAAGCATATTATCAGCTAGTTCATACCCTTTACTTATACTCCTTAATTCCAATATACCGATAGAATTATTCATCATGAACCTCAAGGGAATCAACAATTCCTACAATTACTGCGTCAATCGGAACATCTTGACTTTCAACAGATGCTCGAGCTGCACTTCCCTGACTGACAAGTACGGTATCACCAATTCCAGCACCTGCGTTATCTGCAGCAACAAATATTTCAGTATCTCGCGTTTTATTATACGAAAGAGGTTTTATAACTAAAAATTTCCACCCATTTAACTTTTCATCTTTTCTAGTCGCCCAAATACTTCCAACAACCTCTCCAATAGTCATAGTGTCCCTCCATTAAGCCCTTTGTATATGCATCTGTTGCATACGAATATAATCTTTTGCTAATGGCGTAATAATACTATTTGGCTTCACAATAATTTCCTTCACGTTTCGTAAATGAAACTTTTTCAAGTCAGCTTCTGTAATTACCCGTTTTGAGATCAATTCCGTATTCTTATAAAATTGGTCCTCATCGTTCATTTTTCCATTTGCAACTTGTACATTATGTACTATCTTTTCCTCACAGCATGCCTGTAGTGACTGTGTGTCGTGGATAATCTTTATACCAAAACCTTCTATTTTCATTGTATATCCTTCATATATTTTGAATAAATTAGCGTTAGATGTTTGTTTGTATTTTTTATAGACAAGACCATCATCTAGAGCAATCACTTTCTTTCCTTTTAAAAGCATTGTTAGAATAAATCGTTCCCGAGGACTACTACTTAATCCGTTAGCAAGATTCCCTAACAATTGGATACACATCTTAGGAATAATGACGACATCACAATCTCTTACCGAATCATCAAAATATTGAATAGCGTATTCATGTGTTAACAGATTTTCAAGTTTTGGATAGGCTTCTGTTGCAACAAATACTGCTGTTTTTTTAGGCCCTTCTCTCTTGGAAACTAGTATATCTTGAAGACGTTTATAAACTTCTTTCGTAATGGCTTCAACTAATGCTTCCATGTTCATTTTTTCACACTCCTAAGTGCCGTTTTGTATAATTTCTCCAATCGTACCTTTGACAAAACCACATGCATTTGCCTCGTCATAATCAATGTGCATATATGTTTCATATGATAAACTAACCCGTATCACAACATCGTCAAAAATTAATGGCCGTTTTCCAAGTACTTTTACTTGAACAATTTCACCATTTACAACATTATTTTTCTTTGCAGCTTCCGGAGTCATATGAATATGACGCTTCGCTATAATAACACCTTGATTAAGATGTACAGCATTTTTCTCCGTTGATAGCACAATACCTGGCGTTCCATCCAGTTGTCCACTTTCTTTAATAGGAGCTTTAATTCCTAACAAAACCGCATCTGTTTGTGATATTTCAACTTGTGTCTGTTTTCGCGCTGGTCCTAATACCACCACATTATGAATAACTCCTTTTTGACCAATTAACGTTACACGCTCCTTACATACATATTGTCCAGGCTGAGATAAGTCCCTTAATTTAGTTAACTCGTATCCAGAACCAAATAATAAATCAATTGTTTCCCTATTTAAGTGTACGTGTCGACCAGAAGCTTCAATTTCAATACCTGTTTCTTTTTGTACACGTTTTAATACTTCATCGATGAGGCTATCTATTAATTGATTGTTCATTTTTCCCTCCTGTTTTATTTATATTTATTTGTCCGAACTTTAAACATTAGAATCCAAAAAAGAGATGATAAACGATTAAGTGCACGAACAATATCTTCGCGTTCAACCGCCCCATAATTATTCTTAAATGCTTCATAACCAAGTAATTCTGTCTCTCGGGTAAGTGTTCGGAGTGAATTTAAAATAATCACCGCTTCTCCCATTTCATAGCTAGGTTGAAAATGATCCAAGCCAAAGTATTTTTTCGGATGATGCGATTGTTCACGTAATTCTTTCTGCGTCATATTTAATAAGAAAAACTCTTCCACCGCCTCCCCTAACACTTCACAACGAACTATGTTTCGAACAAATATCAGAATCTCCTCTAAATCTTTTGCAAGCTTTGGAAGGCTTTGTTTTATCGCTGAAATTTGTGCTTCTAAAATCTTTGCTTCCAGTGAATCAAGTTTCCCACGAAAAATAATACGCGGATGATCTTTAAAAACTAATAAATTACCGTACAATTGCGTCATATGTTCTGGCTTTTCATCTAATAAACCACCATAAATTGTCTGATAACGCATTTTCTTCTCTTTAGATGATTCCTTTACCACATTATCTATCTCCTCTTGCCTTTTTTCTTCAGCATAAGAAAGTTTAATATGATGATCGGATAAAAAACTTTTAGCAGAGGGTGTCATAATAACTCCTTTTTGAACTTCATATACATCAATTTCTTTTAAATTTTGATCTTTAAAGTGCTTTCTTAAGTAACTTTCTGTTATAACAGCCACACTTTCACATCCCTTAATAAGTGATGTTAAACTTTTTGTTATGATTCATCTCTTAAAATTAATTTCGAATTAGACAAGAGGGATGCAGATTTTTTCCATCTACATCCTATCTCTCATTATTCTGCTGTTTTCGGTAAAATAGCATCTACTTCTGAATGTGGTCTTGGAATTACATGAACTGATAATAACTCTCCTACACGCTCAGCCGCTGCTGCACCTGCATCTGTTGCAGCTTTCACTGCTCCAACGTCACCCCGGACCATAACAGTTACCAATCCAGCACCTACTTGCTCTTTACCAATTAATGTAACATTTGCTGCTTTAACCATTGCATCTGCTGCTTCAATCGCTCCTACTAATCCTTTTGTTTCTACCATTCCTAATGCGTTTGCGTTTACCATAATATAATTCCTCCTAAATTAAATATTTTTATAATAAAATTAAATAATTTTCCCTAAAATACGTTGTACAATCATGTTAATGAGTTCTTCGTTCTCATTTAAGTTCATTGTTTGTTGTTCTTGAATAGGCGTATTCCCTTGTAGATCCTCTAACTCTCTTACACCATATGCAACTCTTCTTACATTAAATAAATTTGCTGATCCAATATTATCAGATGTCGAACTTCCACCTACCGCTCCACAACCAAGCGTTAACGCTGGAACTAAATTTGTCGTTGCACCAATCCCTCCTAACGCCCCGGGTGTATTCACTAGTAAACGAGAGACTGGTTTTTTTAACGCAAATTCACGAATCACTTCTTCATTTTTAGAATGAATGATAAGCGTATGCCCTGCACCTTCATTATGCAAAATTTCAATGCAGCGATCACATGCAGATTCCCAATCCTTTTCTGTATAGAATGCTAGAATTGGCGCTAATTTTTCACGAGAATAAGGAACATTGCTTCCAACAAGAGTTTCTTCTGCAATTAAAACTCTTGCATTTGTAGGTATATCAAAATTTGCTAATGAAGCAATATATTCAACACTTTTTCCGACAATTTGAGGATTCATCGAACCTTTAGCGTGCATCATAAATTTTGATAATTTCTCACTTTCTTCTTTAGATAGAAAATAAGCACCCTGTTTCTTTAACTCTTCCATGACAGCTTGTCTACTACACTCTTCTACAATGATGGATTGTTCAGATGCACAAATTATTCCGTTATCAAACGTTTTAGAATCTAAAATTCGTTTGACAGCTAAAGCAATATTTGCACTCTTTTCAATGAAAGCTGGTCCATTGCCTGGTCCCACCCCAATGGCTGGTGTGCCAGATGAATATGCCGCTTTCACCATTTGAGTCCCACCTGTAGCTAAAATAAGTGCAGTATCTTTATGCTTCATTAATTCGTTTGTTCCTTGTACTGATGGAACAGTCATACAGCTAATTACCCCATCAGGACATCCTACTTGTTCCGCAGCCTCACTAATTATTTTTACCGTTTCTAAAATACATTTTAATGCATTAGGATGAGGCGAAAATACAATACTATTTCCTGATTTCACTGAAATTATTGCTTTATACAGCACTGTTGATGTTGGATTTGTTGATGGAATTAATCCTGCTATTACCCCAACAGGTACAGCTACCTCCATTATCTTTTTCTCTTGATCATCGCTCAAAATACCTACTGTTTTCATGTTTTTCACTGATTCGTAAACGTGCTTTGATGCAAAACTATTTTTAAGAATCTTATCTTGCCAGCGACCAAAGCCTGTCTCCTCATTCGCCATTTTCGCCAACTTTTCTCGCTGTTTATAACCTGCATCTGCGATAGCTTTCACAATGTTATCAATGTCTTCTTGCGACATAGTCGCTAACTTTTGCTGTGCACATTTTGCTTTTTCCACCAAATGACGTGCCTCTTGGATGGACCTTAAATCTTTATCATACATCTCCATCATTTATCCTCCTTCCTGCTGCACTGCTGAATTGCGTCAATCAACTGTGCTTTTTTTGCGTACTTTATTTCACTTTTTGGTATATTATCTATATCTAGTTTGTAAGCCAGTTTTCTTAATTCAACTAACTTCATTTGTTGAAAAGATGGTGTCTTTTCTTCAGCAACTACTATTTCGCTGGTATTAGGAACTTGCATATTTTCATTATCCGGTACTTCTTCTTTGAGAAAGGAATCAACATCCTCTTGCATTTGCTCTTCTATATAACCAGTAGGCTCTTCTGTAATCATTTTATATAATTCTTCATATATTCGCGCAATTACGTGGCTCGTTATTAGTACGCCCAGTTGCTTAGCAGCTTTCCCCCCCTGCTTCCACGGCAGCCTTAACTGCCCCAACATCTCCTGTTAACTGAATAGTGACGAGACCACCTTTTATTGCTTCACAGCGTATCAATGTAACATTTGCTGCTTTTAATGCTGCATCCGCCGCTTGAACCGCTCCTAAATATCCGCGAACTTCTATGAGACCTAATGTTTGATTTTTCATCTACCATCAACACCTTAATAGCTCGTTGGATTTTCAGCTACATATTGTACTGCTGTTGCAAAGGCATCACACGCAGCTTTACAGGCAGATTGGCTACCTGTTAATAACGCTCCGCCAAAATTTGTTTCGGAAGGAGGACCAAAGAAGGCTCCTATACTTACATCTGCTGCCTTTAATGCTACATCTAAGGCATACATCGCTTCAAGAGGAGGTGCAATTAAATAGGCCACTGCTTCACCTTCTTTTACATTTGCTACTTCTGATAAATAAGTGCCTGTGCGTGAAACACAATGTGCAAAGTATGTAATAGAATTATTCTCATTTGCACTAACAAAATGTGCTCCGCTTTCTATGAAATCAACAACTGCACTTAAACCACTTTTTACTTCTGCCGGACTTGGCCCAGCCAAGATCCCAATCACTTCACCTGCTAGTTTCGTAGAAGCATTAGCAGATCCCGCGAACATACTTTTCGCATATACAACATCTACCTCTGCTGATTTGGTAGCCTCATCTAAAGCAGTATATGTTACATCATCAATATCTGCTGTAATAATTCCTAAGCTTTTTTGATGCGATTTTAACCTAAGCTTCTCTGCCATTTCAGGACTTACATTTGAAATTAACTTCATACTTAAAACGGTTGCGCGAATTGGCTCGTTCTTCATACATTCCCCTCCATTCTTATAGCTTTAATTCAATACCTGATGCTTTCTTATCGATCATTGTTTTAATAAGCTCTGCAATATGTGCTCCCGCTTCTACTGGAGGGGTACCACCTTGATGAATATTTGAGACTACTGTACGTCTTGCTTCTGGCATCCCTACTGTTGGTTTATATGCAACGTAAGCACTCATAGATTCAGCTGTTACAAGCCCTGGACGTTCACCTACTAATAAGCACACTACATCCGCATCCGTTACTTCACCGATAACATCCATTGATGGTACACGACAATGTTTAACAAATATAATTTCACCAAACTTAATACCATACATCGTTAAACCTTGTTTTATTGCCGGTAATATTTCACGAAGATTCGCTTCAATTGCAGCTGAACTTAAGCCATCACCAACAACGACTTGTACTTTCGCACCTTTTGTTGTATTCATTTTTAATTTATCAATCACTTCTCTTGAAAATTGACGCCCCAAATCAGGTCTTGTTAAATATTCATCTTTATCATGACAAAGTGTATCTACACTAATAAGTCCCATTTCCTTTACAAAGTCTTCCGACACATAAGAAAATACTGCATCTTGTGCAGTTGCATGATCTGCACGAAAACGTAATGAAGTTGTTGTTTTATAACGGGGGCCGGCACGCCAAATTCCAATACGGGCTGACGTTTTTTCCTTCATTTTTAAATATCCTTCTAGATCCTCCGGATCTAGAACTAAAAGTTGTTTCTTAATATCAATTTCTGTAATATCTGCTAAACATTCATCACTTACTTGAAGTTCATCTGTTACTTGATGAGTAGCATCTTCAACAACTTCAGCTTTTTTATCTCCTACCATCTCAGATAAAATATTTTCAATCATAGACTTCAAATCTTTTTCATTCACCATTCGCATTCGTTCGTCCTCCTTCCTTTATTTTAAAAATACAGATGCATCTCCAGCTTTTTTCGTTAATTTTCCGTTTTCAATAAAGCCCATCTTTTCCATCCATTGCTCAAATTCTCTTATTGGACGCAATCCTAACAATTCACGTAAAGTTGCTATATCATGATAACCTGTACATTGATAATTCAACATAATATCGTCTCCATGAGGAATTCCCATAAAGAAATTACATCCCGCTGTTGATAGTAAAACAGCTAAATTTTCAATATCATTTTGATCAGCCCTCATATGATTTGTATAACAAGCATCACAACCCATAGGAATTCCCGTTAACTTACCCATAAAATGGTCCTCAAGACCTGCACGAATAACTTGTTTAGAATCGTATAAGAATTCAGGTCCAATAAAACCAACTACTGTGTTTACTAAAAATGGATCGTATTTCTTCGCAAACCCATAACAACGTGCTTCCATTGTCACTTGATCTACTCCGTGATGCGCTTCTGAGGATAATTCAGAGCCTTGTCCTGTTTCAAAATACATTATGTTTGGTCCTGATGCAGCACCTTCTTTCAATGCTAATTGGCGAGCTTCTTCAATTGTTGCTGCATTAAAACCGAACGCTTCATTTCCTTTTTGAGACCCTGAAATAGATTGGAAAATCAAACCACCTGGAGCACCATTTCGAATCGCTTCCATCTGTGTAGTTACATGTGCTAATACACATGTCTGCGTAGGAATGTCCCATTTTTGTCTAAACTCTTCAAATCTTTTTAGAACTCGAGTTACACTTTCCGCTGAGTCATTAACTGGATTTACCCCTAAAACCGCATCGCCTACTCCATATGTTAAGCCTTCCATTAATGACGCTATTATTCCATCTGGATCATCAGTTGGATGATTCGGTTGTAACCTAGCTGATAATGTACCTTCTCTTCCGATTGTTGTGTTAGCATGTGCCGTAATTCGAATCTTTTTTGCACCGTAAATTAGATCTAAATTAGACATGATTTTTGCAACAGCTGCTACCATTTCAGCTGTTAAACCTCTTGCAATTCGTTTAATATCTGCTTCTGTTGTATTTTCATTTAATATCCATTCACGTAGTTCTTCGACTGTCCAATTTTTGATTTTATTATAAATACGTTCATTCACCTGATCTTGAATAATACGTGTTACTTCATCCACTTCATAAGGAACTATTGGATTGTTACGTAAATCTGCTAACGTAAGATTGGCTAAAACTACTTTTGCCGCAACACGTTCTTCCGCTGAATTAGCCGCTAACCCTGCTAATTTATCACCGGATTTTTCTTCATTAGCTTTTGCTAATACATCAATAATTGATGTGAATTGATACATATGACCAAATAATTTTGTTTTTAAAATCACAAAAACTCCTCCTTTCATATATCCCCTAATTAATTGAAAACTAATGTTTTAATAACTACTGGCAATACTTTACCATTTGCTATCGGTTTACCAATATCAATATAATCACCATTTTCCACTTGAATGTTATCAACACATACGACGTCTTTTTTGTGATCCATTAATGTATAAAGTGTTTGTCCAACCACTTTTGCCATATCGTTATGTATGATAACAATGAGTGGATTCCCCCTTTTCAGCAGCTCCTGCGTTCCTTGTACTATTCCTTTTGCATACTCTTGAATTTCATTAAAACGCGGATTTTTCTTACCTTCAAAAGCAATTGCGACTTTTGGCAGATCATTTTCCACCTTATACCAACGTAGTTTCTCGCAAATAGCATTAGCCATGGTTTCTCCAGAACCATTTTCATCATCAGATGAAAGCTTTAGTATGGGAATATTTTTTAATGGGAACATGTCATCTGTATACGTAATTGTACTCCCGCTAACTTCTGTCGTATGTGACCCCGCTCCTACTACGGTAGCTCTAATCGTTTCATCTGCCTTAACAACGTTGAAACAACGTGTCAAAGCTGAATCAGCAATCGCCTTTCCAAGTAAAACTCCAATGTCCCCATAACAGAAAACATCCTCATTTGTTTCATGATAAATATAATCTGCTACACCTCCAGAAAATGATATACATGAAATTTCATCTTGAAGCTTTAATCCTTTATTCGTAACAATCGCTTCATAATCATTACTTTGCTCGTAAATACCAACGCTTTCTTCTAGTAGTTTTACCATATCCTGAATGATCGGTTTAAGTTTATTTGGCGTTGCCGTTTGGCCAAGCTCTATATCATATCTTTTTTGAAGAATAATTCGCTGAAGCTTTGGTGCAATATATATAATTTCTCGAGTGGTTGGATGCACTTTAATTAACCTTCCACCAATATCGAGACACCCTGTATCCTTTAATTCTCCATGAATAAATAATGCTAAATTACTTGTTCCGCCTCCAATATCAATATTGACAACAGAAGTAGAATGTTCCTCTGAATAAATATGTACACCTGCTCCTTTTGCAGCAATAATACTCTCTAAATCTGGACCAGCTGTAGCAACAACAAAATCACCCGCAAAACCACTTAACGTTAAAAGGACATCATTCGCATTTTCTTTCCTTACTGTTTCCCCTGTAATTATTACTGCTCCAGTCTGAATCTCTTCCTTTTTGACTCCCGCTTTTCCATATTGTTCTTCCACAAATGCCTTTATCTGATTGGCATCAATTTTATTCTTTGAAAGAAAAGGTGTGAAGCATATATCGCTTTTATAAACAACCTCTTTCTCACTAATGACAATACGTGGAACTGAAAAAGAAGAAGCCATATTTTCCACATAGAGTTTTGATAGTACAAGTTGTGTTGTAGATGTTCCAATATCAATACCAACACTTAATAATGTTTCTTTCATTTTTTCACCTCCATTATGTAATATAAGGGGAAACAAAAAGGCTTAAAGTTATAAATATTCCATAACCATTGGAATTTATAACTTTAAGCCTCTTTGCTTATTTCTTTCTACAACATTGTAGATCTATTATTTTTTAAATGTAATTGTAATGTTTGTACCGTTCACACTGGAATTCATGTGAATACTTCCTTTTAACTTGTCCTTTACATAGCTTTGGACAATTGTTAATCCTAAGTTTTTATTCACACATGTAGCAATATCAAAACCAGTTCCATCATCATTCACTTCTATTGTAATATATCCTTGCTCTTCAATAATGTTTACACGAATCGTACCATTTCTATTATCATTAAACGCATGTTCATAAGAATTTTGCATTAGTTCATTAATAATAAGAGCAATTGCTACTGTACGATCACTATCAATATGAATAGCTTGGTGCACATCCATTCGAACATTAACATTCTTACAATCTATAAAACACCTTTGAATATTGTAACTTATTGCTCGAATGACTTCCATCATGTCTACACAATCACCTAATTGTTTAGATAATAGTTCGTGTGTAGCGGCAATTGCTAATATACGATTAACACTTTCATTTAAGCATTTTTTCGCTTCATCACTTTTACATCTTCTACCTTGAATGCGAAGTAAAGAAGCAACTGTTTGTAAATTGTTCTTCACACGATGATGAATTTCACGAATTGCAACAGATTTAGAAATAATTTCAGCCTCTTTGTCTTTCATCTCCGTTAAATCATGAAGAATAACTACTAATCGAAAATCCTTTTCATAAATAAATTTCTTTTTGACCGAGAAATAATATTCTCCAATACGTATTTCCTTTTTACAAACTGAGGACGTATCCTTCGTCATCATATTACCAAAAGTTGTTTGATCAAGAGAAAGATTATCATAATGTAAACCTTGGATATCTTCTAAATAGCCTAAATTTCGATAATAAATATCTGCTATACTATTTTTCAAGCGTACATAACCATATTTATCAAATACTAGAATGGCATCATCTAGCTGATTTGAAATAGATTCGTTAAATCGTACCATTGTCGTTAACGTTGACGAAACATCTTCAATGTCATATTGATTTTTTACAATATTAAAGTTATCTTTTATGGCTCCACTTATATCTTTTTCTACTATTAAAACTGCAATTACTTTTCCTTTATTTTTAATTGGATAAACAGTTTGTCTTACAGGTTGATTTTCTTGCGTCTTAGCAACTAAATCATGTGAAGATATCCCTGTCTCTAGCGTACGTAAGACTCCTGGCTCATTTTCTCGAAGTGCCCTATCTCCCACGGCAGACTTTTTATATAAAGATTTTCCTTTTCTCGGCTGACGATGATAAACAACCCTTGCTTCATTAGAGAATTTAGATAAAACATCAACGAATACATCATATTCATCATATTTTTTTAATATAATAATATTTTGCAGTGATTCTACGATTTTCTTTATTTCGGCATTTGATAAATTCGTATACTTTTTACATAAATAATATATTTGTAGACTAGTCATATGAAATCACGATTGTCCTAGCAATCTCTATTATTGGACACCTTCTAGTCATACTTAATTTACGAATTGTTTGATATGCCTCTTCTTCAGATAAACCGTTTTCCTTCATTAACATCCCTTTTGCCTTTTCTACTACTTTTCGTTCTTCAAGCTTTTTCGTAACTTTCGTTAATTCATTTTCTAACTTACAAACAGACTTACCCTTTGCAATACTAACTTCAATCATTGGAACTAACGACTTTTCATCAAGGGGTTTAACTAAATAGCCTAAAGCCCCTATATTCGCTGCTCTTTCAATATTCGCAGAGTCATTAAATGCTGTCAATAACATGACTCCTCCAGCTAACTGCTCTGAAATAATTCGTTTTCCAGCTTTCAAACCATCTAAAATAGGCATCTGAATATCCATAATTACTAAATCAGGTAAATGCCTTTGACATAGCTCAATTGCTTCAAAGCCATCTGAAGCTTCACCTACTACATCGTAGTTAGCTTCTTCTAAAATGTCACGAATATCCATTCTTGTAATAGGTTCATCATCAACTATTACAATTTTTCCATTCATAGTGGCAAACACCTACCTCATTATCTCGGTTGAATTTATCCTATTATTTTTTGTCCTCTAAAAACTGTTCCAATTTGTAAATCCCTATATTTTGCGTTGTGGATATTTCAAATATTTGTTCAGCACCTGCTGTTTCTAGATGCTTTTTTGCTTGTTCAATCTTATCACGATTTTCTACCTGATCAATCTTAGTTACTATGCCAATAACAGGTTGAGGAAAAATATTTCCAAATGCAGGAGGAAAATAACTTCCTTCCTCTGTGCAATCCTGCACAAGCCCTACTATATCAGCATCTACGCTTGTTACAATTAAAGCTTTATAGTAATGTCGATTTTCAATATACTCCCCAGGTGTGTCAATCGCATAATCAAAATTTTCAATTGCTTGCGTTTTCTTATACTCAATTACATGTTTATGCAATTTTTGACAAAGAGTCGTTTTCCCACTGCCAGTTTTCCCGATAAAGATAACTTTTTTCATAGTTATGTTCTCGTAATCTTTGTAGCTGAAAATCTCAGAATTTCTTGCAAGCCATTTAACACTTCATTTAAAGCAGATTCTACCGACGAAACATCACCCGTAATAACTAATGAACCACTAAATCGATCGACAAAACCAATAGATACGCCAGCAGCTTTTGTAGCAATATCTGCAGCAATAATAGAAGCTTCACTTGGTGTGATTGTCAAAATCCCAATTGACTCTTTTAATTCATTAACTAATCCTAGTTTCTTATATATATCCTGATTTGGATTAGCGATTAAATGAGCTAAAGTTACTTGTTTCCCAGGAACATATTCCTGAATCACCCGTTGTTTTTCAATTTGTTCGCTCATATCATCATCCTATCACCAAAAATTTATAAAACCTCCAATAAACATACAAAGGCTTCTTAAAAATACACGTAGATATTTTTAAGAAGCCTCATTGCTCTACTTAATAGTAACACGCCATTGTGTTACTATTAATATAATCCAACCTGGAAGCGGTGTCAATGAGTTCCTATAAGGATAAATCTGATATTTTATAATTGTGACATTTTGTTCAAAATTTCTTTTACATCAGCCTTTGTTGGGATACGAGGATTCGTTGCTGTACACCCATCTTGAAGCGCTCCTATTGCAATTTCATCTCTTATATCTTCTAATTTCTTGCTATCTATTCCACACTCTCTTAATGTCAATGGCATATCTAATCGCTTTTGCATATTTTTAATTGCATTCACTAAACTACATACACCCACTCGTGGATTAGATGCAGGCAAACGTAACAATTTTGCAATAGCCGCATATCTAGTTGCTGCAACACTATACTCTCCTCCGATAAATCCTTTTAATTCCGCATTATATTCAATAACAAATGGAAGTAAAAGGGCATTCATCCGTCCGTGCGGAATTTTCAATTTCGCTCCTGCAATATGTGCGATTCCATGATTTAAGCCCAGAGATGTAATATTGAATGCCATACCTGCAAGGCATGATGCATGATGCATTTTTTCTCTCGCTTCAAGATTGTTTCCATCTTTATACGCTTGTACTAAGTAATTAAATACAAGACAAATTGCCTTTTCCGCCAATGCATCAGATATGTCATTTGCTTTAGTTGATACATACGCTTCAATTGCATGTGTCAATACATCCATGCCTGTATCGGCAGTAACAAAATTTGGAACACTTACAATTAGTTCTGGGTCTAAAATTGCTTCCTCCGGAATAATCGCATCTGACACAATTGGGTATTTCACATTCTTTTGCTTATCTGTAATAACCGAAAATGCCGTAACTTCCGACCCCGTTCCACTTGTTGTAGGAATAGCTATGAATGGAATTTCTTCCTCTTCAATAATTTGTTTTGAAAAATCTTTAATCGCCTTTGCTGCATCAATAGCTGAACCGCCTCCAAGTGCAATCATTAAATCCGCTTTGAATGTACTCAATTCCTTAATCCCATCAACTACAACTTCAATAGGAGGATCAGGAACAATATTACTAAAAATAATATATGTATTGCTCTCATTTAAATTTTTTTCAATCTGTTTAATCATTCCAGATTGAACCATGAATGGGTCAGTTACAATAAAAATACTTCTATGATTAAATTCTTTTAATCGCTCTAACGCTCCTTTTCCCATATAGATGTCCGTCTTAAAACTTACTTTATCCATACTTACACCTCCTAAAAAAATAACAAATACGTAAAAATTCTTTGCATTAGCATGAAAAAATACTTCATTTGCTTCAAGGGAATTAAAAAATTGCATAAAAAAAGCTTTTAAAGGAATTTCTTCCCCTAAAAGCTTCTTTGCTATTTATTATGTACACGTCATTGTGTAACATTTATTCATTTTTCATACTAACAATGTACTACTTTATCTATAGCATAGTCAATATCATATTGACTATTATTTTCAATAATCCTCTACACGACTTCGTGTATTTAAGTCTTCTTCGTTGAAGAAATATGTTTTCCTTTTACCTGCACATCTTTGTGCTTTGTCGATTTTTCATGTGAACATGAACTTTGATATTTAATTAGTAATTTATCTAATAATGGTAATAAAATTGGCGCTAACACCATATAAAACCCAATATTTCCAATCGCGTGATTGAAATCAAACGGTAAGCCCGCCATATAATAATCCCAAAAATATTTCAAACCATAAATCGGTGCCTGACATAAGGAAATGACAAATCCATATAAAAAACCTGTAAATCCAGCATACAATCCCATTATGACATGTGGAATTTTTGAAAACATAGGTCGAATAATCAAACCGGTAACTAGCACAATAATGCTATACGCAATAACTTGAGGAATTGTCCAAATTCCTATTCCTAATATTAAATTCGATGTTACCATAACAAGCGTAGCATGCAAAATTCCATAACGCTTTCCCATAAGCAATGTTACTAAAATAAGTAATGTCGTTGTTGGTTGTACATTAGGAATAAACGCAAATACCATCCTTCCGGTAACTGATAATGCCGTTAGTACAGCTACTAATGCAATACTTTTAATGCGTGTAATAGGAACATTAGAAAACTGGTTATGAAGCTGCATGTAAATCCCACTTCACATCGTCACCGTTCTTTAGTTCCGTTTCATTTGCACCTTTTAATGCCGCTTTACCATTAACATTAAAAAACCAATACTTATTTGCTTTTGTATCTTGCTTAATTCCATTAATCGAAGTGATAAACCCTTTATTATCTTCAATTTTGAAATTTTTCTTCATCACGTCAAAAAGTGTTTCTTTTTCCTTAATTTCAATCGTCTTTTTTTCTACCTTACTATCACCGTCATTCTGTGTAACTTCTATTGTCACTTTACTTACTGCACCTTTCTTTTTTGAGGCGTTAACAGATTGGTCTTTGTTTGAACAACCAACGATGCTTATTAACATCACAATTGTCAAAAATACCCCTAGCATTATTTTTTTTACTTTCACCATCTTCTCCTTTCCGTCCATATAAAAAAGGCCTAGTAAGGCATGTGAAAAACTAGACCTGTAGACTAGCTCCTTTGCCTCGAAGGAGTTAGTCTAAACGAGGTTGTAAGTAATCGACCTGACTTAAGACTAGATGCCTAATCTATTACAGTGGCGGGACCGCGTTGGAATTTCACCAAACTTCCTTTACTTACAACAGTTTTATGGACATTTTTTAATTAATTACTAAGTTTATCAATTCACGATTATTATATCACAATGAAAGCGTAAAACAATGTCGATTTTTTTACAATTTTAAAACATAATCACTAAAAATATCGTCTAGCATTATGGAACTTGTTTTTCGCCTGAATCCATTCCCATTTTTAGTAATGTTTCATTTCAAAGACAGGGACTTCCCTTATACTTTGGAAATATAAATAGCTATTTAAACCAAAAATCGGCATACCTGCCATTTCTGCGACCATATAGACAGAAACAACCCATACAAAGTTTTCAAGGTCTGCTAAGTCACCAACGGTCGTTCCCATCGCTGTTACAAAATGGTGTTATCCATTGATGCCATTAAAATACCTAGCAATAAGCCCGCTATAACAAAGCCGAGCTTATTATTCTGCTCAACCATATCTCTTGCTCTCCCTCGTACTACTTATATTTGTTTATGTTCTTTTACGACTGCATCGCCTTTCTGATTAAAACGAGTATGATATTCTACAACACTAATTTCACATCCAGGACCAATTGTAACGTTGTTTCCTCTTACTACTTCAGCAATAGTATGTTCTAAATAAATATCATCACCTTCAATAATTGATGTTTGAAGGCTTCCAGCATGAGTTATAAAAGGAATAAATCTCGCTTTTTTACGAACGGTAATCCTTTTACCACCAATTTCTCTCACTTTGCTTCCTTCATAACGAAGTGAAATTTGAATATTTTCCGCATTAAGTAATCCATCGCTTTCAAGACCACCAGTTAGTGATAATTCTTCTACTTCAATATCTCCCTTCACATTTAAAGCACCTTTCACATCTACGAAATCACCTGAAAACTTCCCTTTAACTTCAATCATACCTCTAACTTTTGTTTTTTCAATATGAGCATCACCATGCATTTGTGTATTACCATATATTTTTACATTTTCCGCATCTACATTTCCTTGTACTTCACTATCTCCATACACGACGTAATTTTTAACTTTCATATTACCGCGTACATCACTCGTACCGCACGTTTTAAATTCATTACAACTCATATCATTAGAAATTGTTCCTTCACCGCAAATCTTCACTTTATTATAATCTCCACCCGCTGAACTACCAGAACCATTTACTGTAAGGCTATGTTGATGTTCCATACTGATTTCTCCCTTTCTTTAAACTTGCTTAATTTCTTTTACATTTGCACTTTTATCAACATTAAGAATACCGGTATATTCAATTCGTTCAATCTCACAGTTCGGTCCAACTGTAACATTGTTTCCTCTTACCGTTTTTATGTGAGCATAATCAATATCGATATTGTCGCCTTCTAGTAGTTCAGCTTCTAATTGCAAGCCAAATACTGTTTTAAATAGTCTACTAAAAGTACTCAATCTATGTCTTACTTTAATGGTTTGACCGCCAATTTCTTTCGCTCTACATGTACCGTGAATATTTATATTAATTTCATCTGCACTTAATAATCCACCAACTGTAAATTGTCCTTCTGAAGAAAAAATATCAACTTCACAATTACCATCAATCGTCGCTTGACCATTGATTTTAAATTCTTCACCGCTTACATTTCCACCTATCGTTCCTTTTCCTGCAATTTTTAAAGTGTTCGCCTTTATATCTTGTGTAATTGTCGCTTTCCCATCGATTCGTATCATCTCTGCACTAACTGTACCATCAACTTTACCCGATCCACTAATTCTTGCATTTCCACTTTTCAAATTCCCAGTAACTGTACCGTAACCATTACATTCAAATTCGTCACATTCTACGTTTCCATTAACAGTTCCTTTTCCATTTAGTTGTACCTTATGAAACTCGCCGCCATTCGATGAACCGTAACCGTTTATAATTAAATTTTCTGTACGCATGATTTCTCCTCCACTACAACAGTTTCGTTTTTAATGCTTCGGTATACTTCATAATTGCTTCACGCAAAACAATCTTCGTTCCCTTTTCAAAAATGAAATCTTCAACGTTCGAAATTAAGAAACATGTAGAAATCCCTAACTTCCGAACGATAATTAAGTCGCAATTTTTATGCTTAATTGCTTCATAATTTTCTCGTAAAACTTGCAGAACCATTTTTCCTTCCTCTAAACTAACTTCACCTGATTGTAGTAATTCTTCTAACATATACACATAGAGAATATCTACAAATTGAAACTCTACTGTTTTATTCGTTTGCTCTATGAAAAATTGTAAAACTGGTTCTGATGCAATACCCTTACGTAAGATGTCTTCCTTTGTTAAAAGAATTTCTCTCACATTCGGTGAAAACATATTCGCTAGTTCATCAAGTGATAGATCCTCTTTCATCGTTTGAATTTTATCAATACGCTCTAATATCTTACCTTTTGGAAAAAATGTTTCTTGACCTGTAAACGTTGACTTCCGTACAAACCAATCTTCCGGTATTAAATTTTTTCTTTTCCATCTATATAACTGTCCGTATGAAATACCCGTTCGTTCTAATAAATCTTTTTTTGAAATTAAATCTGTACTCAACTGTATAACACTCCTTCCTAATAACAATGTAACATAACACTGTTACGTTGTAAATAAACTTTTATCACAAATAGTGTAACAATGTGTAAAACACCTGTTTTACACATAAAAAAGGCTCTTACACATCTTATAAAAATGCGAAAGAACCCTTATATATCAAGATTTGAACCATATTTTATAAAAATCAATCCAACCTTGTGAATTAATCATTATATTTTGTACTTTTTCATGAGAACTTACCTCTTGTTTGTTACGATATAACGGAATAATATGTATTTGCCGCAACAATGTTTCCTCAAGGTCGCGTAACAGTGTACGCCGTTTCTCTAATTGATTTTCTGTAAAATAAGGTTGTAATACTTCATTAAAATTTATATTGCTATGCTGATGAATAAAACTGTTTTTTGTAAGAAACATGTATAGTAGACTATCTTCTATCCGTTCACTAATCGTTGCACTATCATGCATGATATCCGCTTTTTGTATCGTCCTTGTTTGCAATAACTCATCTATTTCAAGAAAATTAATTTCTATATTAACGCCATATTTCGCGCACTCTTTTTGTATCCAATGCGCATCTTCAACATGATCTTGCCCTTTAAATGTATAAAGTTGTAACACTTCATTATGATAAGTACTTCTTTTAATTAAACTTTCTATATCTTCCTCGATTTTTACTATGCTATCACTTGCTAATACTATTTTCTTTGCCACTTCACCACGTTCTCCCCCAAGTTGTTGAACAATTGTATCGCCATGAATGATTTTATATAGTGCCTTCCGAAACAACTCATCTTGCATTGGCCCTTCTTTCACAAGATTACATGTTATATATGTCACGTTCGACTCAAGTCGATACAATTCCTTATTATGTTTTTCTCTATCTTTATACTGCGCTTTTACTAAAACATCATATGTATTTACACTTTGTTCTACATTCCATAACTCAACGCAATCTAGAAAAGGTCTCTCTCGAAAATATAAATGATGGGCTTCTAGTATAAACAGATTTTCATTACTTTTATATAATTGAAAAGGCCCTGTACCAATGAAGTTTCCTACTTCATCTTCTCTTACGATAGAACACTGTTCTGCACTTAGCGTATGTAAAAACATCCTATTTTCCGTATGTAATTGAATTTCTACAACATATTCATCTACCGCACGAAAACTTTCAACATGTTGTAACATCCAAGAGTGCGGGTTGTTTTCAGATTTCATAAATCGATTTAATGAATATATAACATCATGTGTAGTAAGTCGTTTTCCATTATGAAAGTGAATCCCTTTTCGTAAATAAAATGTCCATATTTTTTCAGAATCATTATACTCCCAGTGAAAAGCAAGTCTTGGCTCTATAGAATTTGTTTCCTCGTTTACATGTACAAGTGTATCAAAAATATGTTTAACCATGTGGCATTCCGAGCGCATCGTAGCGTAAACCGGATCTAAAGCGATGTCTAGATTCATTTGTACTTGCAAACGAAGTACATCTCTTCTCCCTTCGGATGTCATTTCAATTTTATGACCAAATATTGAATCTATCCAAGTTTGAAATTGCGTTTGAAGAGATGGAAAATACGAAGTATAACGTTCGATAAAACGGATTCCACTTTTTACATCCCCTTGTTTTGTTATTGCTTGTCCTCGTTCTAAAATTAAAGAAAGTGGATGTTTTTGAAACAATATCTTTGAACGATTTCCTCTTCCTCGTCCCGGAAACCATATGATCCAATTTAACTGTTCTAATTTTTTTATAATTAATTTACTATTACGCTCTGCACAAAATAAAGTTTCAGATATATTTTGCACTGTTACTTCTAATTGTTCTCCCTCTCGTTTCCCTTTTCCATAGGCAATCCATAGTTCAATATATTGATCTAAAATAAACATAATAATCCCCCTAAAAGGTGAAAAATACTTCCTTTTGTTTTTACCCTTTTTCCATTCCTCCTTTCATCTTATCATTTCGATATAGAAAGGAGGAAATAATATTGAACCATCTCTTACTACGTTACAATAAACCTATTATCATTAGACTATGTGGTGAATTATTAATCCGAACAACAGAATCAATGTTAGCTCTCATTATGATCATTTACGTTAATAAAATGGTAAACGGCAATATAGTGATAACAATGCTGATTTTCGGACTACAACCACTTTCAGACATTGTATTTACACTTATTGCTGGAAGAATTACTGATAAATATGGGCGGAAAAAGATCATGTTAATCGGCTTGTTGCTGCAAGGGATTGCAATCGGAAGTTTCGTTTTTGCTCAATCCGTTTTTATTTTTGCACTGTTATATGTCATTAATGGTATTGGTCGTTCTTTATATATTCCGGCTCAGCGTGCGCAAATTGCTGATTTAACAAAACAAACACAGCAAGCAGAAATTTTTGCTCTCCTGCAAACGATGGGGGCAATTGGATCCGTAATCGGTCCTTTAATTGGTGCTATCTTTTATAATACTCATCCTGAATATTTATTTATGATGCAAAGCATTACACTTATAATATATGCCATAATTGTTTGGACGCAGCTCCCAGAAACTGCTCCGGCAATGATAACGACAAAACAAAAACTTGAAGTACTATCTCCAAAACAATTTGTACGCAAGCATTACGCCATATTTGAACTTATGGCTTCTACACTTCCTATTAGCTTTTTTTATGCACAAACTGAAACAAATTATCGTATTTTCGCAGAACATGTATTTCCGAATTTCGTGTTTATACTCGCATTTATTTCAACTTGCAAAGCCATTTTGGAAATCATTCTACAAATTTTTCTCGTAAAATGGTCTGAACGATTTTCCATGTCGAAAATCATCCTTATTTCTTACACCTGCTATACAATAGCTGCAATTGGATACGGGTATTCAGCGACTATCTCGTCTCTATTTTTCACATTACTTTTTTTAGTCATTGGAGAAAGTATTTCTTTAAACCATTTATTGCGATTCGTTTCAGAAATTGCTCCTAATGATAAACGTGGATTGTATTTTTCAATTTACGGTATACACTGGGATATATCTCGAACGTGTGGACCAGTTATCGGTGCCGTTTTATTAAGTAAACTAAACGGTAGTATGCTATTTTATATTTGTGCTTCTGTCTTAATAGTTGGAGGCATTGTTCAAGCACTATTTGTTCAAAATTTAGAACGAAAAAAATCAGAAGAAGTTGGTTATAAAAACACTACTGAACATCCTACTCATAATATATAGGTTGCTAATTTTTCAGTTTTTTCGGTAAATCGATATCTCTTATCGATTGAATTATAAAAGAAGCTATCTATGAAAACTCATGATTAAGCGACGGAATCTCAAAGCTATGTAACGGTAGTGCAAGTCCAGTATATTGATCAATAATTTGAAAGCCCAATTCATTTAGTCGATTCATGAGCATTATGTTTGATGATGGAATCCACCATAAAAAAATAATTCATCATAGAATTCATTAACTTTTTGCAGGCTTTCTTCAAACTTCTAATTTGAGGAAGTTGTATAGTTCTTCTTAAGAATATTTTATATGTATAGCAAACGAAATAAGAAATATCACTGCCTAACACACCATTTACCCAATAATATGTATCTCAAATCATAAATTTATTATAAATACATTAGGCTATATATGGTAGTAAGAGCAGCGAGAAGGAAAATGAACATGCAACCATACCAAAACTTTTTATCATATTCACCTCATTTTTGAAATTCCACTTTTTAGTTTAATTATAAATCTCGATAAAAGAATTAATGAACAGCTGTATTCATTGACAGAAAATATTAATAAAAAAGCTATCCTATTATGAAGTGACCCCTAAAA
>NUMR01000093.1 GCA_002578045.1 Bacillus cereus
CTGCGCTTTTGCTGATTCCTGTTCTTTTGCTGCTTCCTGTGCTTTTACCGCTTTTTGTACTTTCGCTACTTCTTTCGTTTTCTCTTCAACTTTCTTTTCAATCGGTGCTGTACTTGATAAGAAAGAAACATTTACATAAGCTGTTTTTCCTTTATACTCAAATTGTATCCATCCATCTTTCACTTGTTGTGTTGTTTCAATTACATCATCTTTTTTCAGTCTGCCAAGAATTTCTGATTCTGTGTTTGCTTCAGAACGGACATTTAACAAATTTGCTGTTACATGATACATATCTTTTGTAAATTCCGAACTTACAAATACTTCTTTACCATTTAAATCAATTTTTGACCATCCTTCTTCAGTATGTATGACTTTTAACTTTTGTCCTTCCTTTACTTTTTCGACAACTTTTGATTCCGTAGTTGGCTTTTCACGTACGTTGAGTACATCCGCTGTTACGATCGTTTCCGCAGTAGCTGATGTGGTAAAAGCCCCCAATCCAAAAACTGTTGCTGTCGCTGTGCCAATTATTTTTTTCATATTAGCCTCCCATGTGTTTTTTTGACTTCTATTATATCAAATGCTTCCATAAAATCAGGTGATTTCACAGAATATCAAAACATTTGTAATAATATTTTAACATTACTTAATGTGCAATTGTTAAAAAACATTTTCACTCCAAAAGTATCAAATTCTCATTTTTATATTCTATAAATTAAAAACCTCCTCTAGCAAAAATAATATTCCATAAAAAGGTACTCTCCTACCAACATAGGGATACGTATGCTTTTTCGAGATAATTTCAAACTGTATTTTTTTCCCACCCATTAACTTAAAAGAGCTTGTTAAATAAGAATTTTGCCGAATAAAACGTTAAATAGTTTAAAATTATCAGATAACACTAGATATTTTAGTCTATTAATTATTATAATAGAGTATGAGATGGTTATATAATTGAGACAAAAAAGGTAAATACCTAGGTGGGGCCTAGGCGGTGTTTCTCTTTTTACGGCTTAGATGTAGAAAACACCTACTCTTTTTTGCCAATATAGAGGATGGAGAGATTATCATGAGCAACATGCAGCAAAAAACAGACGTTATCTTAATTGGTGCAGGAATTATGAGTGCAACGTTAGGCTCATTACTAAAAGAATTAGCACCAGAATGGGAAATTAAAGTTTTTGAAAAACTCGCGAGTGCTGGGGAAGAAAGCTCTAACGAATGGAATAATGCAGGTACAGGGCATTCTGCGCTATGCGAACTGAACTATACATCCGAAAAGGCTGACGGATCTATAGATATTGCTAAAGCTATTAAAGTTAATGAACAATTCCAGCTTTCAAGACAGTTTTGGGCATATCTTGTAAAAAGTAATTTAATTCGTAATCCACAAGATTTTATTATGCCAATACCTCACATGAGTTTAGTACAAGGCGAAAAAAATGTCGAGTTTCTAAAAAAACGTTTTGAAGCGCTTTCGAAAAATCCACTATTTCAAGGAATGAAGTTTTCCGATTCTCCTGATACATTACAAAAATGGCTTCCTCTCATTATGGAAGGCCGTACACCTAACGAACCGATGGCTGCAACGAAAATTGACTCTGGAACAGATGTTAATTTTGGTGCGTTAACACGTATGTTATTTAATCATTTAAAAAGTAAAAATGTCGAGTTAAACTACAAACATAGTGTTGAAAATATTAAACGCACGAAAAATGGTTTATGGGACGTAAAAGTACATGATATGAATAGCGGTAAAATGGAACATCATACTTCAAAATTCGTCTTTATTGGCGGCGGCGGCGGTAGTCTACCTCTTCTTCAAAAGACAGGCATTCCTGAGTCTAAACATATCGGTGGTTTCCCTGTAAGTGGACTTTTTATGGTTTGTAAAAACCCAAAAGTTGTTGAGCAACATCATGCAAAAGTATACGGAAAAGCAAAAGTTGGCGCGCCACCAATGTCTGTTCCGCATCTTGATACGAGATATATCGATAATAAGAAGACGTTATTATTTGGACCGTTTGCTGGATTCTCACCTAAATTCTTAAAAACTGGTTCAAACCTTGACTTAATTAGTTCTGTTAAACCGAATAACGTCTTAACAATGTTAGCTGCTGGTGTAAAAGAAATGGGGCTAACAAAATACTTAATTCAGCAAGTTATGTTATCACACGAAAAACGTATGGACGAATTACGCGAATTCATTCCGAACGCGAAAAGTGAAGATTGGGATATTGTAGTTGCAGGACAACGTGTACAAGTAATTAAAGATACCGACGCTGGCGGTAAAGGAACACTTCAATTCGGTACAGAAGTAGTAAGTGCAGCTGATGGCTCAATCGCTGCATTACTAGGTGCTTCACCAGGTGCTTCTACTGCCGTTCACGTAATGCTTGAAGTATTAGAAAAATGTTTCCCTGGCCATATGTTAGAATGGGAAGCAAAAATAAAAGAAATGATTCCTTCTTATGGCATTCCACTAGCAGAAAATCCAAGATTGTTCCAAGATATTCACACTTCTACAGGACGTACACTTGGATTAAACGAAAAAGAAACTGTTCATAATTAAAGAAAAGATTAAAAAATGTCCGAATATATCGGACGTTTTTTTCTTCTTTAGAAATTATACTTATTAATCATTGAAAAAATCCAATTCCTTGCCCTATCCTCCGGTACATACACTAGTCCTTCGCCTAGCCTTTTATTTAATAATGGCACGTTCTCCACATGATGTCACCTGCCTTTATACAGAGCATTTTTTGAGAAAATGATTTTTTGTTCTACTTGTTTTGTAGCATTATATATTCCTTTTTTCATATCTAGCACACTTTTTTCACTGGACGATTTATCCCGCATTAACGGACAGTATGACTCCCACCTCAAATTTCAGCTTGGGCAAAGAAGTTAGGTGGGAAATCAACTGTCCGTACGTAAACGCCCGATTGGTGTGGACTAATAATCAGTAGGGGGATGAATCCCCCACTGATTAAAGTTTCACTTTATCATTTCAACTGGAATAAACAAAATATATGGCACATATGTTTAAGCATTGGTCAATTGTTGAAAGGGATGAAGAGTATGTCAAAGCTGAACTTTGAAGAAAATTTATTAACAAAGTAGCTTGGTACTATTATAAAGATCAACTCACACAACAGGAAGTCGCTTCACTTCTTCACATACAAAGTTGTTCGGTTATTAGATAAGGAGCGTAGTGAAGGAATCATTACATTTCATGTAAAAGGGACTGGTTTGCACTGTTTGAGTATTGAACGTGACCTGATAAAGTTCAACTAATCGGGCTTTTACGGNNCGGGCAGTTATCTCCCACTTTTATAATACAAATGGCAATTTATTAGAGCTTCCGCATCACAATCGCCTAATAGGCACGCCACTCTCTATCCTTCGTACTATGAAGCATGTCGTTAGTGTTGCTGGTGGAACAGAAAAAATTGATGCTATTCTATTTACGGTGCCTTAAAAGGAAAATTCATTCATACATTAATTACTGCTGAAGAAACAGCCCTCTCCTTATTCCGAAAGGACGGTGATTCTTAATGTCTACTTTGTTAGCTTTTGATGCTGGTACAGGCAGCATTCGATCAGTTCTTTTTGATTTACACGGTAATCAAATTGCAGTAAGTCAAAAAGAATGGATTCATAAATCTGACCCTCGTTATCTCGGTTCTATGAATTTTGATGTAAAAGAGAACTGGCAACTTGTACAAGAGTGTACGAAAGAAGTTCTGCAAAAAGCTAATATACCTCCCTCTTCTATTCAAGCTATTAGCGCAACGAGTATGCGGGAAGGATTTGTTTTATACGATAAAAATGGTCAAGAAATATGGGCCTGTGCAAATGTTGATGGGCGCGCATCCGCTGAAGTAAGTGAACTAAAAGAAATCCGGTCACATCTTGAAGAAGATTTGTATACAAGATCTGGGCAAACTCTTTCATTAGGTGCTTTACCTCGCCTACTTTGGATTAAAAAACATGAGCCAAACATCTATAGCAATATTCATTGTTTTACGATGTTAAATGATTGGATTTTATATAAATTAAGTAGCGTACTGCAAATCGATCCTTCAAACGGATGTACGTCCGGCATTTTTGATTTACAAAATAGAACTTGGGATAACGATATCGCTAAAGAGTGTGGGCTAACTTTGCCATTTTCACCAAAAGTAAATGAAGCTGGTACAGTGATTGGTAATGTTACAAAAGAGTGTGCATCATTAACTGGATTACGTGAAGGAATTCCTGTCGTTGCCGGCGGCGGTGATGCCCAAATGGCTTCACTCGGAACTGGAGTTGTTAGGCCAAATCAAACATTAGTATGCGGGGGTAGCTTTTGGCAACAAGAAGTTAACATTACAGGGCCAATAACGGATCCACATGCCGCAATTCGTGTAAATTGCCACGTCGTTCCTAACCTATGGCAATATGAAACGATTGCCTTTTTCCCAGGCCTCGTTATGCGCTGGTTTCGAGACGCTTTTTGCCAAGAAGAAAAGAAGCTCGCTGAAAAACTCGGAGTAGATGCTTATGAATTATTAGAAGAACAAGCGAAAGAAGTACCTGCAGGTTCACACGGCATTATTCCTACTTTTTCAAATGTCATGAACTACATTTCTTGGCGTCATGCCGCACCTTCTTTTTTAAATTTAAGTTTAGATGCTGACAAATGTGGTAAGAAAGAAATGTTTCGTGCTATTGAAGAAAATGCTGCCTTCGTTACACTTGGAAACTTAAAACTAATTGAAAACCTCACTGGTACATTCCCTTTCGAAGTCGTTTTTGCTGGCGGCGCAGCTAAAGGAAAACTATGGTCACAAATTCTTTCAGACGTACTTGGAATTCCTGTGAAAGTACCAGTTGTTAAGGAAGCAGCTGCTTTAGGAACTGCGATTGCTGCTGGAGTTGGTGCTGGAATATATAATTCAATGGAAGAAACCGCTAAACAGTTTGTACAGTGGGAAAACACATTCGAGCCAGTCACTGAAAATCACGAACTATATAAGGAGTTCTATGAAACATGGAAATTAGTGTACAACAATCAGCTCGCATTAGCCGATAAAGGGCTTACAACACATATGTGGATTGCCCCAGGTGCACTGTAACACATTACATAAAGGAGTGTAGTGTATGTTAAAAGCGAATGAAAATGATTTCTCCTATCGCTTCGGTGATAACGGACCGAAATATTTAATACAAGGTCCGAATATTGATCTTGGCCTTGTCGTCATTCAACCTGGGCAAGAGTTTCAAAATCACTATCATACAACGTGCGAAGAAGTCTTTTATGCATTAGAAGGAGAAATAGACTTCTATGTAAATAACGAAAGAGTTGCAATTAAACAAGGTGATGTTTTGCAAGTTCGCCCTCATGAATCTCACTATCTTATTAACCATTCTGACAAACCTTTTAAAGCTGTTTTTATTAAGTCGCCACATTTACCAAATAAAGATACCGTGCAAACGGAAAATCCAAAATTAACGAAGGAGTGATTTTGAATGCCTTGGGGATTTAAAAATCGATTAAATACAATTTTACCTGATGGCAGAGCGGTTATGTTAGCGATAGACCACGGCTATTTCTTAGGACCAATTCACGGGCTAGAACAACCACTTGAGACAGTTAAAAACTTACTTCCTTATACAGACTCCCTCTTTTTAACGCGCGGTGTACTTAGCTCCTGCATTCCTGAAAACTGTAACACACCGATGGTTATGCGTGTATCAGGTGGAGCTACTGTTGTTGGTAAAGATTTAGCGAATGAGACAATTGTTACACCAGTAAAAGAAGCAGTAAAACAAAACGCAATTGGCGTAGGCGTTTCTGTTTTCATCGGATCTGACTATGAAACACAAACTGTTACGAATCTCGCAAACGTAGTCTCTGAAGCTCATAATTATGGTCTGCCAGTACTCGGCATTACTGCAGTCGCAAAAGAACTACAAAAACGTGAAGCCCGCTTTCTAGCACTCGCTTCCCGTGTATGTGTTGAAATGGGTGCTGATATTATTAAAACATACTACTGCGAAGGATTCGAAAAAATAACGAGCACATGCCCTGCCCCAGTCGTAATTGCCGGCGGACCGAAACTAGATTCAATCGAAGACGCATTAAACATTACGTACAATGCGCTGCAAGAAGGCGCAATCGGCGTAGATATGGGCCGAAATATATGGCAATCCGAACATCCAGCTGCAATGATTCAAGCGATACATGGTATTGTTAAGAATGGATTGAATGTGAAAGAAGCATTGGAATTATATGATGATGTAAAAAATTAAGGTAAAAGACAGACTATGTATTAGTCTGTCTACTGATTATTAACCCACACCAATCGGGCAGTTATCTCCTACCTAACTTCCTCGCATTCGCCAAATTTTGAGTTGAGGTGAGAGTCTTACTGCCCACAAATAGCGGGATAAATTAAAAATGCAACCTTATAACAAATATCATAATGAAGATACCAAAACTAAATTGGATGTCTTCATTAAACTATTTCAATTGTTCTTTTATAACTGTTATCTCCGAACCTGTCCATTTCCACGAATTACATATTTTGTGGAAGTCAATGCAGGAAGCCCCATTGGTCCCCTTACATGTAGCTTTTGCGTACTGATGCCAATTTCTGCGCCGAATCCGAATTCAAATCCATCAGTAAAACGAGTCGATGCATTATGGTAGAGCGCCGCGGCATCGACAGATGTGAAAAATGCGCTGACATTTTCCTCGTTCTCTGTAATAATCGCTTCGGAATGCATGGATCCATACGTATTTATGTGATGAATCGCTTCTTCCGCAGAGGAAACCACTTTAACTGCTAGCGTGAGAGATAGAAATTCTGTTTCCCAGTCTTCTTCTGAAGCAGGTACAATAGAAGAATCAATTGCCAATGCTTGATTATCACCGCGTAGCTCCACGCCTCTTTCCTTCAAAGAAGAAAACAGCTCGCTACCAAATTGCTGCGCCCAATTCTTATGGAGTATAATCGTTTCAATTGCATTACATACAGATGGACGCTGTGTTTTTGCGTTTACAATAATATCAAATGCCATTTGTTTATCGGCTGTTTCATCAATGAAAATATGACAATTTCCCGCACCTGTTTCAAGTACTGGAACAGACGCTCCTCTCACTACAGTATCTATTAACTGCTTTCCACCTCTTGGGATAAGTACATCCAAGTATTCATTCAATGTAAACAACTGCTTTGCACTATCTCGTGACGTATCTTCTATGAGCTGTACACTTTCTGGAGGCAAGCTTGTTTGTTTGAGCGCTCGGTGAATAACAGCAACGATGGCTTTGTTAGAATAAACTGCAGAAGAACTACCACGCAATATTACTGCGTTTCCTGTTTTTAAGCAAATTGTAGCAGCATCCACTGTCACATTCGGCCTTGCCTCGTAAATCATCCCGACAACACCAAGTGGTACGCGCATCTCCTGAATAGACAATCCATTTGGTCGTTCCCATGCACTTACATATTCTCCAACAGGATCACGTAAATCAATTAGTTGCTTAATACCCTCTGTCATATCAATAATACGCTGTTCCGTCAGCATGAGGCGATCAAGGAGAGAAGTAGAAAACCCTTTTGCCATACCTTCTTCAATATCTCGTTTGTTCTCCTCTAAAATATAAGCTGTTTCTATTATCAATTGATCAGCAATCACAGCAAGTGCTTCATTTTTTTGATTTGTAGATTTAAGCACAAGTTCTCTAGCAATTTCTTTCGCTTTTTTCCCCTTTGCCAACACTTCGTTCATTTTCATTTCCTCCTTTTTAAAGTTTATTACGTATAAAATTTGAGATCCATTTAACTCTATTCAGGCTCTTCCACCTAGGTTATATAGAATTCAAGCAGGCGGTTCTATACTCTCTATTCTTAAAATGAAACCCAATGATCTCTATGGATAACTTCATAGCTCTGCCTTTCACTTCGCGCTTGAATTTCTTGGCTCTGCATACCTTTTAAATCCCTTAGTTGCTCTGCACTGTACCTGCATTGTCCTTTTCCTATTACGTGCCCTTGTTGCGTGATTACCTCAACAACTTCGCCTGCTTGGAAAAATCCTGACACATTCGTAACACCGGCAGGAAGAAGGCTCTTCCCATGCTGAATGATGGCAGTTACTGCCCCGGCATCTACTTCAATTTGTCCGCTAACAAGCGAATGTAGCGCGATCCATTGCTTGTTCATCTTAATCACTTTTTGAGGAGCATTCCCAATATACGTTCCATCACCTTTGCCCTTCAAAACATCTAAAAACTTGTCCTGTCCACATCCTGTTCCGATAAATACACTTACACCAAGAGATAGTGCCGTCTTTGCAGCATCGATTTTTGATTTCATACCGCCAGTCCCAAGTTTTGAGCCAGCATCTCCTGCTAGAGAAGCGATTTCTTCCGTAACCTCAGGAAGGAAATAATATTTTTTCGCATCCGTATTTTTTTGAGGATTTTGGTCATATAAACCGTTCACATCGGTAAAAATCATGAGCATATCCGCCGATACAAGTCCGCTTACTAAAGCTGACAGCATATCATTATCACCAAATGTCAACTCCTCTAATGAAATAGAATCATTTTCATTGATTATTGGAAGAGCAAAACGGTTAAGTAGCTCTCCTAAAGTAGCGTAAGCATTACTGTATTGTTCTTTTCTAGAAAAATCACTTCTCGTTAACAAAAGTTGTGCAGTAACGATACCATATTTACGGAATTCCTCCGTATACGCCTGCATTAACAAACTTTGCCCGACAGCCGCAGCAGCCTGTTTCCCTTTAATTGTCACAGGTCTGCTAGGATATCCTAGGGCGGAAAAACCTGCAGCGACAGCCCCAGATGTAATCAACAAAACCTCGTGTCCCTCCTCTTTCAATCGAGCCAATGCAGCAACATGATCTGAAAGTTGTTCTTTAGAGATGCCTCCATGACTAGTTGCCAAGGAACTGCTTCCAATCTTCACAACAATTCGCTGTTTTTTCATTTTTGTACCCCCAAAGTCTAAAATCAAAGTTTTTTATAATTACACTTCTATTCATGCAGTTTGCAGCTATGTCTATCCCTATCAATGCTGCCCCTATAACATTTAAGAGCAAAATAAAAATGACCGCTTCGCCCTTAATAAAATAAAAAGGACGAAACGGTCATTGTTCCGCGGTACCACCTTCATTGATATACATATATATCCACTTGGCGCCTATAACGCAGGCATACGCCTAAACTTTCATTTAAGACTCGGGGATAGGTTCGATACTTTCTATACGAGGAATCTTTCAGCCGGTGAATTCCACTCTCTTTCGCAAGAAGACATATGTACTAGTTCCCTTCAACGATTTTCAATTTAATTTTTTTATATTATGCGATATAGTTCGATTTTGTGTCAAGAGATATTTTGAAAAATGAGTAGAGCGACAAGAAATGATGGACACACTAGATGAACATCATCTCATTAAAAAAATTGATATAACTATACTCCTATATCAAGTTATCTAGGAACTTCATATAGCTAGTTTATCAAAAGTTTTTGGCCATGCCAAACCGAAATTCATCTCCCACCTACCGTTAGACTATCGCCCTTCACACGCTTGAGGAAGGAGAATTCTTTCGGTAAATTTATTACATAATAATGTATGTACTTATATAATGTCGAATATTATTAATTTTTATCTTTTTTATTGCAAAAAGGAATACATTCTCTTACAATATTTCTTTATATTACATGGAGAGGTTGTTGTTATTTTAGAATAATAATATCCAACTGATATAATTTATTATAAAAGGAGAAAAATCGACTTATTATGGACAAACAAATTGGATTCATCGGATGCGGAAATATGGGGATGGCTATCATTGGCGGGATGCTAAATAAAAATATAGTGTCTTCAAATAAAATCATTTGTTCAGATTTAAACACTACGAATTTAAAAAATGCTAGTGAAAAATACGGGCTAACTACAACGACTGACAACAATGAAGTAGCTAAAAATGCTGATATTTTAATCTTATCAATCAAACCAGACCTATACTCATCAGTAATTAACGAAATAAAAGAAAAGATACAAAACGACGCTATCATCGTAACAATTGCTGCAGGGAAAAGCATTAGGAGTACTGAGGATGCCTTTGATAAAAAGTTAAAAGTTGTAAGAGTGATGCCTAATACACCTGCCCTTGTTGGAGAAGGAATGTCTGCGTTATGCCCAAATGAAATGGTGACAGAAAAAGATTTAGAGGATGTACTAAACATTTTCAATAGTTTTGGTCAAACAGAGATAGTAAGTGAAAAATTAATGGATGTTGTAACATCTGTAAGTGGTTCTTCACCAGCATATGTATATATGATTATAGAAGCGATGGCAGATGCTGCTGTACTAAATGGTATGCCAAGAAATCAAGCATATAAATTCGCGGCTCAAGCTGTATTAGGCTCTGCAAAAATGGTACTGGAAACAGGAATGCATCCAGGTGCATTAAAAGATATGGTTTGTTCTTCAGGCGGAACAACAATAGAAGCTGTAGCAACATTAGAAGAAAAAGGCTTACGAACAGCCATCATTTCAGCTATGCAGCGCTGTACACAAAAGTCTATTGAACTATCTAATCAAACTAAAAAGTAATATATGTAAAGGAGACCACTTTAACTACATTCACATGTCTTTAAATAGTGGTTTACATACCCCTTCCTTTTCACAAAAAGATAAACGGACACATTCATATGTAATGGAGTTTGTCCGTTCATCTTTTTTATATCCTAAAATAACTTTATACTTTTCTATTTTTACAATCCACCTATTTTCTAACATTTATATGTGTTAAGAAGTTTCTATCCTTTTCTTTATTCAAATTAAAATTTCAACTCATATTTCTTTCATGGCTATGTAATTTTATTAGAAACAAGTAATTTTTCAATACATATTGGTAACATATTTAATAGCGTTTCAAATGCGTAATTTACGTCCAGACGCTCTGTCCATTGATGTTCATCTTTTCCTACCGGCCCCCTATTTAATACTGGAACGTCAAACTCTTCTCATTCCTGAAGTGGAATCGAATAATCCTTCTTTAAGTCCCTTTGAAGTAAGTTAGTTGATGGAGGGCTCGCTTCCCCTTCTACAATATCGCAAAGGTCCGTATTCTACTCTAATTCTACTATTAATAATGCAGCCATATAATTTTGTTTAACGAAGCTGCTTTATGAATAGGTGAATTGCCTCTTCTGGTACATAAAACCTTCCATTACTTTCTACAACAACGCTTCCCAACTCATAATCTTTTCCATTGATACGAATTATATTTTTATTAACAAATAATTGAGCTCCCACTTTATTGTGCTTTACTACAAGCACCGGATTTGCTACATCTGTGTTATCAATGGTTACAGTTGCACCAATTTCCTTAAAGGCTGATTCACTCTCTAAAAATAATTTATTTGTTAATTCTTCTAAGTTAAAGCCCATTGCTTTCGCCATTGTCTTCGCAATATCCGTATTTTGGACTAATCCTTGTGGTTTTTGAGGGCCATACGAATATAAAAATACATCCTCACCCGTATGTCCTCCTGTCGTAAAACCGATATTTGCACGATTAGCTAATAACATAGTAAGGATGGGACCCACATCCGTTTTCTTTTGCGCAGCTTTTAACTTTTCTTTTTCACTATGAGTTAAGTTATCTAAACCGTAAAGTGTAGCCACATCTTTTACATTAGATAAATCACCATTTAGTTTTTTCATAGCACCTTCAAGTGTCAATTTCGCCTTTTTTAAGGGATTCATGTAAGCAGCTACTGGTGTTGTGTTATATCCTTTTGTCGTATTTCTATTCCCGATAGAAATACCACTGTTACCATGGTCAGTTAAAACGATTAGCATCGTATTCCCATCTTTTTTCGTAAATTGCAACGCTTTTGCAACCGCATTATCAAATGCCAATACATCGCTAATAATCCCAATTAGGTCATTCGCATGAGCTGCCCAATCTGGCTTACTACCTTCTACGAATAAAAAGAATCCTTCTTTATCTTTTGATAATGTTTGAATTGCTTTTTCCGTCATTTGAGAAAGTGTTGGTTGCTCCGGATTAGTTGCTTCACGATCCATATCGAACGCAAGTGCATTATGAGAAAAAGCGCCCCAAATTTTATGAGATTTGGAGTTAAATAATGCATTTTTTGTTTCAACGAAGTCGTATCCTTTGTCTTGAATCACTTTCACTAAATTCTCACCATCTTTTCGGATTCCATTGCTTTTCACAGGTAGAAGTGCTGCTTTTCCCCCGCCTAATACGACATCTATATTTTGATACACTTGCTGCTTTGCAAGCACTTCAAAATGTTTACGATTTGCATGGTGAGCTGAAAAACCGGCTGGAGTAGCATGCTGAATTTCAGATGTAGCAATAATTCCAGTTGCACGTCCAGAACGTTTTGCACCTTCTAAAACGTTGGCAATTGGCCGTAACTTATCCTCCTCTTTTATTGGCTTTAAACCAGGTGAATTCACAATAGAAGGTAATACGCCAACATAGTTTGAATTTGATTTATTTCCAGTCGCTAATGCTGTAGCTGCCGGTGCAGAGTCTGTAATCGCAGATTCAGCCGAATACGTGCGAACACCTCCCGTTACAATTTGATCTAACGTAAGCGGTGCCCCTTTATACCAGCGCGCCAATGTTGTTGCTGAAGAGCTCGTTCCATCCATAACCATCATAATTACATTTTTCGGTTGTTGTTCTACTTTTTTCCCCTTAGCTTCGACCGCATGATAATTCATCATGCTTTCCGTACCTAATATACTTAGTATTATAATTCCCACTAATAATAACCTCATCATCTTTACAACCAAATTTGACATTGTTTTTCCTCCATTAGCTTCACATTCATTTGTATACAAGGACCTGCCAATGTATATATGTTTTATTAGTTCCCTATTCTCATGAAGCTAACAACAATTCCCTTTATTTTCGTTTATTCATTAAACAATGGTACATGCTATAGCTCTATATTTTCTAATAACTAGATGCCGTGCCTTTCTTATAAAGTGAAACTTTAATTAGTGGGGGTTTTGTCCATCCCTCACTAATTATTAATCCACACCAATCGGGCTTTTATGGGCAGTTATCTCCCACCTAACTTCCTCGCATTCTCCGAATTTGCAGGTGAGAGCCTTACTGCCCGCAAATAGCGAAATAAAAGTTTATTGTTAAACGATAAATATCATGTTAAATTAAATAGATATTATATAAATGAGGTGCTTTTTATGAAACAAGGATCAACACTCTTTTTAAAGACCTTTGTGATTCTTATTGGAATCCCTGTTCTTGCTATGTGTATATTTTGGGTTCCTAAAATAGGAAATTATGCTGCAGAATTATATCCTAATATTGCATATATAGAATATTTAGTTTTTATCAATTTATATGCAACAGCAATACCTTTTTATTTCGCTTTGTACCAAGCATTTAAACTTTTAAACTATATTGATAAAAATAGCGCATTCTCAATGTTGTCTGTTAAAGCTTTAAAAAATATAAAATACTGTGCATTAACAATTAGCGTATTATATGTAATAGGTATGCCTCTCTTCTACCTCATAGCAGAGAAAGATGACGCCCCTGGTATTTTTATTATTGGAATGATTATGATTTTTGCTTCAATGGTTATCGCGGTCTTTGCTGCCGTTCTCCAAAGACTATTAAAAGATGCTATAGATATAAAATCAGAAAATGATTTAACGGTCTGAGGTGAATAATATGGCAATTATAATTAATATTGATGTGATGCTTGCTAAACGGAAAATGAGTGTAACAGAGCTTTCAGAGAAAGTTGGAATTACAATGGCTAATCTTTCTATTTTAAAAAACGGAAAAGCAAAAGCAGTTCGGTTTTCAACTTTAGAAGCAATTTGTAAAGCATTAGAATGCCAACCTGGAGATATTTTAGAATATAAACCTGAAGATACCGAATAAAGTGAAACTTTAATCAGTGGGGGTTTTGTCCATCCCCCACTGATTATGAACCCACACCAATGGGGCTTTTACGAGCAGTTATNNTCGCATTCCCCGAATTTTGAAGTGGGAGTCTTACTGCCCACAAATAGCGGGATAATAACCTTTTACATAAGTACAAAAAAATGAGGCCGATTTCTCGGCCCCCCAGCACATTGGCATAAAACAGGAGATTTGGTTTGGACATAACCAGTTCTTACATTTATTATATTTTATTTTTTCTGAATTTTAAACATATTAAACACCTATTTATATTGAGAAAGTTTTTTTACTTGCATAAAATCATACCGTTTAAGAAATGCTATAAATGGAGGTGTATACTTATGGAGCCGATGCTTTGTCCAAGCTGTAAAACGAATCGTACTCGCTTTAACATTCTTGAGCAACAAGTAAAACCAGTAAAATTACATCCACAAACTGGTCAAGTAGAAGAAGAATACACAAATGAAACGATGAACGCTTTTCATATGGCTTATCAAGGGCCTACATACCGAGTCCAATGTGCTGTATGCGGACTCGTCGAAAACCCTGAACAATTTATTAAACCTGCTCAAAATCAGTCTTTCTCTTAAACATTTTCACTACCCCCTAACAATTTTCTACAGGGGGTTTTTTCCGTTTTACATAAGCAAGATGAACAATTGCTGTTTAATCAAAGCTTCATAATTCATCTACATTATTACTATTCATACACAGTTATATTTTTCAGTTCCACACAAATATAGTGGTCCCAATAAAGTGAAACTTTAGTCAGTGGAGTTTTTGTTTATCCTCCACTGATTATTAGCCAACACCAATCAGGCATTTACAGACAGTTGATCTCCCACCTAACTTCTTTGCTCCAGCCGAATTTTGAGGTGGAAGTCTTGCTGCCCACAAATAGCGAGATAAAATTAAAGAACAGCTAAGCCTTGCGACCCAAAGTAAGGTGTTCCATTACATTTATCGCTACATGAGGGACAAACGCATTACGCAAAGGCTTCAGAAGAATTGGCACGTATTTCCAAGGAATCCATCACCTGTATATAGTAGGTGATGAATTCCTTGTTCTTATGAAGTGGACTTTTTCAGTGACCTCATTAAATATAGGAACCTTTTTGTATTCTACTACGTTACTTTTCAATACTTAAGCATTTTTCCCTGCTTCAATTTCCAAAGATTCTTCATGCCACCCAAGTGTTTCTTCAGGGTCTTTTTTAGCGATTAGGTGTGCTTCTTTTTTCGTTTCTACTGTAGGATATGAACCTTTTAGTGCACGTCCTGATGTTGTAACGAATAGTACACTAAATACAACTAATCCAATAATACTTACACCTGTTAAATAAAATGCCGGTGCGAGCGGGTTACCCGTCGCATGAACTAAGTATGAACATACAAGCGGTGTTGTTCCACCGAATATCGATACGGAAATGTTAAAAGAGATCGAAAGTGCTCGGTAACGTACATCGGTGAAAAAGAGTGACAGTAATAACGAAGGTAATGTTCCTTCATATACGCTTAGGAAGAAACCTAATACGAAAATACCTGCAAATATAGCGGCAATATGTCCGTTACCTATTAGTAAATGTATTCATTTCTCCCTACTATCTTCCTGAATGAAAAACTTTTTATATTTAAATCGAAAGTTTTAAACACTTGCTGTAGCTGCTAAACTGTGAATACAGGAAATAAACTCATAAATAAATGCATCAATTTCCTCTTTCTTAATAATATACGGCGGAAGTAATCGAATGATATTTCCTTGTGTTACATCGACTAATATTCCTTTATTCATTAGCTCTATCTGTAATTTCTTCACATTTTCATTTGTATCGTTCACACTAATACCAAACATCATACCAGCATGACGTACTTCCTTAATAAAATAAGAATTTTCGTTTTGAATTTCTTGTAGTTTATCATTTAAATATAGTGACATTTCATAAGCTTCTTGCATTAGACCACCATCAATCAATGTATTTAATACCGTTAAACCTAAAGCTGTTCCCATTGATGAATGAGCAAATGTTGTGCCGTGATCTCCTGGTGAAAATACATCACCTAACTTTTCACTTACAATAATTCCACCTAGCGGTATCCCGCCTCCTGCTCCTTTACCAATTTGAATAATATCCGGTGTAATATTGAAATTTTGATAAGCAAACAATTTCCCAGTTCGCCCCATACCACTTTGAACTTCATCAACGATAAGCAGTACATTATATTTATCGCATAAACATTGAACACCATGTAAATATTCACGCGATAAAGGATATATGCCACCGCTTCCTAATACTGGCTCAAGCAAAATTGCAATTGGATTTTCATTAATAATTATTTCTTCTAATTGCTCTATATTTTCACGTTCCACTTCATATACAGGAATAGCTGTTTTAGGGAAATTTTGATATACATTTTCTTGTCTCGTAAAATGAAGCGCCCCTAACGTTCGCCCATGGAAACTACTTTTTAGAACAACTACTCCGTCACGTTCTTCATTCGTAATAGATCTATATTTATCAATTAACTTTAATGTTGTTTCCGTCGCTTCCGTACCAGAGTTTGTAAAAAAGACTTTTCCATTTTTTAAAGAGCAATGAACTAATTTCTTTGCATACTCAATCGCAACTGGATTTAAAAAATGAAACGGAAGATGCAACGATTTCGTAACTTGCTCTATTGTCGTTTGCACAATTTTAGGATGATTGTATCCCAATACGTTTACTCCAACACCAGAAAATAAATCTAAATACTCTTTACCATCCACATCATAAAGTTTACACCCTTTCCCTCTTTCTATCGCAACCTTCGTACGATAATACGTAGGCATCATATATTCTTTATCTAATTGAAACCAATCCGACATGATAAATTCCTCCCTATTTATTTTTCCCGTTTTTCATGTTCATTGTCTATAAAGTCGTTTATAAATTAATTTTTATGACTGAAATTTTAATAGTGGTTTTCTCCCACCTCTTTAATAAAGTGAAACTGTAATCAGTGGGGATTTTGTCCATCCCCCACTGATGATTAGCCCACACTAATCGGGCTTTTACGGGCAGTTATCTCCCACCTAACTTCCTCGCATCCACCGAATTTTGAGGTGGGAGTCTTACTGCCCGCAAATAGCGGGATAAAACGTGTTATTTCTCTTCCCGATATTCATTTTTCCATAATTTCTTCTATTTCAACAGGTCCACTGCATGTGCGTTTTTTTCATCTAGCGGTATGTTACTAAATTGAACTTTGTATGTAATACATAATCAAGGCTAAAGAATCATATTTAGTAACAATCGAAGAAAAATTTTTAGAGGCTATATTGATGAATGCAAAATATGATAAACAGAGGCAATCTTTATTAGGAGACGACTTAAATAAAAATCGAGAACTTAATGAGCCAACTAAACTTTACTCTCAAACAGTTAGTTCACGTGGGCCTATTCTAAAGCAATATAGTATGTTGCACGAGGCATTACAAGAATTTATTCATGAAAAAATTTTAGAAAGACCTGTTCATGTAACAGGATTTGGTGAAGAGAATTGAGAGCGCGATGCAAAAGCTTTAAGAATTTAAAAAACGTCATTTTTAATGTTTAAAATGACGTTTTTTATGGAGAACTTACTAGTGATTTCTATCGATCAATTTACATTGAGTAACAAAAGCTTTTCCCTTCAAGATTTTCGTTATTGTATATTATGATACTCATTTCTCTTTTTCAGATAATCCTTTTCACATTGTAACGATTTGTATTCCACCATTTTCCCTTGCTTCCTTTTCGTTTCAGTAACAACCCATTCACCCTTTTCAAGCTTAAGATGTTTCATAACATTTGTATCATCTATTTCTTTATAAAGTAAAAATGCTTCAAGCGCCCTCACAAACAACCTAGGTTGTCCTCTATATCCACCACTATCATAAATTTTAGTTAGCGAATTATAATAAGAATCATTTTCCCGCCCACCATACATTAAATGTGCAGCTTCTAGGTCTCTTTTACTAACTTCCCAAAAACTATTTTCATCAATATTTAAATTAAACGTAGATATAATGTCCTTCATAATATTTTTCACATGTTTTTCATCACGAACTTTACTTTCTTCTAGACAATCAGAAGATAATTTTGGTGCAGCTGATTGGGAATGTACAACGTGTTGTATAGATACACACAAAATAAAAATACTTATTACATACAATAGTTTTTTCATACTTATGTATCACCTCAAATAATTTAGATACTATATTATTTGAGATTAAGTAAATTCTATTCCTGCGCTACAAAAATAACACCCCTATAAGAATTTTGTAGGGGCGTTATTTTTAATGTTGACTTACACATTTAATCAGTGAAGCAACTACCTTTCTCCTTTTCTCATCATATAATTCTATAGGTGTTACTCGTATAAATGACAAGTGCGACGCAGAAAAGAATAAAATCGAAAATGATGGATCGTTATAAGCATAGCCTCGCTCTTGCAGTAATTTTACCATCTTTTTCTCTTCATGTATTAAATCCATCATTTTCAAATCGGACATAATCCCGAGCATTGGTAATGCAATTTCGTGTAACACTTCATTCCTTTCAGTTAATACCATTCCACCACCAAGCTCTTTTACTTTATTTATTAAATTCAATTTCCATCATTTTATTAAACTGCGCACCAATATCAATCACACCTAAAGAGTTAATACTGACAGCCAATGTATGTTTGCCTCCAATTACTCCACCAGCAAAAGTTGTAAACCCAGGAATTGCCCCTCCGAATACGTTTAATTTTGTAAAACAATATGTTCTGTATGGACAGATACATCCTTTACTTTATCTTTTATAAACGCTGGCTGTAAGTTATATGTATGTAAATCTTCTACCAATACCCACTTAAACAAATATGTTCTATCCCCTTCTTCCAAAACATATTGATCTGCTCCATTCGCGGGTAATTCATACACCTCTACTTCATAATAAAAACTAATCTCATGAAATTTCCGCTCAGAAAATGTAAAGAAATTTTCTACCGACCATATTAATCTCTTCACTTCAATAGGAACCCCTAGTTCTTCTGCAAGCTCCCGTTTTAACGCCTCTTCACTATTTTCTAGCATTTTCACCCGTCCGCCTGGCACGTACCAAAAATCTTCACCGTCATCTTGCAAAATAAGGATTTTATTACCCTGTTTACAAATTGCTCCAACTCGGTAATTAAAACATGTTTCCTCTACTTTAAACGTAAGATCCATCCCTAATTCCCCCTATATATTAAATAGCGAATCATTTCAAAGCGATTATGTATATGCTGTACAAATGAGATTACCAAATTTTTTATTCCGTTCGATTGTTTTCAAATTAGCTGAATCGCCATTTCCCATTATATTCATTAATTCTTTAACTCCGCACAACTTCCCCATCAACTAACTCAATAATTCTATTACACTGATTAGCTACTTCAATATCATGCGTTACAATAATAATCGTTCTTCCTTTGTTCTTTTAAACCTACTTTTTCTAAATAGAACTTCGCTTTATTTTCTCTTTCACGGTTCTTTAGTTTTCTATACGTTAGTGGTAATGCTACATTATCAAGTACAGTATGTTCTTTTTAACAACACAAAATATTGAAAAATAAACCCAATCATTTCATTTCTTGTTTTATGAACTTTATTCCTTCTTATTTCACTTAATGTTTTTCCATTTAAGGTATATTCCCCATCATTTGGCATATCAATTAACCCTATAACATTTAATAGTGTACTTTTTCCTGAACCTGACCGACCCATTACCGCTATAATTTCGCCCTTTTTTATCGTTAAGTTTATACCGTTTAACGCAAACGTTTTGTAATTCTTGTTACTATACACCTTTTTAATATTTTTCAACTCAATTAAACTCATTATTCTATTGCCATAAACTTATAAAAATCTATAAATCATGTTTATTTCCCTGTTCTACGTGTCCAATTTTGCCAGAGCTACTTTTGTTTTTACATTTTTCTAGCAAAATGACATGAAATCTAAGTTACGATATTTTTAAAATTTACCCTTTCAAACAATGCCTTTTATCCACCTAGAGAAATCTCTTACTTAAACAAAACAGCAAAAAAGACGGTATGTAGTTCCAATTCACACCATCTTTAAGCTCCATTTAATTATTTAGCTGTGTACCAGAGAGAATATATTTCGAAATTAGCTCCCATCTATCCCCTGCTTCCGGTATAATTTCAGATACAATCACTACCAACAATTCCTTCTCCGGTACACAACAAATCACATTCCCCCCATCACCCATTGCACAATATGAAGAGATACCATCCTCTTCCCGTAACCACCATAAATAACCATATTGATTTTGATTCATTGCTGTCGATTCTTTTACCCATGACTTTGACAGAATTTGCTTTCCATCATAAACACCTTCATTCAAATACAAATGTCCAAACTTAGCCATATCTCTAGCTGTCAACGTAAGTCCCCAGCCACCCGTCGAAATCCCCTTTGGATCATGAACCCATCCTTTTACATCTTTTCCGAATAAGTCATCGAATCCAAATACCCTCATATCGTAGTTTGGAATCTCTCTCATACCAATAGGCTGAAATAAGTATTCATTCGCAAATTCACGTGCACTTTTTCCAGTTGTGCTCATAATGATTGCGGATAATAAATGTGCGCCTGCAGATGAATATTTAAAATGTCCCACTCCTCCGCCATGTCCAATTCTATTAAGTGTATACTGCACCCAGTCCTGTTGCGTACATAATTCTTCTAATGGTTCCTGCCAGTCTACAAAAGGATGTGGAGCTGTCATTGTAAGAAGGTGTCGCACTGATACTTCAGATGTCTTAAAATTATATTCAGGAAAAAACTCTATTACTTTTTGATCAACACTTTTTATATAGCCTTTCTCTATACATATTCCAATTAGCGCAGAGATTATCGTTTTTGTGACAGATGCTACATGAAATGCATCATCTGAACCGTAACCATTATAATAGTTTTCAAAAATAACATTATCTTTCTGCATTACTAACATACCATTAATATTTTTGTATTCTTCTTTTATAATGCAATCTAACTTTTCAGCAGTTTTCACTGTTCTTCCCCCTCGTATAGTATATTTAAGCTTAATTTTTTTACTTTCATGAGAGATCTGTAAATTAATACTTGGACGTCTCAAGATATTTCTAGATAATGGTCTTAGGATCATTTGGGACAATTCTTTTTCCCGCTGTGGACTTACCACATAACTAAGAGTGTTTCTCAGTGAACGTGCGGGACTCCCTACTCGCAGGCTGAGCAGCCTGATCCTCGAACCTAGATGTTAGTAGCTCTAGGGCGGCTT
>NUMR01000094.1 GCA_002578045.1 Bacillus cereus
TGGTTGTGTGGTAACTTCTATTTTACACGAAGCGAGGTGAGCTTTTTTGTATTTTCTTTAGGTGTCGCACTTAATAATACAATTCGTCACATATAAAACCCCTTAATGATTTATCAATAAGGGGTCATTACACTTCATTACACTTCATTATACATTATACTTATTTCTTCGACGTTCCATCCTTGTTTGTCCTTGAACAGTACTTTCTTTATTTTGATCTAATTGCTCTGTCATTTCATATGTTAAAACGGATTCTTCGTAATTACGCTCATGTTTTGTTTCTGGTGTTTTACGTTTAGATGCTTTTTTACCAAACTTAAATAATTTCATCTTCAATTTCGGTAATCTTGGAAGGTGCATCTTAAATGATAGCCTTTTACGTTTCTTTTTTTGTTTAAATAGATTTGTATTTTCTTTATTATTATCTTTCTCTTTACGGTGTAATAACATCGCAAGTAATCCACCTAATATAAGTCCTCCAACTAAAAGTAGAAGATATAAGTAATGGCTTGTCATTAAACTCGTCATACGCTTAAGTATGACTAACGACTGTACTTCTTTTATATCCCATAGTAAAGCGCCCCATAATGAGAATAAGCCCAAAGTAAGCCCATATGTACGAAAACGGAATAAACAAGGAATTAAAGCGACACAAGCGGCAATTTTGGCGTTCGCTATTATAGAACTTGTTGAAATATCCTGATTCCAAATGATTAGCAGTAGTGTTATAAATGGTGCGTACGCTATCCAACTACATATACGTGAATATATCTTTTTCGCAAAGTAACTACCGAAACTAGTAAAAAATAATAATCCTCCAATATATAATGATTGTTCTAGAGGGATTTGTTTTATAATTCCTGCAATTGGAAAGAGGCCGCTCAGTAGCATTAATAATACATCTAATTTCTTCACAATTCCCCATTCCTTTCAAATTTCTTTTCAGTTTTTAAAATTACTTTTCCATATAATTTCGTTTTTGTATTTCTAAAAAACATCTTAATCCTGAATGTTAATAAAGTAAATACATAAAAGAAAAGATACTTGACAAAGGATAGCTATATTTATAAGAAAAAATGACAAATCCTGATCGGTATAACGAGCAGGATTTGTTTACTATTATTTATTTAAAGTAGAATTATTGAATCTTTCTTTTCTACCTTTAATACATCAACATCTAATTCATCATCGAATTCTTTAAACTCTCTTGCATCTATATCAGTAGCATAACTCTTTATTACTTTAGACATATGCATGGAATATGGCATGTGTACATTTTTTTTCGAAAGCATACTTGAATTACAGCACATGTAATGTATCATTTTAGCGATATAATCTCTTTCTACTAATTTTACACCTAATGGTAAAATTTCAAGTATATATTGTTGTAACGTGTCACTACAATTTAATGAATATTCCCCAGTGCTATAATACATTCCTTTTTGATCCTTATATAATCCTGTTCCATCCATAACATCATCACGCTCTAATACAACATAGCTTGGTACATCAAAAGCTGTATTTATTCTTATGACATTTAAATTCGGAATCTTTAGCATATTTGGAACAATCTCAGGTGAAATATCCACATCAATTATTTCATTTTGCAACTCTTTAATCCAATATTTTCTCATATTCGCATCTATAATAAAATAAACTTGTTCATTTTCTTCTTTCGCATGTTGTAAAATTTCCATCAATGTTTCGGATACAAATTGTTTAAAAAGAACCCCCATATCATTTCTTTTTGAAGGCCGCGGTAAAAACGCATTATGTTTATTTATATTTAATAACAAATAGTCAATCGTTTCCCACTCTGTATTCCCATATAATTTATATACAATCTCTCTACGTTTTATTGTTGAAAGAATAGGCAAGAAATCAAATTTTGAAATTCGTTCAATGGATAAATTGACATATGTACAAGGTAAATTCATCTTGTTCCAACTGCGTTTTAAAAATCCTTTTTGTTCTAATAAACTAAAAATACTAGTTACAATTGTTTCATGGGATACACTTTGACCTATAAATAAATTAATAAATGTTGAAATACGTTTTGTTCGTGCAAAGCCTTCACGAATAATTTGTTTTGGATCAATTTTCTCCCGCCCGTCATAATTTTTCATTGCGATTAATGCTAACGTCGTATCACTTCGCTTACCTGCAGTAGCATGAATTGCTTTTACCACATCATCTACAAGATTTGTTTTATATTTCTGGCAATATTGCATTTTATATGGATTTTGTAACACTTTTTCAATATTAAATCTTACTATCTTTAATAATACTAGCGAATCTGCATTTACTACATAAGATGCTTCACCCATTTTAGCTAAAATAATTTCACTATCAAATAATGCTTGTTCTATTTCCATTGCTATATTTTCGGACCAAACTTCTAACGTTATGGTCTCTAATCCTTTTGGTGCAAACAGTGGAAATAATGCATTTTCATTGTTCGTTAGTATCTTTTTACATTCTGGGAGTAATGTGAAATAAGGGAATTTCCGCTGAAATTCTTTAAATAGATATTCTCTCTCCTTTACTTGTATACCAAGCTTTATTTTAGTACCTTGAACTTTATATATTTTTTCATTGTATGGAAGCAGCACCCTTATATTTGTCCCAATAATATATTCTTTCGGATATTGGAGAATATGGTCTAATTCAACTTCTCCACCTATATGAAAATCATCTTTTAAATTTCTAAATAATTTAATCCATTTCATACCGTTGGTAGCTTGTTGTACTTTTAGCTTTACAAACCGTATTTTTTTATTATTTGATGTAAATTCTGGAGTAGAAATCAATATCATGCCCCGTTTTCGTCTTAAAAGTAAAGGAATATCTGGATGATTATATTCTTGGTAAAATCTTCGAATACCTACTGTAACATTTAATAACGGAATATTTTCCCCTCCACGAGTTATACATTCAAACCGATAAACATAGGCGAAAAAATCTTGTGATTTTTCATCTTTAATCGGCTCTGACATAGCCTCACAAATATTTTGTGATCGAAGTGGAGAAAAATAAATTTCCTCATTTTTATTTTCTAATATTACAGGACATTCACAAAAAATATGTGAAATTAAAGCGGGCACCCACTTAGAAAACGATTCATTATCATGTAATACTGGTAAATTAGAAATCAAATCGTAATGCCATTCATATTTTGGTGGTTCTATTAATTGATTGGGTTTCCAATCATGAATAACCTTATACCAGCTTTGGAAAATATAATCAAGTTGTTCTTGTTTAATTGGTTCTTTTGATACAATCCATGGTGTATTTTCACTTAATACATACGGATTATGCTGAATAAATAATATATCAGAAAACATATCATACAATCTTTCATTTAATCGTTTCAACTTACTCGTTAATAAAAATGTCTTATAATGTATCTTAACAATGTCCAACCATTCAATAGGGAAATATATAAATGATACATGTTCATTAAAAAGTGGTTGTACTATATTTTCAAATGTTAATAAGCGTAATTTTTCCATATAATGAATACTCCCTTTCTTCATTTATCTTGATAATAAAGTGAAACTTTAATCAGTGGGGTTTTGTCCATCCCCCACTGATTATGAGCCCACATCAACCGGGCTTTTACGGGCANNAGTTATCTCCCACAAATAGCAAGAAAAAATAGAAAAAATAATTACTTTAAAGGGAATGGAAATCTCTTTATTAATATAATATGTTGTAAAGTCCAATCTTTTGAAAATAAGCAATACTAAGCAAATATTATTTATATTACATTTTTCATATATATTCCTCCTCACAAATCTATTATATTATACCTGTATATATTATTTTTATAATTTACGAAGTTTTTACGAAAAATATACATATGAAGAGATATTACATAAGTATATGCAATATCTCTTCTAAACTCTTTATCTAATAGCATCTTTTTCTTCTATATTAATCGGCCACTTTTCTAAAGTGTAAGCCATTTCCCAAAATGAATATTCATATTGACTACTAATAATAAAATGTTGTTTCATCCTATTACGATCTGACTCTATGACTTTTTCGGCAATTGTATCTAATCTTGTAATTTGTTCTTCAACTAAAGTACGGAACCAATCAGATCCATAAGCAGAAATCCACTCCTTATAAATTGGCTCTTCTGGCTGACACTCTTTGAATCGTTCGCCAATTTCATAATATAACCAGTAACAAGGTAAAATAGCTGCAATAATATCCCCTAAATGACCTTCATACGCAGCACGGTACATATGTGAAGTATACGCATATGCAGTTGGTGCAGGGATAAAATTATCTTTTTCTTCTTTTGTAATCCCTAGCTTCTTGGCAAAATGCTCATGTAATGATAATTCCGCCTCATATGTATTTTGAGCATGGTGTGCCATACGAGCTGTCGTTTCTAATTCAAAAGCCTTTGCAGCTCCTAAAGTTTGTACTCTAGCAAAATGACTCAAATAATACGAATCTTGGAGCACATAATATCGAAAACTAGCTAAATCTAACGTTCCTTCACCAAGTTTTTTTACAAAAGGATGATTAAAACTTGCTTCCCAAATTGAATCTATTTCTTTACGTAACGATTGCGAAAAAGTCATTTAAATCCCTCCAATAATTTATAAAATATAAATATTTACCCACAATTATTAATGCCATAAAATAAAAAAACTTTCTTTACAGGCGTAAAGAAAGTGAAATAGACCGTATAAATTTAATTATTACATATGATCGTCTTCCCACTTCCCTACGCTGACATTAACCAGATCAGGTACTAAGAGTCTCAAAATTCCATTTGATCTCAGCCTATATAAGGCCCCCCTAGTGGATAAATATTTAGTTTTCATATTTTATTCATCATAGCATATTTCGTGGCACTGTCAAAAGTATGAATTATACAACCAGCTTAAAATCCTTCTTCTTTTCTCACTTTTAATGAAGTTTCAATTATCATATCCAATAGTTTGCTATAATTAATTCCGACCGCTTCGGCACTTTTGGGCAGTAAGCTGGATTGTGTCATCCCTGGTAATGTATTAACCTCCATTACATATGGAATTCCGTCCTTTACAATCATATCAACTCTTGCATAAACACTACATTTTAATGCCCTATAACAAGCCATAGACGCTTTATTTACACGCTCTTTAATTTCAGCTGGAAGTTCTATAACCTCTTCAACTGTACTAGAATCATCATATTTCGCATTGTAATCAAAGAATTCAGCTGCATGTCGAATTGAAATAGTGGGTAACTGTTTTCCATCAAAAATTGAACAAGTAATCTCGTCACCTTTTATATACTTCTCAATTACTACTTCAGAATCCCATTCGAATACAGTTTCAAGCATTTCGATTAATTCATTTTTATCATAGACGATCTTCACACCAACACTAGAGCCGCCAGAGTTTGGTTTTACCACTAACGGAAATCTCATTTTTTCGATGTCATTAAGCTGGAGTTCTTCCATGTTAGAAATCTCGATCCAATCAGGTGTTTCTACTCCCTCATAACGCAAAATCTTTTTCGAAATATTTTTGTCCATACATATACCACTAGATAACATATTACTGCCGCTATAAGGAATACCTAAACTCTCAAGCGTTCCTTGTATTGTACCATCTTCTCCGTATTTTCCGTGTAATGCTAGCAATGCAAAGTCAATGTCTTTTGCTTTTTCAATTAAATCAACTTTTTCATTTAACGTAATTGGAACTATTTCGTATTTATCCTTATCTAAATGTGCAATCATTTCATTCCCAGTCATAATGGAAACTTGTTTTTCAGAGGATACTCCTCCCATAATAACGCCAATTCTCATCTTCTCAACTCCAAATTTCATTTTTTAACGTTTCGCCAATTATTTGAATCCCGCTAACTATTTCCTTTTCTTTCAAGCGTGAAAAGCCTAATCGGAACGTATTCGTTCCTCCTCCATCAGAATAAAAAACATCTCCAGGAGAAAACGTAACACCTTTCTCATAACACTTTTGTAAAAGTGCGCGAGCGTGAATATTTTCTTCCAACTCTATAAATAAATGAAATCCACCATCTCCAGTCATTCTTTTAAACGGAACGTACTGATTACAAGCCCTAACAGCTAACTCATATTTTCTCTTATAAACAGACCTTGCTTTTTTTAAATATTTTTCAAAGTATCCTTCATGTAAATATTGAAACAGAACAGCTTGATCTAACGTAGATGTGTGAATCGTTCTTGCTCTTTTTACACTTTCTAAATAATGAATCAGTTCTTTATCTGCGATAATCCAGCCTACACGTAAACCAGGGAAAAGTATCTTTGAAAAGCTACTAATATAAATCACATTATTACCAGCCCCAGCAAAAGTTAATAATGGTGCTAAATGTGAACCCGAATAACGTAATTCTTCATTAAATCCATCCTCTATAATAGGAATCTTATATTTTGAAAATAACCTCATCATTTCCGTTCTTTTCTCCGAACTCGTAACAATACCTGTTGGATTATGATAAGAAGGAATTAAATATGCAAAATCAAAATCCATTTTACGCAAACTTTTTTCTACTTCATTCGTATCAATACCATCATCATTCATATTAACCCCATGAACTTCAAGTCCATGTAAACGAAAAAGCTTTAATGCAGCATGGTGAGTTGGATTCTCACAAATAACACGCCCTGATTTCTTCAATAAGGAAGATAATACAATATCTAACCCTTCTGTAAACCCGTTTGTAATTAAAATATCTTTATTCGAAATATCTACACCTTTCATTTCCATGTAATGAAGTAGATAATTCATTAATGGTCTATAACCTTTTGCATATCCGTAGTTCAAAACGATATCCCCTTCAATAGACATACGAGTAAGAAAAGCTCTTTTGAAATTTTCAACATCAAATAGCTTTTCATCCGGGGCTATACTATTAAAAACAATCATTCCTTTTTCCCAGCGAACACCATGTTTCATTAAATCTAATTCATCCGCTAATGTGGTAACTGTATTAAGTTTATTTTTCCAATCTATTTCAACAGACGAAGTGTTAGATATATCAACTTTCGCAACAAAATTCCCTTTTCCTTTAACTGCATAAATGAGCCCTTCTTGCTCTAAATCCGCATAAGCAGCAAGTACAGTATTTCTACTCACAGATAATAATTCACTCAGTTCTCGGGTGGATGGGATTTTTTGTTTTTCCAACAAATGGCCTTTCATAATCATCTTTTTCAAATAATCTTTCAATTGAATATAAACGGGACGATCCTTCACAACTTTAAAATCTTTAAACAATTCCTTACCCCCTGCAATTATCTTTACATATTTATTTCATTCTCAAAAGGGCCACTACATATGTATTTTTTATTCATAGCGGTACGGTCTTACAAATCTTTGCGATATAAATTAATGACATCTTTTAAAGCAGCAGCAGCTGCTCCGCGTGGATTAGAAGCCCCACCAATTGTAGTAACTTGCCCCATTGAATCTGTAAAGAACGTAATTCCTTTTTCTGTCCCATTTACTCTTGCTAGCGGATGGTCTTTTTCTATTTCAAACGGTTCTACATTAAGATTCACTTTACCATCCTCATCCTTATATGCTGAAGCAATTAATTTCATATATTTATTTTGTTCCTTAGCATTTCGAATTTGTTGTTTTGTAACGTGCTCGATTCCCTTTACATGTATATTCTCAAGCGTATTCTCTACTCCCATTAAACTGTTTGTCAAAAGTAATAATTTACAAGCACTATCCGAACCACTTACATCTAATATTGGATTCGTCTCAGCAATCCTTTTATTTTGTGCTTCTTTCAGCGCTTCTTCAAACGTAATATCTTCTTCATACATTTTTGTAAGAATATAATTAGTCGTCCCGTTTAATATCCCTTCTATTTTTTCAATATTGCAACCAGCTAAACTAAATTGCCCAATATCTAGTGTCGGTAGTGCAGCGGCAGTTGCACCACTATATCGAATTCGTACATTCACCATTTTTGCTGCTTCATGTATTTCTCTCCAGCTTGTAACAAGGGCACCTTTTGAAATTGCAACTATATCCATATGCTTCCCAATCGCTTGTTTTATATATTGTTTTCCTGGATTTCCATCTTTAAGATTTGTAACTGTTGATTCTACCAATACAGTACCATTTATACTGTTTGTTGTACGTTCCTCCGGATGATGTTCTATGTATTTTTCAATTGCAGCAGTACCTTCACCATACATCAACAAATCATGAATAGACAAACCTTCCTCATTATGTATTGCAATATTTCTACCTAATACGCCACTTACAACTAAATCTATTCCATATGTTTCATATATATATAAATATTTTTCATTTAATAATTTGATAAACTCTTTTCCTACTGTCCCATATCCTGACAATACAACTTGAATTTTCATAATATCCCCCCATATTTTTTTACCAAATCCCTCTTTCAATATAATATAAAGCGCTCTCGAATTCCATCAAGAGCGCTTTATTATGATCTATTTCAGTAACCGTGATAATTTTTTTGCATTTGTTTTATAAAACTCTTGAATATTAGAAAAACCTAGCGTGTCTGAAACACTGAACCCTACCATATTGAGGTTGTCCCAATTTACCTTCGTTTCGATATGATTCCATTTTCCAATCTGTATAGATTCATAATTATTTACTACATTATTAGACGAGGGCGCAATCATAGAATTTGTATTTACTACACAGTCATTTTGCCACCAAGAAGTATCAATTAATGAGCGATTTTCTTCCTATCTTTCATAAGAACCTAAGAAAAATGCATTCCCCATTAACACTTTGTTCATCGTAATATGGGATAGATGTAAACCTGTTATAGATGCCGCTTGCAATGCATGTCCACTATACGATAATCAGTTTTTAACTTAAACATCATGTAAAGTATTTTATATACATTTCATATATAAAAAAACACACTAAGCAAAAAGAGTTCAAGGGTAATAGTTTCTATCAACCTCGAACTCTTTTTTTTAAGATTTTTCTCCAATCGTTACAAATTGAACTGTTACTTTTTTTTCAATACCTTTAATTAGCTTTCTTACTTTTACATTTTCATTAATCATTGTATTATCTGTTGACATTTTAGGGTTTTCATCTCCTAGAGATTTTTTCAAATGAAGAAGTTGCATTTTTGTTTCATTTACCTTTATTTCTTTATATGCACTATTTTTTGCTACAATCACATAACTTTGCGTTGGATATTTACGAGTATTACCTATCCAAGCATCACTATCATATTTAACAGGAACCGCTTTTCCTTCTAATTCAATACTTTTCAAAGTCTTTTCGTCTTCTTGTGCAAACAGTAGTGAGCCTTCTTTTGGGAATTTCGGTAACGTATCTATAGGTATAAAATTGGAGCCATTATCTCGTTTACGAAAAACTTTTGCTTTAATCAATGTTTGTGCTGTAGATTCATTTAAAATTAACACCTGTCCTTTTCCAAATGTACTTGTTTTCACAGAAAACACTCCCGTTTCTTTCGTAATTTCCTGATAACGATTAATAATTGGTGAAATATTATTTTCATCTCCAATGATTAATACACCGTTTGCTGGAAGGAGGTTATCCCTTTTAGAGCATGCACTAAAACTTATTAATAGTATTAAAGTTAACATAAAAATAGTTAAAGTTTTTTTCATCACGGGTCCTTTCATAATTCAATTCATTTTTTTACATACTTTTGTGTAATCTTACAAGCCGATATACTCTATTGCTCCATAGTTTTATAAAGCTTTTGGAGGTAACGCCAACGGGTTATAAAGAAATATAAAACTTGTATACATATAAATGAAATTAAAATAACGATAGAGCTATTTAAAATAGAAAAATCGACTAATTGTTGTAACGCCGTATAAGCAACTACAGTATGAATCACTGCAACGACAATCGGTAAAAAGAACATTAATAATAACTGTCTCGTCACAACTTTTTTTAATTCTCGTTTACTTAATCCCATTTTCGAAATCATTTTATATTGCTGTTGATCACGGTCCAAATCCGTATATAATCGGAAATAGATAAAACTAGCGGCGAATGTGAAGAAGACGATGCCGACTAAAACACTTGCCATAAGTAATAATCCATTCGTTTGCTTTGCACCTAACAACTCTAATGTTAAAGCTCGAAATTCAAAATGTACTTCTCTAGTATCTTTATTGAATATACTATTTAATTGGTTTGAAATCTCCTTTGTTTTCATCCAATCATCTACAACAAATCCGTAAGTACGATATTGAATATCTTTAATATCCGGGTCACTAGTAAGAGGAATGCCATCATACACATGATCTTGAACAGCGATAAAAATACTACTAGAATCATGTGGTAAAACTAAATTTTCTACAGCTTTTTTCACATGAAATGTCTTTGTCCAATCTCCTTGGATGACTTCAATATTCTTCTTATAGTCACCATTTTTAAATTCTTGTTTTTGTGATACCACTCCAGGGATTAGTATAATTTCATCTTCTTTTTCAATCGTTTCTTGTTGATACCCGAGTGCTCTCGCAAGTTCGTTATATTCCCCTAACTTCATTACATTTACGTTGCTTTCTGTATATTTATCTGAAGATGAAGCCATTCGATACGGAATATTAGCATCAGCAAGATGTTTTTTTATAATAGAAAGATGTTTATCCGCTATTTTGTCATTTTCAGGACCTGTATACAGAAATGTATACGGATTGGTCATCCTTACCAAATCTTTATTTCCAAGAGCGGCTGTCGTACCAATTGCTGTAAATGCAACTGCTGAAATAATAGATACTATAAAAAACATTGTTGCGTTATCTTTCATACGATAAATTAATTCTGAAAATGTTAATATATTTGTTCTCTTTAAAAAGAAAGATTCACTCCTTTTCGCAAGATACAATATATAAACGCTACACTGTGTATATAAAAAATACGTTCCTACAATTACTAGAAGTACACCCATTCCAAGTGTAATAAAACTGTAACTTGGAATAAAGCGAAATACTGAAATATACCCATACCCTATACTAATTAAAGAAAGTAGCGACAATAAAATTGAAGCTTTCGGTTCTGGCTTTGGTTTTTCCTCTGCTTGAATAAGTTCTACAAGTTCTGTTACTTTTATCATTTTAAATGTAACTAGCGAAACGATTAAAAATAAGAACAGAAATATGATGACTGTTAATAATATTGCCTGCACTGGTATATAAAAAGGTAAGCCATTACTAATCATTAATACACTTGCACTTATTAATAAAACTAATTTAGAAAATATAAGTCCAAGGAGAATCCCTATACAAATTGAGCCAAATCCAATTAACATATTTTCAATTAATAATAATTTTTTAAGTTGCCTCATTGACATACCTTGCATCATTAATATGCCAAATTCTTTCTTACGCGTTTTTAAAAACGAACTAACTGAATATAAAATAAAGAAAAATGAAAATACAAAAATTAAACCTTGCGAAATTGTAAATCCCAATGTACCGAATGCACTTATTGTTGCACTTGTCGATTTTAACTCACCTTGTAAATCAGGATGAAATAATAAAAGGGCATACGTAAAGAAAATCATAATAGAAAATGCACTACTTAAAAAATGAGCAGCATAGGTACGTTTATTGCGAAAAATATTATTAAATGCGAACTGACGAAAAGTCATACCTTTTCCCTCCTAACAAAGAAAGGACATCCATAATCTTTTGATAAAAAGTTTGCCTGCTTTCACCACAATAAATTTCGTTATATAGCTGACCATCTTTAATAAATATAACCCTACTGCAAAAACTCGCTGCATACGGATTATGTGTAACTAACATCATCGTTGCCTTTTCTTCCTTATTAAGAGTATTTAGCATCTCCATTACATCATTTGAAGATTTAGAGTCTAAATTCCCTGTCGGTTCATCTGCTAGTAATAATTGCGGCTTATGAATAATAGCGCGAGCGATTGCCGTTCTTTGAGCTTGTCCCCCTGATATTTCAAACGTTCTTTTACTCAATATATCTGTAATGTTTAATTTCTCTGCAATTTCTTCCACTCGTTTGTTCATTTCTTGTACTGAAACACCATCCAATGTCATCGGCAATACGATATTTTCCTTTACTGTAAGTGTGCTAAGAAGATTAAATGCTTGAAAAACAAACCCTAATTTTTTCCTACGGAATAAAGCTAAATCATCTGATGTCAATTGAAAAGGATTTGTGCCATTTATTAAAATTTCTCCCGATGTTGGAGAATCAATAGTAGATACCATATTCAATAACGTTGTTTTCCCGCTTCCTGATGGCCCCATAATCCCTACAAATTCACCTTCTTGAATTGATAAATCAATATCTACTAATGCTTTAAAAGGTATTTTCCCTTTATATACTTTACTAATACTTTTTGCATGTAAAATTTCCATTTATATGCTCCCTTCATTTGTACTACTCACTATAAAGTGTAAAGGAATTGTCTTACAGCTCATATTGATTCATCTTTCATTTATCTTACACGCTTGTAAGATTTCTAAAAAAACAGATCATACATCCGCAACCAATGCTTATTTATATAGGTAATATTCGTATAAGAGAATTAAATAAGATTCTACTTATTTTTTATCGTCATGACGCCTTATAAACCCATTTTATACATTTCATATTTAGAATAAAATTGTGATTAGGAAATGTTTAACATTAGTAATTGCTACTGTATTCCTTATATTGTTTATTAGTACAATGCGCGATATTGTAAAGAATAACTATACAACTTCAGAACAGTGGATAACAAGTCAAAATTCGATTGGAACAAAGAAGTTAAGTGGGAGATTCACTGCCTGTTAATACAGGATGAACTACATTTTCATCTCCCCTTGCTTTCGATTCCATTATCTTGTACAGTTTATCCATTCAAAAATTTTATCACGATACAAAACAAGGCTAAAAAACTTATCTCATAAGTTCTTTAGCCTGAATCACTTTTATCCCGCTATTTGCAGGCAGTAAGACTCTCACCTCAAAATTCGGCGAATGCAGGGAAGTTAGGTGGGAGATAACGGCCCGTAAAAGCCCAATTGGTGTGGATTAATAATCAGTAGGGGATGGACAAAACCCCCACTGATTAAAGTTTCACTTTATTCATTACGAAATATAATGCGTACAACAGTGCCTTTACCAACTTCTGAATGAATCTCTACTCTATGTCCTAATTGTTTTGTAATTTCATATACAAGATATAGCCCCATTCCAGTTGATTCTTTAAAGTCTCTACCGTTTTCTCCTGTAAAGAAAGGTTTAAATACTCTTGGTAAATCTTGCTTCGGTATTCCTACGCCACTATCCATAATTTCAAGTACAACCTGATTATATTCCTTATATGCTTTCACTTTCATTTTTTCTCTACTACCTGATGAATATTTAATCGCATTCGATATAATTTGCCCAATTAAAAATTGTAACCATTTCGCATCACTTTCTACAGTAATACCCTTATCAATTTCAAGTTCTGGATATACAAAATTCCGAATAAAAAAGCGTTTATGTTCATGTACGGAATCATTCACTATTTGATGTAATTGTACTCTTTCTACATAAAAATCTTGTGTAAATGCTTCTAAACGCGCGACATACAAAGCCATCTCTAACCCTCTTTTTAACCTATCTGTTTCCTCATTTATACTTTCAAAACGCGAATCCACTTCATCCTGTGTAATTAATTCTATTATAGATAAAGGTGTTTTCATTTGATGAATCCACTGATTCATAAAGGTTAAATGATCATTGTTTTTTCTCTCTTGTAATTGTAGTTGATTTTGATAATGGCGATATTGCACCTCAAGCAATTCTTGGAGAGCAGTAGATAAAACTGCGAAGTCAGAATTTTGAACAGATTCATCTAAAGATTGCATTGGATTTGCTAGACGTTCATAAAAAGAACGATGTGTAAAATAACGAAATAATAAATAACTTAGCATAAAAAAAGCACCTAAAAACATTGCATATAATGCCGTTGTAATATGTTTATGCCCATCAAACCAATATACAAGGAATATAGCTAGTAATTGAATCACAGTAAAACAAATAAGTGGTATATGGTCACGTATAAACAGCCTTATCATTTTTCCATACCATTATCCCAAGTAATATGCAATCTATATCCAACACTTCTAATCGTTTCAATTGCTCCTTCAATATGTAACGTTTTTAATTTTTTACGCACACGTGTTGTATTTACACTTAATGTATTATCATCAACATAAGATTCACTATCCCATAATTTATTAAGTAACACTTCTCTACTCACAACGCGCGGATAATTTTTCATTAACATCTCTAATAAAATGGCTTCATTTCTCGTTATATCAATCTCTTGATTCCGTAGCTTTAATACAAGTCTTTCGGGGTATAAACAAAGACCTTGTTGCTCAACCAATCGTTCTTCTAATTTTGGTGCATAATCTCCATAAGCACGTCTTAAATGACTACGAATTTTCGCCATTACAACTTCATAGTGAAAAGGCTTCGGAATATAATCATCGCCACCATTTTCTAGCGCCATAACTTGATCCATCGTACCTTCACGGGCCGAAATAAATAAAATCGGACATGTAGAAACCGAACGAATTTGACGACACCAATAGTACCCATCAAAACTTGGCAAATTAATATCTAATAAAACTAATTCTGGTTGTTCTTCTAAAAAAACATCTAATACATTTTGAAAATCCGATACAATAATTCCGTGGTAACCGTATTTCGCAACATATGTTGATAATAGTTCCGCAATTTTCATATCATCTTCAACAATCATAATTTTAACCATTATTAACTCCTTTTCGATCCACAATCTCATATACAATTATACAAAATACATACTACCTTTTTTCATTGAATCCGTAAATTAAAAAAGAATCTTTTTATATAAAAGGATCCTTCTTCTTTTTCTTATTTAATATGAAATTCACTCAAATTAAATCCCAGTTTCTTCACATAATCCATCCGCGCCGTTTTCAGCAGATTCACAACTTGGCAAACTTTTAAATCACCTGCTGCTGATAATAAAGTGGCGGGGGGTTTGTCCATCCCCTACTGATTATTAATCCACACCAATCGGGCTTTTACGGGCCGTTATCTCCCACCTAACTTCCCTGCATTCGCCGAATTTTGAGGTGAGAGTCTTACTGCCTGCAAATAGCGGGATAAAAGAAAAGAGTTGCACCATCTTTAGACCGTTCTAATACAGGTTCAGTCGCTGGGTTTATTCGATTCCAATCTAGTTCTTGAAACACAACATCTTCAGAATCAATTTGTTTTTCAAAGCAATCATATGCTTCGAAAACAAGCTGACTTCCAGTTTCTACTTCAATACACGGCTTATTTTTTTGTGCCATTGCCTAAATGATATGTTCTTTATAAATATGATGCATATTACCTCTCCCTCGTTGTCTGTTTTAAGAAATTCCAAACGCAACACTATTAACCCTTGAAGGGGCAGGACATGAAAATCATCTTGATAACTGGAAAGAAATTATTAAAGCAGTTTCAGAACATACATCCATCGTGTAAATAAAATCAATTGTTATAAGGGGCGCAAATTGTATTGTGTCCCATTTTATTTATTGAAATTGCGACACACACTAATAAAAGCCCATCACTGCCTCTGTATGTATAGTGATGGGCGCTTTATTTATTTTTCAATGCTTAAAAAAACGGACAATCTAATTGATCAATAGATTCCCACAATTTTTTTTTCACATTTTCGGTGGACTTATTCGCTTTTAGTGGGACATGTTTAAATGGATTCACTTCAACTTTTAGTATAGATGACGGTTCTACGTATAAAGAAAAAACATGACTACTTGGCAAAGCTTTCGATACATCAATATCTCCTACTTGTTTAAACAATTGCTGTGCTGCAAAGAAAAAGAAATTGGTTGGATTAGATTGTTTATTAAGCCATGCAATCATTTCAGGTGATACTGATTTATGAATATTTATTTTTATTCGATCACCACGTTTATATCGCCTAGATCGCATACTTCCCACCAACTAACTTATCGTTAAGTTTGTAAATCCTAACTCTTTTTGCTTATGCTCCCTATACTTTGGCGAACAAGTATAGACTAATAAGCCTCTTGCATTTGTAAATAATGGATTATCTACAAAGATTACATTTTTTAGGCGTCCTTTTTGTTGTAAAATCATTTTCAAGCTATTTTTAATAATAACTGCGCCCCCACCATAAATAAATACGTAAGGATCATCCTTCATATCGTCGATTTTATTTATAATATCTGTTGCGACGCGCGCAGCTAAACCTAAAAGTGCTGGTTGTGATTCTTCAACTAACAGCGTATTTCTTGGGTGCTTTTCAGTTAAATAAATTTGATTAAACTCTGTAATACTATCAATTGTTTTCGTAGGGTATTTCCTATTCCATCTCGTAATAATTTGTATCAACGTTTCTTTAACACCGTAAGATAACCCTTTACTTAGTTGGGGGCGGAAATTTACTCCTAACGAAACGACTTCTTCTGTTGTACCCGCGCCAATATCGAAAGACAATAAAGTTTTATCTACAAAATCAATTTCAGTAACTTGATTTTGTTCACATTCTATTTTATGTTTCACAACATTTCCTTCTTCATCATATACAATGCCCCACGTCCCAGAAGCACCTTCAGGAAGGCATTTACAAAACTCTATTGAAACATTAATTGTCACATCGCGTCCGTTCGGGTAATGGAATACAACTTTATGATTTCCCATATAACGTTTCGCATTCTCCGCAGCAATTTCTTGTGTAATAAGTTGCATTGGAAGAGCGACAGATAAATCATATCGAATATTAATATGGTTAGAAGTTGGACTTTGACGCATTGCACTTATTGCTAAGCCTGAAAGGATTGTGATGACCATTAACTCATCCGTCGACTTATTCGATTTCTTCTCCACTTCAGTACCTTTTAATTGATCTTGAATCACTTTTTCTCCAACGATGTACCGTACGTTATTTAACATTAGTGAAGGAGAACTGATGGTCACATCAATATGATTCTCTAACTCTGATAATAAAACATCTCCCTCATCTAACAGTCCTGTAGACTCTCCTATATATAAAGAATAAATACTTGGAATAAAAATAGGGTCCTGCCCTTTCACCATTAACTTCAAACCATTATTTCCTGCGTCTGCACCAGCTTTTAAAAGAATAGACATAACTACCCCCCTAATTTAATTTTACATCCCTTCCAAATATATGCAGGCCCATTCTTTTACATTCAAATGTAATGTGATTTTTTATTTATTGCACAAATAAAATATCATAAACATTCATACCTTATGTAAAATGTATTTGACATTAAACTTTCCCAATTGTTGAACTCATTGTCGCAAAACAATATAAATAAAAAGATGAGGTTTTCTGCTTATAGAAAGCCTCATTTTTTTATATTTACATCCTTTCAGCTATTTCTTTTAACTTATTCACAGTCCGCCAGTTCCTTACTGTAGCTGGTGTATGTAACTTTTGAAACTGTTTCGCTAGTTTCGAATCCCGAATGCTATTTTTAAAATATAAATACACAACCTCCTCATTTATGTAACAATCTTCACTCTCGCTTTTTAGCGCAAGCAACTGATCACTGTCTTTTTCAGAAAGTACATTAGCTAAAAAGGAAACATGTATACTTTCTCCTTCTAGCAATGCATCGGATTCATATGGACAGTTATTAATAATAGTTACAAGCTCATCAATTGTTCTTAACATGACTGGAACATCGAAATCAAAAACGTTTTTAATTTCACGTTCAATTCGTTCTTTTAGAAAACTCATTTCTTCTTCAGATTCAAACGCAACATTCCCGCTTTGTATATATGTTTTCACTTTTGTTAACCCTATTAATTCAAACATTTTTTTCAAATCAGCCATTTTGATTCCTTTATGTCCACCTACATTAATCCCCTTTAGCAATGCAATATAAATTGTCATATAATAACTCCTCACATATTCATTGATTTTTCAACTGCATAAAGTGAAGCTTTAATCAGTGGGGGTTTT
>NUMR01000095.1 GCA_002578045.1 Bacillus cereus
AATTGGGGTGCAGTTCATTGATTAGCTTCTCTATTCGTTAAATTTGAAATTCAGGATCATCTTCTTTTCGTTTATCCATCATTTCTTTCACTTTATCAACAGCTTGTGGCGCTAATTCAATTATTTTGTCGATGACGTGCGTTTGTTTATCCAAATGTAATACTTTCACACCTTCTCCATTTATAACAAGAAAGGCAACAGGATTAATGGAAACCCCTCCACCACTACCTCCGCCAAATGGATGACGGCCCGAATGTTCTACTTTACCAAATTCACTTCCACCGGCAGCAAATCCGAAACTAACTTTCGAAACTGTAAGAATTACACTTCCATCTGCTGCTTTAATCGGATCACCAACAATTGTATTTACATCAGTCATTTGTTTTAAATGCTGCATTGCGGTTGTCATTAAACCTTGAATTGGATGGTCCACTTTATACCCCCCTATACTTGAACAGATTTATCTGTCATACCAGATCTTTGCTTTCTCATAAACATGAGTAATTTGACGCCTGTTTTTATAGCACGAAATATACGAAAAGATGCTGTTAACTCGCATCTTGATACAAATCCCTTCCCTTGAAAAACAGGTGTAATTTCAAATTCTGGTACGTCAACAATATGCATATATTGTCCCATAACTCCAGCAGCCATTCCTTTTGTCCCCCATGCATATCCAGTGACAATTCCAGTACTAGCTGCGTCGCCTGCTCCAATTTGCGAATGCCATTTCCAATCATCGATTTTCACTCGTTTGAGAAAATCTTTAACAATAGTATGAACTTCTTGAAGCTTTTTTATCAGCTCCCCTATACTATCAAGTTGTGCCATAATTTTATTATCTATTCCACCTTCTTTTTCGGCTTTTTCGATTTTCTGCCCTGTCTTTTTCTGCTGTTTTTCAATTCTTTCCAATACATCAAACGTGTATCGAATCATCCATATTTTCACTTGAAACAAACATTGCTTTTCCATTTCTGAATATAAAAATGTCACCTTAAGCGATATTTTCGACAATAGTATAAGCAAAATAAATAGGAGAAGAATTATTATTCCAATTGTGAGCCACTTCATACGTATCATCCTTTCACTCCGTACTCATTATCGACAAGTTTATTCATCATTAAACAGAGTTTTATAAGATCGAATATAAAAATTTTTCTAAAAATAAGAAGGTATTTTGACAATTTATATCGAAATATGTTATTTGAACATATCATCGAGAACGCATTCTCATGATATGTAGCACGAAAAACAGAAAATTTGACTGCAGTGGAGGGATACATAATGGCAGATCGTCGCAATTTATTTTTCTTTTATGGTGATGACAAAGCAACAATCGTTGAAAAGATGAAACCAATCTATCGTATTTTAGAAGAGAATGGATTTACCATATTAGATCATTCAAAAAATGCAAACGCTATCGTCAGTGTTGGAGATGACGCAACTTTCTTACAAGCCGTTCGTAAAACTGGTTTTAGAGAAGATTGCTTATACGCAGGAATTTCTACGAAAGATGAAATTTCTTTCTACTGCGATTTCCATATTGATCACATTGATACAGCCCTTCAAGAAATTACAAAAAATGAAATTGAAGTGCGAAAATATCCAACAATTCAGGTAAATGTAGATCATGGTACATCTTTCCATTGTTTAAATGAATTCTCATTACGCTCTAGCATCATTAAAACATTCGTTGTAGATGTTCACGTTGATGATTTATATTTTGAAACATTTAGAGGTGACGGTTTAGTTGTTTCTACCCCAACAGGGAGTACAGCTTACAATAAATCATTACACGGCGCAGTTGTTGATCCGCTTATCCCGTGCTTCCAAGTAAGTGAACTAGCATCTTTAAACAACAACACATACCGTACACTCGGTTCACCGTTCATTTTAAATCACGAACGTATATTAACTTTAAAACTTAAACTAGACGGTAACGATTATCCTGTTATCGGCATGGATAACGAAGCGCTTAGCATTAAACAAGTTGAAAAAGCTGTTGTACGCCTAAGCGATAAACAAATTAAAACAGTTAAATTAAAAAACAATTCTTTCTGGGAAAAAGTACAAAGAACATTTTTATAGTATGAAAATAACCGCCGAATAATGGGATTTCCATCATTCGGCGGTTATTTGTTTATCCTGCTATTTGCGGGTGTCCATCCCTTATTATTCGGTCGATATTATCGTCAATTTTTGTCGATCAATCGATATATTCCGAAAATCGCTCATATATTTTCATGTGTCTTTCCTATACACAATCTTCCCATCAATAACGGTCATTTCTGCTTGTACTTCTTTTATTTCTTCTGTATCAACTTCAAAAATATTGCGGTCTAATATCGTAAAGTCTGCTTCATATCCTTTTGCAATTTGTCCTCGTCGCACTTCTTTTCCGATTGCATACGCACTTCCTGTTGTAAATAAAGAAACAGCCTCATATACCGTTAATCTTTCTTCTGGCATATAACATATGCCGTCGATAAAACTTCTACGTGTAACAGCACTATATATGCCTAGAAACGGATTCACTTGTTCAATTGGAGCGTCAGATCCACCGTCACAGCGTAATCCCGCTTCTAGTAACGTCTTCCAAGCGTACGCATAACGAAGACGATGTTCACCTAGTTTTTCAATCACTGACGGAAAATCCGATGAAACAAAGACTGGCTGAACATCGATAATAGCTGACAAGTGTTTCATTCGTTCAATCAACTCTTTACGAGCAAGCTGACAGTGAATAATGCGATCACGTAATCCTTCTGCCGGCGGATATAATTCGAGCGCATCAATGACATATTCAAGTGATAAGTCACCGATTGTGTGAATAGCAACTGGCATATGTAAGTCTCGAGCTTTTTTTACTAACTCTGCAAGCTCTTCACGTGAAAAAATTGCAACTCCATTCGTTTCCGGTGCATCTTCATACGTCATACTTAATAAAGCTGTTCTTCCGCCAAAAGAGCCGTCAGAAAAAATTTTCATCGCCCCAAATTCAATGTAATGCTCATTTTCATATTCTTTTCGTTCATTTGCTACTTCATGATGAACGAGTAAATGTGCTTTAAATGGCATTTCTTTTATAACATGAGAAAACGCATTATACGTTTTTTTCAAACCACCATAATAATTTAAATCTTCCGTATGCCCGCCGACTAGTCCGTATTGCCAACAGTCTTTAATCGCTGTTTGCAGGACCCTTTGTAAATAATCTTCATCAAATTCAGGCTGAACATGTTTAATTAACTCTTGCCCTTGTTCGTATAAAAGCCCTGTTAATTTATTTGATGAGTCCCGGCCAATTTTCCCGCCTTTCGGGTCTTGCGTCGCTTCTGTTATGTTCACTTTTTGCAGTATGTAGGAATTCACCCATGTAACGTGACGACAAACGCGCTTTAATAAAATGGGATGCTCTTTTGAAATTTCATCTAAGTCCTTTATATAAACATCTTTCGTATCTGTAAAGTTATTTTCATTCCATCCTTCTCCGATAATCCAAGAACCCTTTGGCGCTTCTTCTACTCGCTTCTGAACAAGAGTAAGCACTTCGCTATAAGAAGTACAATTTGATAAATCTAAACGAAGCAACCTCTCCCCATGCCCAATAAGATGCATATGGCTATCTACGAGACCTGGAATCATTGTTTTTCCTTCTAAATCGTACAACTTCACTTCTGAATACCGTGTTTTTAACTCTTCTTTATTCCCGGCATCAACAATCATACCATTTTCAACGTAAACAGCTTCCGCCTTTTCATTTTCTTTTCTCATTGTATATATGGTTCCACCATACCAAATTTCTCCCATATACTCATCCCCTTTCTACTTTAGTCTACGAAATTAAAATATATAAAAAAGCACCATTTCGATTAAAAATGGTGCTTTTCTAAAAATTACTTTTGTTCAGTAGTAGCCGTTGTAACTTGCCATTCAATATTAAACTTATCTTTTACTTGTCCGTATGCTGGGCTCCAGAAAGTTTTTTGAAGCGGCATAATAACTTCTCCACCTTCTTGTAACTTATCGAATACTTCTTTCGCTTTTTCTGCATTGCTAATTTGAAGTGCAATCGTTACTTGAGATCCGATCGCACACCCTTGACCCGGGAATGTATCAGAAATCATAAGTTCCGTATTACCAACTTTTAAATGAGCATGTAAAACGCGCTCTTTCGCTTCAACTGGAATTGGGTGTTTTGGACTTTCAGGCATGTCAGCAAAAGTTTGCATAACCTCTACTTTTGCATCTAACGCCTCTTTATAAAACTGTACAGCTTCTTGCCCATTTCCATCTAAAACTAAGTATGGATTAATACCTAAAATCATACAGACACCTCATTTTTTAGTTTATAAAACCGAACTTTCGTTCGCTTTATGATATCATACGTTTTACATTTCATTCAACTATTTCCTTCACTATTTTCAAAATTATTTTGAAGGAAGTTCCATCTCTTGTTTTCTAAGTTCAATACGGCGAATTTTTCCGGAAATCGTTTTTGGTAGTTCATCTACAAATTCAATTTTACGAGGGTATTTATATGGTGCAGTGAGTTCTTTGACGTGTTGTTGAAGTGCTGGAATTAATGTTTCTTCATTCTTCTCTATATTCTCTCTTAATACGATAAATGCCTTCACGACACTTCCGCGAATTTCATCAGGGCTTGCGACAACCGCACATTCTCTTACGTAAGGATGTTTTACAAGGGCATCCTCTACTTCGAACGGACCGATTGTATAACCAGAGCTAATAATAATATCATCACTGCGCCCTTCAAACCAGAAATAGCCACCTTCATCTTTCCTCGCTTTATCACCGGTAATATAATAATCACCACGGAATTGCATCGCTGTACGTTCATCGTCTTTATAATATTGTTTGAAGAGGGCCGGTGTTTCAATGTGAACTGCAATATCACCAACTTCTCCTATCTGTACTGGAATTCCTTCTTCATTTACAATATCAACGTGGTTGCCTGGCGTCGGTTTCCCCATTGATCCAGGTCTAATATCCATTCCTTTCATTACACCGACAAGCAATGTATTTTCTGTTTGTCCATAACCGTCTCTTACCATAATATTGAAATGCTTTTGGAACGTTTCAATCACTTCTCTATTTAACGGCTCACCTGCGGATACAGCGCTATGTAACGCTTCTAAATTGTATTCGTTTAAGTTTTCTACCTTTGCCATTAATCTATACTCAGTTGGCGTACAACAAAGTACATTCACCTTATTCTCATCTAATAAATTTAAATACGTTTTCGGTTCAAACTTACCATGATATACAAATCCTGTTGCACCTGAACCGAGAGTTGCTAAAAACGGACTCCAAATCCACTTTTGCCAGCCAGGACTAGCTGTTGCCCATACAACATCATTCTCTTCAATTCCGAGCCAATTTGGAGCGCTCGTACGTAAATGAGCGTATGCCCACGCATGCATATGAACGACACCTTTCGGATTTCCTGTCGTTCCTGACGTATAAGATAAAAAGACCATATCTTCTTTATCTGTGTTCGCCATCTCTAACATATCACTTTCTGTTTCTAATGCTGTTTTTAAATTCATCCATCCATCTACTGACCGCTCGCTCAGGACGAACTTTTGAAGAGATTCCATCGCTTCTATACCGTCAAACTGTCCCATATACGGTTCATAACTTACAATCGCTTTTACTTCCCCGTGTCCAATGCGGTATTCGATATCTTTTTTACGCAACATTTCCGAACTTGGAATTACGACAAATCCTGCTTTAATTGCAGCAATATACGTCATGTAAGCTTCAATTAAACGCGGCATCATAATGAGGAGCTTGTCCCCTTTTTGCAAGCCACTTTTTATAAAAGCGTTTCCAATTTTATTCACACCTTGCATTAATTCAAAATATGTAACTTCTCGTCTATTCCCTTTATCATCTTGCCAAATTAAAGCAATCTTCTCTTTATCACTCGTATATTTCTCTATTTCCGCAACTAAATTATAAGACGGTGGCGCCAACAATTCTTCTCTCTTCATAAACATCCTCCCTTTTCTTTATGCCTCCCTTATATAATAAAGAATTTTCTGTCAATTTTGAACCCTCTTCTTTTAACAAATTTTTTCATTCTGTAAAATTGGTAAAAAAATTATATTGACTTACCGACAAAGAACAACACATCACAAAAAAGAAAGAGCGGGAGAACCCGTTCTTTCTAAGCCATCTTATATGGGATTATTTTTGGTAACCGCCTAATTGTTGCTCAGCTAGTGAAACTAGACGTTTAGTGATTTCGCCACCAACAGAACCGTTAGCGCGTGATGTTGCATCAGCCCCAAGTTGAACACCAAACTCTTGAGCAATTTCGTATTTCATTTGGTCTAATGCTGATTCAGCACCAGGAACCGCTAATTTATTTGTGCTACGTGCCATGTTATATCACCTCCTTGTGAGTATAGAGTGTGATAAAAAACATGACTTCATGCACATCTATCATTGGTAATTTATGGTTTTAGAAAAGTTCTTCAAACTTTTCTTCTTCCGCCTCTACTTCAACTGTTTGTAATACCATTTGTTCTGTGTTCGCTACAGCTTCTTCAATTAATGGTGTGAAATCATATTTCGCTTCAAAACGATTTGCTTTTTCACGCTTCGGCTTTGTAGCTGGGCTTGCTGGTGTGAATACTGTACAGCAATCTTCGTATGGACGAATTGAAATATCATATGTGCCGATTTCTTCAGCGATTTTAATAATTTCTAATTTATCCATCGTAATAAGTGGACGAATAACCGGATAGTTTGTTACTTCGTTAATTGTATGCATGCTATCTAACGTTTGGCTCGCTACTTGTCCAAGACTTTCACCCGTCGTAATTGCAAGTGCGTTACGCTCCTCTGCGATACGTTCTGTAATACGCATCATCATACGGCGCATAACTGTCATTGAATAGCTAGATGGAATCTCTTTATTAATCGTTTTTTGCACCTCTGTAAATGGAACAAGGTGAAGTGTTACGCGTTTACAGTACTTTGTTAACTCTTGTGCTAAATCGATTACTTTTTGTTTTGCACGCTCACTTGTGAAAGGTGGACTATGGAAGTGAACTGCCTCCACCGATACGCCGCGCTTCATCGTTAAGTACGCTGCTACTGGGCTATCAATACCACCAGAAAGAAGTACCATTACTTTTCCTCCAACACCAACTGGTAACCCGCCAACTCCCATGCGCTCATCGCACATAATATAGCTATAACCACTGCGAATTTCCACACGTACATTTACATCTGGATTATGAACATCAACCGTAATATTTTCTGTATTTTCTAGAATGTATCCACCAATCTCAGGTAGTAATTCCATCGTTCTCATCGGGAAATGCTTATAAGAACGGTGTACAGTAATTTTAAATGTTTTCACATCGCCTTTTACTTGTAAGAAAGCTGCTAGTGCACCTTTTTTAATATCTTCTAATTCCGATGGTACTTTCATCGCTAAGTTAAATTTATGAATACCGAATACATCCTTCAATCTTTCAGAAACCGCTTCATGATCTTCACCATTTAATTGGATGTACATACGATCGTGTGTTGCATCGATTTTAATATTTGGGAATTTTTTCAATTTAAACTTAACATTATCTTTTAATGTACTTACAAATTTAGAACGGTTCTTACCTTTTGTCGTCATTTCTCCGTAACGCACTAAAATATATTCATATTTCAACATAATTTCTTTACCTCATCACTTCATATAATTTTGGCAATGTCTCTTTTACAATACCTTCAAATTGCTTTACTTCTTCCATCGTGTTCTCTGGTGCTAAACTAATACGAATAGCACTCGCAGCTGCGGCATACGGTACTCCCATTGAAATAAGTACTCGGCTCACTTCATTAGCCTTTGAAGAACAAGCAGACTTCGTTGATACATATATGCCGTGCTCTTCTAAAGCATGAACGACCACTTCCGGTTTTAAACCGACAAATGACACATTTAAAATGTGCGGTGCTGCATATGCAAGTGACGTATTAATCGTTACATCTTCCAGCTCTTTAAAGAAACGGACAAGCTCTGTTTGTAAACTTTGCAAATGAGCTACCTTTTCTTTCACTTGTTCCATTGTCATACGAAGGGCTTTCACCATCGCTACAATACCAGGTAAGTTCTCTGTACCTGAACGGTACTTAAGCTCTTGTTGACCACCTGATAAGATTGGATCTAACCTTACACCATCACGTACATAAAGAAGACCCGTTCCTTTTACACTGTGGAATTTATGTCCAGATATTGAGCAAAGATCAATATGAGAAGCATATAAATCAAGCGGTACTTTTCCTATCCCTTGTACATGGTCCACATGGAATCTTATTTTCGGATAATTCGATAATAACGCTCCAATTTCAGCAACACGCTGAATTGCTCCAGTTTCGTTGTTCACATGAATAATTGACACAAGAATCGTATCTTCACGAAGCGCTCGTTTTACATCCTCTACCGATACAACACCATGCTCGTTAACCGATAAATAGGTTACATCAAACCCGAGTTCTTCTAATTGCTTATATGCCTCAAACACAGACGCGTGTTCAATATTTGTTGTAATGATATGTTTGCCGCGCGAACGATTCCTCATCGCTATCCCTTTAATCGCAAGGTTATTCCCTTCCGTTCCACCTGATGTAAAAATAATTTCAGAAGGTTTAACGTGAAGAAGCTTCGCTGCAATCGTTCTTGATTGTGTTAATAGACGCTCTGCCTCTCCCCCAAGCGAATGAATAGAAGAAGGATTACCAAAATATTTCCCAGCAACCGTCACGTACGATTGAAGAACTTCTGGATATGGCTTCGTCGTCGCACTATTATCAAAATAGATCATCGTTCTTCCCCTTTCAGCACTATCCATCATATAATCATATCATAAATACGTGTAATTACGCTAAGACTACTTAAAGGTTCCGTTTTATCTCGATTAGTGAAGGCTAATAATAAGTGGAGATGCCCCACTGATTAAAGTTTCACTTTATTTTGAAACGAATAACCTTGCTGTATTCCGCTATTCATTATAGCAACATCCCCTCCAAAATTACACAAAAAACAAACCCTTTATGAAAGGGTTTGTCCATTGTCTACATATTCAGCTATTTTTTGAACAACACCAGGTTCAAGTTGCTCTAGTACAGAAGCCGCTTGTTCTAAAGCTGCATCGTATTGATATTCACGGAATAATTTCTCCGCATAATTTAAGCTTTCTGCAAGATTTTCATCATAACTGCGGTAACGGTTGCCGTATTGAATTAATTTTTCAACTAAATACGCTTGTCCAATTAACTTTTCTGTCATTTCAGCTACACCGTTAACAGTTGTGTATGCTTCTTCTAAGCTGCTATTTACAGCATTCATATTTAACGGTTTTACTTCTAATTGCTCATATACAGCTTGCATTGCCATTTGCCCTCTTTGTAAATCTTCCATGATGCCCTCTGGAAGACCTGGCAAATTCGACTTTTGCATAAGGCGTTTCGTTTCTAAAATTGTATTTCGCATTTCCTGTAACTTCTCACGCGCTTCAAATTCTTCTTTACGCATCGCTTGTAGCATTTCTTTATATTCTGCATGAAGTACTTTTAAAGTTTCACACTGCTCATAAATCTCTTCTAGTTCCTCACGAATAATAGAGAATGCAATATCTTGTTCAGCAACGCGTAATTGCATCACTTCAAAACGTTTCATTAAAATGTGCATTTGCTTTTCAATTACTTTTTGAGACTCAATATCCTTATCTTGTAACTGATAGCTTTGTTTCACAAGTTGCGTTTCTGTTTTCGTTTCAATTGCTTCTTCACGAATTTCTTCTAAATCTTCATAGACAGAAACTGTTCTTTGCTCTACATAATGTTTCGCATGTACTTCTTGTTCAAGTTGGTCATAGAAACCGTCTAAACGAGTTTTTAAGTTTTCCACTTTTTCAGCCGCTTCCGTTATGTGAAGCTCCTGTATATCCATTAAACATGTTTGTAGTTGTTTCGTCATATCGTGAACTTCTTTAGGGATTTCCAAGTAATCTAATACATAACCTTGTCTTACCATATCATCATGACCTTGTAATAAATCCTCCAACTGTACTGGTAATGTCGCTTGACACTCTACCAATAAATCCGGAATTTGATGAATAATGATTTCTAAATTTGCTAAACCTTCTTCTAAACTAATAACAATTTCTCTCGCTTTTAAATAGTCGCCATTATTTGTTGCTTCTTCAAAGCTTTTAAATTTATTAGATTCAGCGTCTAACATCTCTTCAATTTTCTGCTCAGCAGTTCCATACATATGTCTATGAGCAAGAACACTCTTTTTCATACTACGATATGTATCACGTAACCCTTCAATTTCCGAGCTATTTTTCTCATGGCTTTCTAGCAGTTGCTGTAACTCATTTAAAATGTCAGTAATACAATTATCAGCATCATCTAAAGCACTTATAGATTCGTTCATCTCATTCTTTGCTTTTCGGAAGGAGAACTGCGAGGCGAATTTCCGCGCTTGTCCTAAATCCTTTTCAGCTTTCGGAAGAGTTGTTGATACAATTTCATCCCACTCTTCACGCCATTTACCAAACAGCTCTTCTGTTTGACCTGTCATATTTAAATCTTTCACCCGTTTTAGTTCATCTGCCACAGGTTTATCTTTTATTTCTTGTTCCCACTGCTCCAGTGCTTCAATATCTTTATATAAACGATTTCTTATCACAAGCTCTATCATGAGCAGCACTAGAATAGAGCTTACTACAATGATAACGATCGTCAGGATAGAATCCATGCAAAAAAGCCTCCTAATTATATCTCTTTTTTTGTCCGTTCCGTTTATGAAATGGAAGGCATTATGTATAAAAAGGGCATTCCCCTATATTTAATAACTAACAATGTACTAATCATACCATGTAATGACGTGTTTTTGACCTAGTTTTTTTTAAAATTTCATGTTTCTTTCAAAGTAATCATAATCTTTCTCAATCTTCCGCTCTTTAAATAATTCTATTCATACTTTCGTATACTCAATTTGTCATTCTACTTCGAATTCATCCCCAACAATTTATAGCAAAGAAAAGACACCACAAAAATCCCCACCTTAGTTTGTTGAAGGCACTGAAAAAGTGATTGCTTTAAAAAAATAACGAATCCATCACCTGTATATAGTAGGTGATGGATTCCTTTTTCTTATGAAGTGGACTTTTCAGTGGCCTCCAGTTCGTTAGGTGGGAATTTCTCACATATGCACAGCTCTTGGCAATTCATAATACATATCCGTTATACATAATGCCTGTTCCATCCATTGCTCAATCTCTTTCGTGTACATTTCTAAGAAAAATGTCTCCGATGGAAAAGAATGTAGCACTTCTGATATATATTGCGGATATAAAAACGGCATATTTATCACGCCTTTTAATTGCGTCATAAACATTGTAAAAGACACCTTTTTAAATTCTTGCTTCATTTGTCCTTGCCTAATGATTTGCTCTATATAATATCTTTCTTTAGAAAAATAAACGGTCATCACTTCACGAATTAATGTCGTATCAAGTGAAAGCTCTCTATAGAAGAAACGTGTCAGTTCCCTATTTTCAAATTGATATCGTAAAATCCCACGCACCATTTGCATCATCACGTCTTTAGCCGACAAATACTCTCTCTGTTCAAATGACATTTCAATCACATGAATATATCCTTCCAAAAAATCAGTAATAAGCTGTTCTAATAAACCTTGCTTTCCAGCAAAATAATATGAAATATTCGCTACATTCACATCCGCTCGCTTTGCAATGTCTCGCACCGACGTCCCGTCATAACCTTTCGTATTAAACAATGATATTGCCGCATCAATTACCTTTTGTTTCGTCTGCTTCATGCGCTCACTTCCTCTCACTGAACAGTTATAGTTTAAATTTCTTGACTTTTAAGACAAAGTCCTTTAATTTTCTATCGACAAAGTCATGTGAAATACATCGTATTTTGCTACTATTTTACACATCTCGATAAAAAAGGAGTTGTTTCCATGTTCACCAAAGAAAGTTATGCAGGATCTCGTGAAGAGCAATATGAGACAGTAATTAAACAACTAGATGCATTATTAACTGGCGAATCAAATGTAGTCGCAAACTTATCAAATGCGTCCGCATTATTAAACCAATTTTTAGATCGTGTTAATTGGGTTGGCTTTTACGTAACAGAAGGAAATCAGCTTGTTCTTGGACCTTTCCAAGGAATGCCCGCTTGCGTACGCATCCCATTTGGAAGGGGCGTTTGTGGCACGGCAGCTGAAACAAAAACAACGCAGCTTGTAGCAGATGTTCACCAATTCCCAGGACATATCGCCTGCGATAGTGCTTCTAATTCAGAAATCGTTGTACCGATTATGAAAGAAGGAACTGTCATCGGTGTACTTGATATTGATAGTCCTGAAAAAAATCGTTTCGACGAAGTAGATCAGCACTATTTAGAAAAGTTTGTGGAAATATTGTTAAAACATATATAAAAAGAAAAGAGTGAGTTACCGACTTTCGTATACTATGTACGAAACCGATAACTCACCCTTTTTTATCCCGATTGGTGTGGGCTAATATCAGCGGGGGATAGCCCCCTACTGATTAAAGTTTCACTTTATTGATTCACAGTAGATATTTTCTTTAATGCCTGCTCTAAATCAGAAACGATATCCTCCCACGATTCTAAACCGACAGATAAGCGTATTAAATTATCAAAAATGCCCATTTCTTTTCTTAGTTCAGCCGGAATCGCTGCATGCGTCATCGTCGCTGGATGCTGAATTAACGTTTCTGTATCCCCTAAACTTACCGCAATCGTAATAAAGTGAAGATTATTGATAAACGCTTGTGTTTCCTCTTTCCCACCTTTTATAGAAAAAGAAATAACACCGCCGCCCCGTTTCATTTGGCGAGATGCTACATCACCTTCTGGGTACCAAACACCTTCTACCGCATCATGATTTTTCAGGAACGATACAATTTTTTCTGCATTATCACAATGGCGATCCATTCTTACCGCTAACGTCTTTAATCCACGTAGTAATAACCACGCATTAAATGGCGCCATAATACCGCCGATATCTTTTCTCACCGGACGAATTTTTTCAGCTAACGCTTTCGTTTTACAAATTGCTATACCTGCTACAACATCACCGTGACCACCAATATATTTTGTCGCACTATGCACAACGGCATCACAACCAAGTTCAAGCGGTCTTTGTAAATAAGGTGAACAAAACGTATTATCAACAATCACAAGTAATCCATTTCGCTTCGCACCTCCGATAACCTGTTTTAAATCAATTAATTTCATCGTTGGATTAATCGGTGTTTCAACGAAAACAAGCTTTGTATTTGCGCGAATCTTACTTTCAATATCCTCCTCGCTCTCCATATCACAAAACGAATGCGTAATCATAAATTTTTCAGCTAACACTTCTAAAAAATCGTACGTACATCCATATAATCCATTTGAACAAATAATATGATCTCCAGCCTTTAGAAAACCAATTAAAGTTGCTGAAATAGCTGCCATACCAGATCCGAAGGCAAGCGCTTCTTCCCCTCCTTCTAACACCGCCATACGTTCTTCAAATAATTTCACAGTCGGATTTCCAAGTCTTGAGTAAATATAAGATGGATCCTCTCCTGCAAAACTCGCCTCTCCTTGCTGCGCAGTCTCAAATGTAAATGTAGACGTTTGAAATAGCGGTGGTATTAAACTTCCTTTATGCTCCTCAGATGTATAACCATGATGAATTAACGCTGTCTCTATATGTTTCTTTTTCATAAAAAACATCCCCTTATGTTTTTATTGCCGCATATCCATAAAGTGAAACTTTAATCAGTGGGGGTTTTGTCCATCCCCCACTGATTATGAGCCCTCACCAATCGNNCGCATTTGCCGAATTTTGAGGTGGAGTCTTACTGCCCACAAATAGCGGGATAAAAATTTGATAAACGTTTTACTTCATTTTATGTAAGCATTTTATGTGTGTTTCTATCTTTTCTTTTATATTGTTTTAAATTCCTTCTTAATTCATTCCTAAAATTTATATGCATAAAACAAAAATGTACTCGCTTGACGAAAGTGTAGGTAAAAGATATAATAGCGTTTGTGTAAAATAAAAAGGCAGCCTTGTAATGTGAGTTTATCGTTTGTATTTTGTTCCTCTACGGAGGTGTATCTCGTAACTCCCTGCTGCTGGAGCGAAGGTACATGAAAACAAAATGCCCGTAAATATCGATTACGTCTGTTTTTATTTTACGTAAATAAAAACATTTTAAAGGAGGAGTCAACTATGGCTCGTTATACAGGTCCAGCTTGGAAACTGTCTCGTCGTCTTGGAATCTCTCTAAGCGGCACAGGAAAAGAATTAGAAAAACGCCCTTACGCACCAGGTCCTCACGGTCCTAACCAACGTAAGAAACTTTCAGAATACGGTTTACAATTACAAGAGAAACAAAAACTTCGTCACATGTACGGCATGACTGAACGTCAATTCCGTCGCACATTTGACCAAGCAGGTAAAATGCCTGGTAAGCACGGTGAAAACTTCATGATTCTTCTTGAAGCTCGTCTTGACAACTTAGTTTACCGTATGGGCTTAGCTCGTACTCGTCGCGCAGCTCGCCAATTAGTAAACCACGGCCACATCATGGTAGATGGCGCTCGCGTAGACATCCCATCTTACCGCGTTAAACCTGGTCAAACAATCAGCGTTCGCGAAAAATCTAACAACCTTGTTGTTGTTAAAGAAGCGATCGAAGTTAACAACTTCGTACCAGAATACTTAACTTTCGATGCTGACAAATTAGAAGCTACTTACACTCGTCACGCTGAGCGTTCTGAGTTACCAGCTGAAATCAACGAAGCATTAATCGTAGAGTTCTACTCTCGTTAATTCAATCGCTTTGTAGATACTAGTATTAAAAACCCTAGAAACGTTATTATAACGCCTTTTCTAGGGTTTTTTACTGTTTTTATGGTTTGTAAAATGACCTAAATAAAACGAAACTTTAATCAGTGGGTGTTTTGTCCATCCCCACTGATTATTAGCCCACACCAATCGGGCTTTTCCATGCTAACACAACATGAGAACTATTATTTCAAAATGTAGCAAGCGTACCTTCTTCTAAAATGCATCAAAATATTTTAGATCGTTCATATCATTTTTGAAAAAAAGGTTAATAATTATAAAAGGATGGTTAGTATGACACTCAAAGTGACGAAAGAAGAACTTATTAAACTTGTAACGAAGATTTGTAACCCTACAAAGAACTTAATGAATATGTAAACCAATTGAATAATAGTGGTGTGACTCATCCCGCTCCAAGTGATATAATCTTTTGGGATTTTAAGGATTTAATATCAGATGAAATAGTAAATATGGCACTAATATATAAAGCTATACAAATTAAAAAAGCTACCGAAGGCAAACTGAACTTCAGTTACTTCAAGTAGCTTTTATTCATATATTAAAGTTATTTAGTTTCCTCTTTTTGAACATATACATAAGCATCTTTCTGCTCTTTATGTATATCAACCTTCGTGTTCTCTGCAAGCTGACCCGCATTTAGCAAAGAAAAAATAATGAGCGCTTCTAGTGACATTTCGTTTTACCACTCCTATCTATTTGATATAGGGTTATCATACCGCTTACATGTGATTTCCGTATGAACTCGAAAAGAAGATTAAAACAAAAAAGTTACAGGATTGATAACTATATTTTATCTACAGAATAGTTTATTAAAGAAAATTATCACGTTATAATAACCATAAAGTGGGAGGGATTCATTTTGACGATAAACCAAATGGTTCAGTTAGGTAGTTCATTTATGCTGTTTATTACTTCAGCACTTATGAGTTGGTATCAGGGGAGTAATTTAATAAATAGCCCTGATGAATGGAAATATAGCGCAAAGTTTACAAATTATTTTAAAGGGACAGTTTCAAATTATGAAGATATTTATCAAGTCGATTTCTTTATATATGCAGCAAAATTTTATCCCACGGCATTTGTCGTTATGCTAATTAGCTTACTTTATATGATCGTATTAACTTTTTATATTATATTTAAAAGAAATCATGAGGCAATCTAAATTCATACATAAAAACCCCGAATCATAGACTTTTCATCCTACAATTCGGGGGTACTATTACTATTTGTTTTAAATTCGTTTCTGATTAGTAACGGATTAAGAAATATTTCTTTTTACCGCGGCGAATAATTGTGAATTTTCCTTCGATACGGTCGTTTTCTGTTACAACGTAATCTAGCTCTTGTGTACGCTCACCGTTTACGTAGATTGCACCATTCGTTACATCTTCACGCGCCTGACGTTTTGATGGAGAGATTTTGCTTTCTACAAGTAAGTCGATTAATACTGTATCTTCTGCAGTGCGTTCTACAGATGGTACATCTTTGAATCCTTGCTCGATTTCGCTTGCAGTTAGTTCTGCTACAGAACCACTGAATAATGCAGCTGAAATTTTAATTGCTTGCTCTAATGCTTCTGCGCCGTGCACAAGTTTTGTCATTTCAGAAGCTAACGCTTTTTGTGCTGCACGTTTTTCTGGCGCTTCAGCTACTTGCTTCTCAAGTTCAAGAATTTCTTCATGAGATAAGAATGTGAAGTATTTTAAGTATTTAACTACATCGCGGTCATCTGTGTTAATCCAGAATTGGTAGAACTCGTAAGGAGTTGTTTTCTCTGGGTCTAACCAAATTGCGCCGCCCTCTGTTTTACCAAACTTCGTACCGTCAGACTTAGTAACAAGTGGAATTGTTAAACCGAATGCTTTCGCATCTTCTTCTGATTTACGGATTAATTCAAGACCAGCTGTAATGTTGCCCCATTGGTCACTACCACCGATTTGCAGACGACACTTATGTTGTTGGTATAAGTTTAAGAAGTCATATGATTGCAAAATCATGTAACTAAACTCAGTAAATGAAATACCAGTCTCTAAACGAGATGCTACTGTATCTTTTGCTAACATATAGTTTAAACCGAAGTTTTTACCAATATCGCGTAAGAATGTAATTACATCTAAATTACCAAGCCAGTCGTAGTTGTTTGCCATCGTTGCTGGGTTGTCCACATTTTCAAACTCTAAGAAGTTTGAAAGTTGGTTTTTAATGCTTTCTGTGTAGTAAGCAACTGTATCTTTCGTATTTAATGTACGCTCTGCTTTTTTACCACTTGGGTCACCGATCATACCAGTTCCACCGCCAACAAGTGCGATTGGTTGGTGACCAGCTAATTGGAAACGACGTAACATTAATACTGGTAACATATGACCGATGTGTAAGCTGTCTGCTGTTGGGTCAAAACCACAGTATAATTTAACGCTTTCTTTTTCTAATAATTGCTCAAGGCCTTCAGCATCTGTTTGTTGATTAATTAGACCGCGAAATTCAAGATCTTGTAAAATACCCATATCCTACATACTCTCCTTTAAGTTAAGTCTAGCGTGAATGTTGAAAACATAAAAAAATCGCCCCTTCAAATAAGGGACGATTTTGATTATCGCGTTACCACCCTAGTTGCAGGCAAAAAAAGCCTACCACCTTATTTACATAACGGCTTAGCACCGTCTTTTCCCTTTTGAATACAATTCAATCGAAAAAAGATGCTCTAGGGGCGTAATTCGCGATCATCTATGTACTGATTTCCACCGGCCATCAGCTCTCTAAAACAGGGAAATGATCACTACTTCTCCCTTTCCACGCTCAATTATTCATATACTTTTCTTTATACCATCATTTATATAGACGTGTCAAATAGAGGTAGGGTTTCTCTCCTTGCCAATCCTTTACAACACTGCAAGGAATATCGTAATAAGAGAAAGAAGTGGAAGATTCAAGATGAATATTATTTGCTCTCTTGTACTAAAACTGGATTAGCCGGTATGTACATTTCTCCTAGTATCACCTTTTCTTTTTCTGATTTCATCATAACATTCCCGTTCAACTCATATACATAAGTTTATGAGTTGATATCATAAAAAAGAAAGGTCTGAACGTTTTTTCGTTCAGACCTTTCTTTCTTAATCTTCCATCGTTGATAAGTCACCTGTTGGTAAGTTTAACTCCCACGCTTTTAATACGCGACGCATAATTTTACCACTTCTCGTTTTCGGTAATTTATCTCTAAATTCAATTTGTCTCGGCGCTGCATGAGCTGCTAGACCTTTCTTTACAAATTGACGAATTTCTTCTTTTAAATCTTCAGATGGTTCGTATCCCACACGAAGCGCGATAAATGCTTTAATGATTTCCCCGCGAACTGGATCTGGAATACCAATTACACCAGCTTCTGCAACAGCAGTATGCTCGATTAGTTTACTTTCTACTTCAAACGGACCAACGCGCTCACCTGACGTCATAATTACATCATCAATGCGCCCTTGGAACCAGAAGTATCCATCTTCGTCCATATAGGCAGAGTCACCTGATACGTACCAATCTCCTGGCATAAAATAAGACTCATATTTTTGCTGGTTATTCCAGATTCCACGCATCATAGCTGGCCAACCTTTAGCAATTGCTAAGTTGCCCATTGTGTATGGAGGCACTTCATTTCCTTCATTATCAACAATGGCAGCTTTCACACCTGGAATTGGTTTACCCATTGAACCTGGACGGATTTCCATACAAGGATAGTTACAAATAACTTGTCCACCTGTTTCTGTCATCCACCACGTATCATGAATACGAAGGCCAAATGCATTCATACCCCAGCGAATTACTTCTGGATTTAACGGTTCACCAACACTTAATACGTGACGCACTTGTGATAAATCATATTTTTTAATTGCCTCTTGTCCAGCACCCATTAACATACGGAATGCTGTTGGTGCACTATACCAAACGGTTACACCGTAATCTTGCAGCGCTTCATACCAAGCTTCTGGACTAAAGCGCCCACCTAAAATAACATTCGATGCCCCTACTAACCACGGTGCAAAAATGCCGTAAGCAGTTCCAGTTACCCAGCCCGGGTCAGCTGTACACCAATATACGTCATCTTCTTTTAAGTCTAGCACCCATTTCGCTGTTTGATAGTGCTGAACCATTGCATTTTGCGCATGAAGGACACCTTTCGGCTTACCAGTAGAACCAGACGTGTAATGAAGAATTAAACCGTCTTCACGTCCTAACCATTCGATATGTAATTCTTTTGAAGCTTGTTCAAATAACGGATTGAACGCTACAGTTTTACCGCCTTCTTCTACATTGTCTCCAACAAGAAAGACCGTTTTTAAAGCTGGTAAATCATTGAATGGTATGCGCTCTAACAATTCAGGAGTTGTAATTAACACCTTTGCTTCGCTATCTTCTAAACGGTCACGAACTGCGCCTTCCATAAATGCTTCAAATAGTGGTCCAACAATTGCCCCTAATTTCACTGCACCAAGAAGTGCAAAATATAATTCTGGGGAACGCGGCATAAAAATAAAAACGCGATCGCCTTTTTCAACATCGCCATAATTTTTTAAGACATTTCCTGCTTTATTAGAAAACTCTTTCATTTCCTTAAATGTATATTTCTCTTTTCGCAATCCATCTTGATAATAAAGGGCTACTTTATTTTTTCGATTGGATTTCGCATGCTTATCAACTGCTTCATACGCCATATTTACTCGGCCTGTTTCATTCCAAGTAAAATTTTTATTAACCTCTTCCCAGTTAAAATTCGCGTATGCCTCTTCATAATTCGGCAAATTATTTTCTCCTTTAATGACAGGAAGCGTTTCTACTTTCATACTTTACATCCCCCTCCTATGTATTCTATTATTTATTATAATAACATTTTTAAAAATTTTCAGTATATTTGTTGATTTTTAGACAAATTTTTAATGACAAAATTCGATTCACATTGCATATATTATAAAGTACGATATTAATAGATTCACAAACCCTCAAGGTGGTGAGCAATACATTGATCCATAAAAAAGTATACAATGCCAGAAACTTAAAAACAGCAAAAGGCACTTTAATTATTGAAGGTCCTATCTCTACACATAACTTAGAAATGTACGAATTTCATCCTGACTTAATTGCATTTCGTCCTGCCGAACAGCAGTATAAAGCAATTGTCGAAATTTCTAAATTACCAGAGGCTCGCATTATTATTGCTAGACATGACCAAACGATTGTGGGATATGTTACATACTTATATCCTGATCCACTCGAACGATGGTCAGAAGGAAAAATGGCAAACTTAATTGAGCTCGGGGCAATTGAAGTAGTCCCAGCCTTCCGCGGGAACTCTGTCGGAAAAAACTTATTAGAAGTTTCTATGATGGACAATTATATGGAAGATTACATTATATTAACGACTGAATATTATTGGCACTGGGATTTAAAACAAACAGGCTTAAATGTTTGGGAATACCGAAAAGTAATGGAAAAGATGATGAATGCCGGTGGTTTACAATGGATGGCTACAGACGATCCTGAAATTTGTTCCCATCCTGCCAACTGTTTAATGGTCCGCATCGGTAAACGCGTTGATACGGATTCTATTCAAGCATTTGACCGTCTACGTTTTCACAATCGTTTTATGTATTAATAAAGGGGGCAACTGGAATGATTGTAGAAGAAATTATGAATCAAAATGTAGTGGCACTACATCCAAACGATACAATCGAAACAGCAATCCGAACGATACGTACGAAAGGCATTCGGCACATTCCAATTGTCGATCAAAATAATCATGTCGTAGGCATTATTTCTGATCGGGATATAAGAGATGCTAGTCCGTCTATTTTAGATGAACAAGTTTCACTTGATATGCTGAAACAACCGCTCGAACTTATTATGAAGCATCCTGTTATGACTTGCCATCCTCTCGATTTCGTTGAGGAAATTGCGACTTTATTTTTTGAGAATAAAATTGGCTGTCTTCCTGTTACAAAGGCAGGAAAGTTAGCTGGAATCATTTCTGAGTCTACGGTGCTGCACACGTTAGTAAAATTAACAGGTGCACATCAACCAAGTTCACAAATTGAAATTCAAGTAAAAAATGAACCTGGTATTCTTGGAAAAGTCGTTGCTATTTTTAGTGATTTACAAATAAATATCGTGAGCGTTCTCGTCTACCCAGCAAAGGATGAGGATGATAAAGTACTCGTTTTCCGCATTCAAACGATGAATCCTCTAAAAGTGATTGATGCACTTGAAGCAGAGGGCTATCGTGTATTATGGCCGAACATAATGGGGATGCAAGCATGAACAGCGCTTTTATTTATTCGGATGACTTTCGGGGCTATTCGTTTAGCCCTGAACATCCTTTTAACCAACTGCGCGTCACACTTACGTACGATTTATTACAAAAGAGCGGTTTCATCTCTCCCTCCCAAGTCATCTCGCCACGGATGGCTACAGATGAAGAGATTGCCTACATTCATACAGAGGTGTACATAAATGCGGTAAAACGTGCTGGAGAAGGAAAGTTAGAAAAATCAATTGCAATGACATATGGACTCGGAACAGAAGATACACCGATGTTTCCAAATATGCATGAAGCAAGTGCATTACTCGTTGGTGGTACGTTAACAGCTGTCGATGCTGTTCTTTCCGGGAAAGTAAAGCACGCCCTTAATTTAGGCGGCGGCTTACATCACGGCTTTCGCGGCAAGGCATCTGGCTTTTGCATTTATAACGATAGCTCCATCGCAATAAAATATATTCAAAAAAAATATGGTTTACGCGTTTTATATATTGATACCGACGCTCATCACGGTGATGGTGTACAATGGTCTTTTTATGACGATCCTAACGTATGCACCATTTCATTACACGAAACTGGGCGTTATTTATTTCCTGGAACTGGCGCTGTAAATGAACGTGGACAAGGCAATGGCTATAGTTATTCTTTTAACGTTCCACTCGATGCTTTTACAGAAGATGAATCCTTTCTAGAATCATATCGAACAGTTGTAAAAGAAGTTGCAGCATACTTTAAACCAGATATTATTTTAACGCAAAATGGAGCCGATGCGCATTATTACGACCCACTGACACACCTTTGCGCAACGATGAACATTTATCGCGAAATACCGAAGCTCGCTCGTGAAATCGCTAATGAATATTGCGACGGTCGCTGGATTGCTGTCGGCGGTGGTGGCTATGACCTATGGCGCGTCGTCCCAAGAGCTTGGGCACTTATTTGGCTCGAAATGAACAACATCCAAAACATCTCAGGTTATCTCCCTCCAGAATGGATTGACGCTTGGAAAGGACAAGCAGAAACAGAACTTCCCCTCACATGGGAAGATCCAGACAACATGTATAAACCTATCCCTCGTAAACTCGAAATCGAAGAAAAAAATGCACTAACTGTAGCAAAATCCCTCGAGATTATTCGGAATAATATGACAAAATCTTTGTACTAAACATTAAGGAGGCTCATTTTCGAACGGCCTCCTTTTATTTATTGTCTTTTTCTGTCGATAAGTCGATATATTTTAAAAATCGCTAACATATTTTTATTTACTAACGGACTAGCCCAACTATAATAAGAAAAGAAAAGGAAATGATATTATGTGGAAACAACAAATAGTCAACATAAAACGTGGCGCATTCGATCTTTTTACAAAAGACGATGGCGAACCGCTTTGTATTACACATCACTATTCACAATTTAATGAAACTGGTGATTACTTTGCAGATGTTTTCACATTCACACACCGTGTATTCTTCATTAATTTACAAGACGCTGGTCACTCTGTAAAAGCTCAGTCAGAAAATGAATTAAGTGTGGTCGAAACGATTCACGACTTAGAAGCGATACGAGGCGCTGTACAATTTCCTAGCACTCCGCCGGCCATTCAACAGGCGGTATGCTAGGACTTTTATACGCCATTACATATCCAAATTCCTTACAATGATTAGTTATAGCAAGTGATTATACGTAAACACCCTTTTTCTAACAAATATAAACACTCCCGACAATGACGGTGTTAACCTGTTTCTACACGCTCGTGCTCATAACTTTGAAGAAATCGAGAAGATTTTGTTAGAAGGATTATAAACGCAGCAAATGCTACAGTCCCTGTTGGATGATGTAAATAAAGTGAAACTTTAATCAGTGGGGAATAGACAACCCCCCCACTGATTATTAGTCCACACCAATCGGGCTTTTACGGGCTGTTATCTCCCACCTAACTTCCTCGCATTCGCCGAATTTTGAGGTGAGAGTCTTACTGCCCGCAAATAGTGGGATAAAAATTAAAACGGATGCATTTTTCAGAATTTACTTTCATTTCTATTTTCCCTTTATTTCTCTCGTAAATTTCTATAAAATATGTTGGTAGGAATTATAAATTTCATGATGAATCATGGAAAGGATGAAATTAACACATGTGGAACGAGTTTAAAAAGTTCGCTTTCAAAGGGAATGTCGTTGATTTAGCTGTCGGGGTTATAATCGGTGCTGCATTCGGTAAAATCGTTAGTTCTTTAGTAACAGATATTATTACACCATTACTTGGTATGATAATGGGGGGCGTTAACTTTACAGATTTAAAACTTACATTTGGTAAATCATCTATTATGTACGGTAACTTCATCCAAACAATTTTTGACTTCTTAATTATTGCAGCTTCTATCTTTGTGTTTATTAAAGTTTTCAACACGCTAACATCTAAAAAAGAAGAAGAAAAAGAAGAAGAAATTCTAGAACCAACAAAAGAAGAAGTTCTTCTTGGCGAAATTCGCGACTTATTAAAACAACAACATTCTTCTAAAGATAGAGCATAATTGAACGGACAAAAGGCATGCCCCTCTCGGGACATGCCTTTTTATATGCTATAACGTTTCCGAATTCATATGAATAAATAAAATAATACCTGCAACCATAAGTACCATAACGCTACCTGCAAATAACGTAATACCGATAAACATGAAGTTCGTACTTACATCTATCGAAATACTTTTCGTAAAAATAGAAATTACATACGTGATAAGGGCGATTCCTGCAAGAATACTTCCTGGAACAAATCGCTTTAAGCCATTTTGTTTTAACGTCATATATGCAAAAAAAGCAGTCGTGCAAAGCGTAATTATCCAAAGAATGATCATCTCTTCTCCCCCTCACAAGCCTTTTCCTTCTATTATACATGACATCGCCCTATAATAGTTATTTTTGTACTTATGTGACTATAACAAGGAATAGCATTACAACATACACTTATACAATAAGGAGGGGTTCATTTGGAGTATACTACCACATGTGCTAGGCGACAAGATAGCTATACAATCTGAAGAATCCTACGATAATATGTACGGTGAACAAGTAACATGGACGTTTCGAAAAGTTTTACATGTGTTTGAATTAGATGATACGCCATTTAAAACCGAAAAAGAATTGTACGCAAGATTTTTACACGTTAAGAAACATAAAACTGTAGATACAGTAGTTAAAAAATACGATCCTGCATACGAAAAAAAGCTTACAGCATCGCTGTGAGCTTTTTTATACTTATTTCGTCGAATCTCTAAATTGGATACGGTGAGGTAAGATAACAGTGTGATCTTCCACTTTTTCTTTGTTCATATACTTTGTTAATAGACGCATTGCTACTGCACCGATATCATACATTGGTTGTACAACTGTTGAAAGCTGTGGACGAACCATTAATGCAAGGCGTGTATTATCGAAACCAAGTACTTCTACATCAGTTGGTACGTTTAATCCAGCGTCTTGTGCTGCATGGATTACACCTAATGCCATTTCATCAGAAGATACGAAGATTGCTGTTGGCTTTTCATCGATGCTCCAAAGCTTTTCGAATGCTTCAATACCCGAATCATATGTGTAATCTCCAACGATTACAAGATTTTCATCATATGAAATACCAGCTTCTTCTAACGCTTTTTTATAACCTTGTAATTTCTTCGCGCTTCCCGCTTTATCAATGAAAGGACCAGAGACAAAACCGATACGCTTATGCCCTTGCTCAATAAAGTGCTTCATTGCATCGTAAGCGGCTTGTGTGTAATCAATATTTACTGATGGCGTTTCATTTTGCTCATCAAATGACGCTGCTAGTACAATTGGTACTGGAGACTTTTTAAATTCTTCAATATGAATGTCTGTAATATCTTCACTCATGAAAACAATTCCGTCCACTTGTTTTCCAAGCATCGTATTTAATAAATGGAACTCTTTCTCTTTGTTTTGGTCAGAGTTACTTAAAATGATGTTATATTTGTACATTGTTGCGATATCTTCAATTCCACGAGCAAGTTCTGCATAAAACGTGTTTGAGATATCAGGAATAATAACACCCACTGTAGTTGTCTTCTTACTTGCTAGTCCACGTGCTACCGCATTTGGGCGGTATCCTAAACGATCAATTGCTTCTAATACTTTCTTTCTTGTTGTAGGCTTTACATTTGGGTTACCGTTCACTACACGAGATACGGTCGCCATTGAAACATTTGCTTCGCGCGCTACATCATAAATTGTTACGTTCATCTCATCGCACACTCCTTCTATTTTTGTTATCTATTTTTATGTATCGGTTACTTGAATGAAAAAAAGACATCAACTCTATTTGCAGATGCCACCAATCGTCCCGAGTTCTTCCTTTTACTAATGATACGATAAAAACGCAGGCTCATACAATATTTTCCCGCAAAAGTTTCGAAAAAATTCGCTTTTTTTCTCATATTTTCGTATTTTTTATGAAAAAAAGGGCTTTTTTTGTAAAAAAATAGATGTTTCATAAGTAAAAACCTTGTTTTTTACAGTACGATAGTAAATAAAGTGAAACTTTAATCAGTAGGAGTTTTGTTCATCCTCCACTGATTATTCACCTTCACCAATTGGGCGTTTACGAGCAGCCCGACTCCCACCTATCTTCTTTGCTCTAGCCGAATTTTGAAGTAGGAGTCTTACTGCCCACAAATAGCGGGATAAAAACCGACAATTATAGCCGCTATATATTAATGAGGAAGCTGTTCCAAAATGTTTTTTTGGAACGCTTCTTTAACAGTTTTTATAATTTACTTCCAAATTTCAAATGGACCATTATTATTCTCCGCAATTAAAGCCAGCATATTTCTTTCACGTATAGGATCAAAACGTTTCACACCTTGTACTTCTTTTAAATTACCAACCCGTTGTACGAAACAGCCTCTTTCGTTTAGTAAACGTAATATTTGTAAATTAAGTTGATTGATTTCAGAACGTAAGCGATCTAGTTGTTGTGATGCCAAAAGAAAGCCACCTCTTTCAAATTCCTGTATGTTACTTTTTTAAGATAACTTATTATAGCGAATACATATACGATTGTCACACAATATACAGCAGTGAATCACTATCCCAAAAATATTACACACTTTCATTTGGAATAAAAAAAGACAGTTGAAATACTGTCTTTTTTATAAGAAGGAAACAAACGGTTTATCGCTGTTTTTCTCTTTTATAATAATAGCCTCGATTTTACTTTCGGACTTTATCTGTAATTGTACTTTCGCATTTTTAGGCAATTGTTCTAGCATGCTTTGGGCAGCCAGTTGGGTAAGAGCCATTAATTCTGTTTTACCATTATATTTAATAACAATATCCATATTTAATGTATCCATTTGATTTTTCTTATAAGAAATTTTAGCATTTACTGGGATAAAATCTCCAGTAGAAAAATCTTTTATTGCCTTAGCAAAATTATTTATTTTTGTATTATCTTCTCCATGTGCTTGTGTAAATTCATCAGAAGGATATGAATACGCTTTTTCATCAATTGTACTCCAATTTCCAAGGTTTGTATCATTTTTTTGAACAGTAGCACTAGAAATATACGTACCATTTTTTAAAGAACTTGTACTTTCTTGTTTAAAGATTGCAAACGTAATTGGAGATTTATTATATTTATCATTTTTGTTAATAGCTTCTATAAGTTGTTTAGCAACTTCACTCCCTTTAGAAATAGCTTCTTCATTCGATACACTTGAAGACATAGCTAAACCAATCATAACACCAGATAAACTTAATTCATTTGAATTCTGCTTCCCAAAATAGTCTTGTTCTATAATATTCGTCAAAACTGGCGCTTCTACTTTCGCGACTAATTCATCAATTAACTTCTCTGGAATATACTGATTTAATTGCAGTACATGACTTTCTGTATCAAATTGCTCTGTTGCAATATTCATTAAACCATTTTCATACTCTGCTAAATCTAATTTAGAATTTGTTTTTATATTAGCTGTATTAATAACCTTTTGCTCTTTTAAAGGAATAACAGTTCTATAATAATCTTTAGAAACAGCAGTTCTCGGAATCATACTTTTCTCTTTCGTATCTTTTTGTATAACTTCATCCTTCTTACTAGTCGTATTATTACTACAAGCTCCCAGTAATAAACTTACGACCGCAAAGGATAATGCCATTTTCTTCATTACTTAAAACCCACTTTCAACAATCTAGTTATTTAGTTTGAACTATTAATAGTGTACCATTAAATATATTTCAACAAAAACAAAAAAAGAAGCAAGTACCTTTTAATCTGTACCCTTTGTAAAGGACATTTTAAAAAAAGTTAGGTGGCATCTTCTTTAAATTCCACT
>NUMR01000096.1 GCA_002578045.1 Bacillus cereus
ATATATGTATAATAGATTTTTAATACAGCTAGTATGCTTGTTAATAAGATATCAGACCTGATTGAAAATATTTGTAAATTCAGTTATAATAATGGTAATTAAACATATCATTACCCACATAAAAAAGGACAAACCTACGTATCCCTACCAGGGCAAGGTTTGTCCATTATTCATTTAGTAAACAATGAATAATGGGAGGATTAAACATGATCATACTAAAGAATTTAACTGATATGGCAATCTCATCTATCAAATTTGGAAAGTGAAAAATAAATCTGCACGCTTATCTTAGCATTTGGATGAGACTTATATCAAAATTAAGGGAGAATGGTGTTATCTCTATCGTGCGTTCAAAAAACTAAAAAATAACGGTTTTTATGTGCATACGAAACATTGCATCGTTAAGTATCTCAATAATCTCATCGAACAGGATCATAGACATATCAAGTGACATTTTTTCAAATCCACAGGATTTCAAAATTTTCACCATGCTTCACGCACCTTGAAAGGAATCGAAACCATTCATGCTCTATATAAACGAAACCGCAGTTTGTGCCAAACTGCGGTTTTTCAACGTACAAAGCATTACACAAATTATTAGTCACTGCCTAAATGGTTGCCCTCATTTATTAATATCTGTTTCTACTTTTTTAAACTTTGCAACAGAACCGGTTGGTAGTTCCATACTTATACATCATATTTGATATATTTTAATTCTCTTTTTCTCGTTCCTCAATAATAAATTGTGAAACTAACTCTGCTAACTCTTCAACTTTTTCTTTCATTTGGTTAGATTGATTCGCTATTTTCTCAATTGATGTTGCTTGTGATTGAATTGATTGTACGGTTTGCATTGTTTCTTTAGATACTTGTGAAGAAGTCTCTGATACGATTGTTAAAGATGCATTCACTTCTTCTGTTCCAGCAGACATCTCTTCTACTGCAGCAGACACTTCTTGAATTTGATGTGTTATTTTATTAATATCCTGCATAATTATAGAAAATCCCTCTTCTGCTTCATGAGAAGCTGTTTTTCCTTGTTCTGCCTCACATTTCCCTCTTTCCATTACCTGAACAGTATCTTGCGTATCTTGCTGAATAGATGTAATTAAATCATTAATTTCATTCGCAGATATCTTAGATTGTTCAGCTAGATCCCTTACCTCAGCCGCAACTACTGCAAAGCCTTTTCCATTCTCTCCTGCGCGTGCTGCTTCAATAGCAGCATTTAAAGCAAGAAGATTTGTTTGTTCGGCAATATTAGTAATAGCACCTAGCGCTTTATCAATATGCTGTGTACGTGTAACAAGCCTATGTATTACTTTGGTCGTTTCTTCAACAACTTCATGTACATTATTCATTTGAATAATAGATTGTTTCACCAATTCACTTCCTGTATTTGCACGTTCTACTGTAGTAACAGCCAATTCAGCAACGGTTGATGCTGATTCAGCTACTGTTTGGACACCTGTTGCTACTTCTTCCATTGCTGTTGAACTTTCTTGAATACTAGAAACCTGTCCTTCTATTTGTTTGTTTGTATTATTAATTGTTTGAACAGCTTCATTAGATATATTAGATACGTGTTTTGTATCTTGTAACATGCTATCAGTTGAAATAATAACTTCTTGTGTCGTTATTTTTACTTTCGCAAGAAGTTGTTGTAAACCGTCTAACATACCATTAAAAGAAGTAACAATGTTACCTATTTCATCACATGCTTTATAATCTGTACGTATTGTTAAATCCCCTCCTGCTACTTGTCCCATAGTACGTTGTAACAGAGTAATCGGGTGTTGAATAGCACGTCTAATGATATATCCAATAGAAATGACAGTTACAATCGCTATGATTGAAATAATAACAAACATTATTATTTTACTGTTTGAATTGCTAATATTATCTTTCTGTAACGCTTCTGCTTGATTACTATTTCGATTAACAAGGTTCTGAATAGCTTGACTTGCTTTTTTCAAAGTAGGATCGATTTCTTTTAAATAATAAGAATAAGCTTCTGTATTATCAGAACGCCCTAAATTTTGCGCTTTCTTCCTCTTTACTCTTAATTCATTAGATAGTTCGCTAAATGTTTCATATAATTCTTTTTCCTTTTGAGAACTAATTCTAGACTCATATTGTTTCAATAACTGATCATTTTCTTTGCGTATTTCATCTATTTCTGTATCAAGTTCATTCATCCTTTTTTCATCTGTTGATGTTATAATTTCTAGCAAATTCATATTTATCTGATAATAGTTAGCTTCTACACTTCCTATCCATTGGATTGGAAGTAAGCGTTCTGTATACATGTTAGAGGATGCTTCCTCACCTGCTTTCAGCCCAAAAAAGCTCACCATTGACAATACCATACAAGCCAGAATAGATATTATAATTAATATATTTAATTTTGTACCAATTTTACTATTTTTGAAAAATGACATTCATATACACCTCATTATACATAAATTTATATATTAAAACATAGCGATAAAATAATTGGGTTTTAATGTAAATTCTTCCTCTTTAGTTAAGAAGAATTCTGCTAAATAGTCATATTCTCACGAAAAATAACCGTAACAAAAGTATGATTTATTTTATCTTATGATATATTAAACTTAATTTTCGTAACACATCAAAAAATACATTATACAAAGGGAAAAATAGGACCGAATTACAACATTAAGCATTAGCAGACGTTGTTCTGCACATAACAATAACAAAAGGGGTCTGGTGCAAAGATAAAATAAAAGAGAATATAGCACATATATTTCTAAAGGGGTTGTATTTTATACTGTCAGCTCAAATAATTGATGAATAATTCTCTTTGATTTTGGACAGGCTACTCCCATAGATCAACCTGTCCCTTTCTAATCATATGCATGGCTTCTATAGCTATGCCAAAGCACTTGAACCCTAACATAGGAAAGACCCGCTTCTTAACGAATCAATGATCCTGCTGCACAATACAGATACATTTGTTTATAAATATAGCTCTCGACTTAATTTTAACTTCCCCTATCATTTAGTGTTATTTTAAAAAGTTCTCTCTTAAATCGTAATGTTAAGATTATAATTCATATAGAGTTGATGATATAATTAGTATTTGATGGTGTGGAAGGTTACAGTTTGTAGTGAAAAACAAATTTAATTAATTGAATTCTATATAAAGACAGATTGACTTATTGATTTATGTAATATCGTATATTAGACAAATCTCGTTCTGTTATTATTGGTTGAATTTGAATCACTGGATTAGATTTCAAATTTAAGGGGATTGTTGATATTACGAAATCTATACTATACCCTTCTGCTAATTCATTTTCTCTTATATTTTCCGATGAAGAAATAGATATAAACTCTAACTTTTCACCGAATTTTTCTTTTAAAACTGCTGAAATATAGCTCTTCCAACACTCTCCTTCCTTTGTGATAATTATTACTTTTTTCGGTGTAATATCATTTTTGATTCGAGTTGCCTCAATTTGTAATACAATATTTACAATTTCTTTATTCGGTACATAACTAGCTATCTGATGTTTTTTTATCCATTTCTTATATACTTCTCTCACTTGATGAAAAGTTTTGGTATATCTGTCCTCTATGTGCTTATGTATCGCTTCTTCTTTCGGCTTAACATAAGAATAGATATGCAGAAGGTAGAGAGTCTTTCTAAAATGCAGAATTAAGGAATAAATAAACTCTTCATCTTTAATAAAGGTGGATTTTAATGTTTCATCTAACATACTTATAAAATCTTTAACGATTTTATAAATAGATATTTCTTGTTGCTGAAAGAGTTGAATTTCCTGATTTTTTTCCTTAAGCGGATATTTAAATCTATAATCTAAACTTTTAATTATAATTGTTATCATAATTTTTTCATAAATTGAAAAGGAAGTGCTAAAATCATTTTTTACATTTTCAACAAATAATGATACCTTATTATACAATGGTGTATTGATATTAAATTTGGAGAATGGATTTGCCAATTTGATTTTATATCCTTGTTTTTTTCTTATTAATAGAATAGCTATAAAATAAGAAAATTGATGCTTACTATCCACAGTTAATATAATATTTAAGTACTTTTCTATTTCAGTTATACATTTGTTAATTATTTCCTTTCTTTGTTGGAATGGCCATTCATCATTTAAATACGTACTTGAGTACAGCTTAGCAAACATATATATTATTTTAGCCTCAGCGCCAACTATTCTTACAGGATTTTTTTTGATTTCTAGCCCAAATTGACTTATCTCTTTTTCTATTTTTTTTAAAATGTTTACGATTTTATTAGGTTGTATATATAAATTTTCTGCTAAACTATGAACTGTTGATTCTTCATTCCTGAATATGGAATCTAATATTTTAAATGTTAAGGATTCCCTAAAAAATAAAGAAATCATCTCCTGAATAGATGTATAAAAAGGCATTTCAATTTGAACGCCATACCCTTTTTTTATCATAATACTCCATGTTCTTGGTAAAAACTCTTGTATATAAGCTAAATCCTTTTTTATCGTTTTATTTGAAGCATTTATTGCTTGAGAAATCTCTGTATAGGTATACCATCTTTTTTCTGCCGAAATTAACTCTAATATATGTATTTTACGTTTTATATCCGATTCATTTCCAGTCAAAAATTCTTTTATCTCCATTTTATCCTCCCTAAAGTAGTAACAATTATGTGAACGGCTCACCACTTAACGTCCTTTTGGACTGTTTGAAGTGGGGCTTCTTGGGAAGTAGATCCTTTTATTAGCTATCTAAATTTACTAATAAATAAAGACTGTTCTTGCCCTTGAAGAAAATACCAATTACATGGCTAATTCCAGTGAATTGACACTTATGTTTACATCTCTATCATGATGGCTATTTCATTCTAGGCAAGTCCATTCACAAAGCTTGAGATTTTTTACCTCTTTATTTTTATAACTACAACAAGAACATAATTGACTACTTGCATAGTTATTAGGCGCGACTATCAAATCACGACCTTTCCATATTGCTTTATATGCAAGGTATTCACTGAATTTAGACCAAGATACCACGCTAATTACTTTTGCTAATTTGTGATTCTTTTGCATATTCTTCACTTTCAAGTCTTCCATTACAATGTCTTGGTTTTCATTTGTGATTTCATTACTTATCTTGTGAAGAAAGTCTTTCCGTTGATTCGCAATCTTCTCGTGAAATCTTGCTACTTGTAGTCTCACTTTATTTCTGTTGTTAGATCTTTTCTTTTCATATGACAAAGAACATTGTAAAAAAGCTAATCTTTTCTCTGCTTTTTTCAAGCATTTAGAATTTTTATATTTTTTTCCATTAGACAATATCGCAAAGTTTTTCAATCCAACATCAATGTCAACTTTTGCATTAATCTTAGAAAACAGTTGTTTATTTTCTTCTACCAAAACAGAAGCAAAATATTTGTTGGTAAGTGTTTTAGAAATCGCCACCGATTTATCACGGAAGAAATTGTCATAAGGTTTGTTTAGATTTAGTTGTGCGTTGGCTAACGCTTAAGCTATCAACTTCCTTTAGAAATGGAAAATCAGCTTTGCAAGTGTAGGATATTTTATGGTGTATCAACCCTTTTGGAGATTTTCATATAAAAACAAAAATCAACAGGGTTATAATTTTCTTGAAATATGATATACAAATAAAGTGATTAAGGGTATTATCTATATAAAAGATACATAAAATTCTGTTGACTTCATTTTTTATTTGTATTTAAGGAAATTTAATATTTTCTTAAAATTCACTCGTTCTTCTTTTAATTTACAATTTTCTGTTTAATAATCTTATCAAAAGAAAACAAATAGTTCATTTCAAAAAACGCCTTACAATCGGAAAAATTTGAATTACCCCCGTGTGAAATTTGTTAACTAAGGATGGTATAGAATAATGCGATTACTTTTAAATAAAAACTTACTTAGACAACTACAACTCTTAGAAAAATTATATGAAAAGGACGGATGGGTTACTTTAGGTGTTATCGCTCAAACAATAGATTGTTCTGAAAGGGTACTAAGGGATGATATTAAGTTAATTAATGAGGAATTTAAACCGTTTCAAATTAAAACATCCAAAAAAGGGATTATGCTTACTTATCCATACCAGTATTCTTCAGATTTTATTTATCAAAAGGTGTTATCTTTAAGCCCCGAATTTTCTTTCATCGAACGCATATTTCTTGAAGAGAAATATGATATAGAAACTATGGCAGATGAGTTGTTTTTAAGTCCTTCCACTCTTTGGCGAATCATTACCAAATTGAATACTTTTTTCAATCAGTATGAGATACAAATTGTAACAAATCCTTGTAAAATTACGGGGAACGAACAATGTATTAGAAGTATTATGGTTCAATTTTTTTATGAGAAGTATGGTGTTACCCATTGTCCTTTCAGGGATTCCCAAATTAAAATACTTGATCAATTATTTATACATGTAGCCCCAAAAAATAATACTAAACTTAACTTTCCAGATCTAATACGGTTAAGATATTGGACAATGGTTAATATTATCAGATTAAAAAATAATCATTTTAAAGAAATAAGAGAAGACTTTCCAAATAATATTGACTTAAGTTTTTTGGATAACAAATCTTTTTGCCAATTATTTAAAAGTGCATTTCATCTTGATTTTAATCAAGAGAATGTTCACCAACTTTTTTATATTTTTTTAAATAATCATTATGCATTTAACTATGCACAATTAGAAAAAATGATACAACAGAGATCAAATCACGCATGGATAGTTGTTCCTAAAATTATTGACTTTTTACATAGTTTGTCAAACAAATTAAATATCCCCATTCAAAATAAAGAAAAAATCATTTTAGAATTATATAATTTACAAACCATGAATTATGGCCAAAGTTTTATTTTAAATGATAAAAGGCGATTATTTTCAGAACATCTCTCTCATGAATTTTCCTATTTTATTTTGCTTGTAAAAGAGGAGTTAACAAGATTTCGATTCCATAAGGAATTTAAATGGAATGCAAATTTTTTTACGGAAACGTTATATATATTGATAATACATTGGACAAACTTATTGAGTGCCCTAAAAAATAAGGTTCCCATACTTCGCGTAGGAATATTTTGTGATGCAGATATAGAACATACTGAATTCATACAAAATATAATGGAATATCAATTTGGTCATCTCATTAAGCCTTATATAATTAAAGAATTAAATCTAAGTTCTTTCAAAGAGGTTTCCAAAAAGTATGACTTAATTATCACGAATATTTCAGGGATAAAAGATATATCAATCCCTTTAATTTGTGTGAATACAATTCCTTTGTCACATGATCTGAATAAAGTACAAAAAGAAATTTTCACTTTAATTCATTTGAAACTATCTAAGGAATTTGACAATTCCACCTCTAAAGGGGCACAAGCTAACTAACATCAGTATGACTCTTGCTACCAAAGGCGAAGTCTATTTTTGGTATCGCTAATGTGCAAGATTGCGGTTTTCCACTGTCACTCTCACAACATACCGTATAGGTTCATGGGCAACGGTACTGTAATTACATCGTACAGATTGTTAGTCTCCATTATGTTTTAGCGTCTTTTGCATAACTTTTAATAAATTTTAACGTGTTCGCTACATGCACCATCACGAATATTTACATATCCATCTCCTATTTCTTCTTTTCTTGCGTTAACTCGTAACACATATCTTTGATTTGGTTGGACTGTAAACTGTTGGAAAACTTGTTCATCCCAGTTTGGAATTACAGATGTACATGTGAATGGTTTGAATATTCATAACGATTAAAGAAGTAGAGATTTATATAGATGTACCCTTTGCACCAGAATCTATTAAAGTACAATAAAGTGAAACTTTAATCAGTGGGGGTTTTGTCCATCCCCCACTGATTATTAGCTCACACCAATCGGGCTTTTACGCGCAGTTATCTCCTACCTCATTTCCTCGTATCCGCCGAATTTTGAGGTGGGAGATAACTGCCCACAAATAGCGGGATTAAAAACAGGCTGTCACAAAAGCAAATATATCTAGCTTTCGTACAGCCCATTTGTTACATTTTATCTATTATAACCTGTCTCTTGTACCACTGGTTTAACTTACCCCTAGCAGTACTTGAAAGACGCTTTGTTTTTTGATTATAGAACCTTGAAAGAGTCGGTTGTGATATACCTATCTCTTCTGAAAGCTCTCTCATTGTTATATTCTTTTTCGTGTGCAAAAATACTATTTTTTCATGAATTAAATGCTCATTCTCATCTACACTTATAGGTCTACTTTCTTTTTTTACAATAGTTTTTTCTTCTTGTATAACATTGTTATTTTTCTTTTTAGCCAAATTCTCCATTGAATTTATTAATTCTTTCGGTGGTAATATTCTAATTCCTAACTGTGAGTAATAGTTTTTAAACCAATTCTTCTTTGTTAACTTTTCCTCATCTAAGCCATTATCATACTCCCAATGAGAAATGACCTTTTCACGTTCTAAATCCATCAAAACATTTTCTAATTGCTCTCTAATCCTATTAGGCTTTTGATTTTGTTTAATCCCTATAACTGATAATAGTCCTTTATCTCCACCTATAGAATATGGCCTGTTTAAGTTAGAGAACATTTGTCGAATTCTCCACTGCCATGTTAAATAACGGATTAATCTCTTATGGTACTTATGCCGATAACTATTATATTCTAGTGCTTTTTTAGAAAGTAATGCAGTTGTACTACTCGAACCATATAAGTAACTTGACAAAAAGCTTCCTGGTTTAATTCGACATGATTCTATCCCCATATATTCATTGGTGTTTTTATCTCTCCAGAGTACTACTGAATCAAGTACAAAAAGCCTTTTTATTACTTCACGTTTTACTTCGTAATGTTTACCTGGCTCCGCACGATCATTTAATACTACAACTTCATTTTCATCATTAAGATATATAAAAATACTTGCTAAAGCAGCTATTCTTTTAGCAACTTTAATCTTATCTTCAGCTCTGTAATATTCAATTCCATTAGCCTTTGCCTTTGGAATACTACATATTTCTAAAACTTGTTCATATGAAAAATCAATGAATTCATCTGGTGATTTAGCTTCATTCAACCATTGAATAGTAATAGTGTCTAGACAATCTGCTGTTAAGTCATCCATATTACTCATGACACCATCCACCAGTGTATTCCATCGAGCTGCTTCCTCTATATTTATTAGTCTTAAATCCTCGTCTTTATGAGAAGAAAGTTGTGCTAAGCCATTGCTATCCTTCGTTTCAATTGGATATGACTTTATTTTTGTTTCTTCATCCTCTTCAAATTGATTTTTGGCTATTCCATCTCTTAATTTATAATAAATAGCAGAGTTATTAACTTCATAATAATCATCTTGTTTAAGATTATTATCATTCTCTATTAATATAGGATGTGTTTCATCCTTACTCCTTATATCCCTTAAGAATTCCTGTTCAATAAATAAGTCTATTGCCTCATGTATCTCATTTTTATATTGATCTATCTCTGTAAAGATCTGAAGTGATGAGGCTCCTCTTTTTTGTTGCTTTTCAAGCCACTGTACCAATATTGAAAAAGAAGGAGAAAGATATGAAGAAGTTACTATCTTACTGTTATCTTCTTTCACATCTTTATAATAGGTATTCCATTTATGCCACAATGCCTCGTTATTTTTATAAAGTGGTTCCGATATTAATAATGCATCACGAAACAATTGAAGAACATTATCCATATGCACCCTCCTTCTACGCTAAATTTTAAACTCTGGTTATTCCAAGTTGAAATGATATAGTTATATGTATTCCCTTTCTTGAAAAGATGAAATATGATCAGAAATTTCAGTTTTAATAAACCTACCCTAGCAATGGCTTTTCAATACATAGAATTCATATTTCTTCTTTTACTTATTATATAAAACAGCAACAATTTGTAAAACAAAAATAGTGTTAAGCATATACGACAATAGCATCGTCATTATTAAATAAGGTTATTTTCATATAAACATGAAAATTTATAGCTATATTGTGTCCCTTTCGCTATAAATATGAAAAATACATCAAACTTTTTATAGAACTTCATAACTTCGAAAAATTTTTTGAAAAAGCCCTCCCCCTTGATATAGAAGGATTTGTTTCTCCCCTTTAATATTAAACATGAAAATTTATAGCGGTATCATGTTCCTTTCTACTTTGCCCCCCAATCCATAAAACCCTCTATACATCAAGATTTTCAGCATTTTAACCTATATTAACAGTTTCATATACAAGATGAAAATCTATAGCGGTATTATGTTCCTTTTTTTTTGAAGCATGAAACGCCAATAGTCATATCATGTCCTTATTATGAATTTAAATATATGTGATAAATCCTATCATATCAGTACTTCCAATACATCTTCATGAATAAGCCGAATATAAAAAGATGAAATCCACAGCGGTATCATGTTCCTTTCATCATAACGTAAATCTACTAAAAGAGTTGTTAAATCAAGAATAATGAAGAATTCTGCTCCTAATCTTCTATTTCCTAGGAAGATGAAAATTTATAGCGGTATCATGTCCTTTATTTTTTTCCTTCTGTTTATGAAATCCATTGGGGCAATGAGCCTCAAGAGACATTTCATCTTTTCACATTTCCCCTTAAAGGGGCACCTTTCACTATTTTTCGATTTGCTATAATCAAAATTGGTATATTTTATAGTCTTTTGGCATATATTTCTGAATTTGTAGAACGGAGGTGAAAAAGATGGGGAAATCTTTTGTAATACGAAATCAACGTAGCTTAAATGGAAAAACAACCAATGCTGTGTTAGTAACACTAAAATCTTGGCAACAGTTTGTGGAAACATTTGAAGAGAAATACTACAGCTATAAAGATACATATTTAGAAGATATTCTGCAGCACATGACATACGAAGAACGTATTGCGGATGAAGAAGGCTTTGTCGAAAAAGCTAAACCATCTTTTTCACGTCGCGCAATGTCTGCACTTGCAGAGAAAACGGGAAGAAAGCATAAATTATACGGCATTACAAATGCCGATCTCGAAGTGTTCTTATATCTACATAAAAAGTGCTTTACAAATGGTGTCATTCCTAATGTAACAATACATATGATGTGGGAAGATTACAAGCAATATAAAGAAGAATTTGCTTTTATTCAGCACTCACAATTCTATATCGCTCTAAAGAAATTAAGCATACATAACATAATCACCATTGAAAATGGCGTAGATGGCCGATATACAATTAAACTGACTCATTTTATGAATGAGGAAACAAAAAAAGCAAATCCATACGTATATATCAGTCCTGTTGTATTTACAAAGGATTTCTTTAAGCTATCTGTAGCGGCTAAGAAACTGTTCTTAGACATTGCTATGCAACAACATACAGAAACAACGTTAAAGCGCTCTTTGGACAAGCAGGACGGAAGAGGCAACAAAACTCACTTTGGCGGGATGTATCGTTTCTTACATAAAAAATATCCGCACCAAATCCGTGCGGTGATTGAAGAATTAACAACTGTATTACCATGTACGGGGAACCCTCTATTCAAGATTTGTAACATGCAAAAAGGTGTAAAGCATACCAAACGATATACAACCTTATATCTATCTATCCATTCGGACTTTTTATGTTCGAAAGAGTCTGGAGAAGAACAACATAGGGATCCTTTCACACCAAAAGCTACCTATGCTCGGAAAGCAAAATTTATTGAAGCAGTCCTACAAGAAATGAATATCGGTGAACTGTCTGCGGACATGAATAAATTTATTCATGTATTAAAGCATACTTGTCATCGTCAAATTCGCAGTGTAATTCGCGGACTTCGTGACATGGTTGATCGAAAAGAAGGATATCCAACGAAAATTGTATATACATTGAAAAAACTATTATATCAAACATCTCAATATCAAATTCTTGATACTGCAGCGAAAGAAGGTATCTACCCTCTTATTGCGCAACATATACCAAAAGAGAGAAATAGTGACCGTGAACAAGCTATCTTTAATTTCGGTCTACATTATTCCATGTACTCTCTTCGCAACATTAAGAAGATGTTTAAACATGTGCATGCACTACTGAAACAGCAGTTTGCGGTACCAGTAACGGAAGAGTCTTATCACCGTAATTACCTAAAATACCAGGAAGAAACGTTATTTAGAAAATATGCATATGATCAAGGTGTGAATCTCCATGCATATATCGCTTTAGAAATTGAAATGCGTGAAAAATTAAAAGTTCGTGGCCATAAAGAACGCACCATTCCAAGTGATGTCCGTGAATGGTTTATCGAAGCAATTGATAAACTACCGCAAGAAAAACTACGTGTGATTGAACTACCAAAGCAGTTTAATTTACTAGCGTTTATGCGTACCTTTGAACGCTTAGTACGTGCTGGTGTATCCATAACAACTGCGGATCAGGTGCTAACCGCAATGGAAACAAAATAATAGTAACGAGCTCTCTATTTTTGAAAAAATCGAAAGTGGAGGGCTATTCGTGTTTGTTTCATTAGTAACTTTTTTCTACTACTCTATTTATACATACCAAATTAGAAAGACTTCATGTAAAATGGAGTCTTTTTTTATGCACTCCTATACAAATTCGATTCTACCTATACATATCTCTCCACATAACGCCAGGGTGTATTCTTCTAATGTAGTAAAAAACGGCCTATAATACCTACAAAAAATCANNAAATATTGAGTAATGTTAATAAATAATAGCATAACCTGAACCAATTGTGGACAATTGGACGATAAATCCCATCCATTTACCAAAATAAAGAAAATACCTTCTATTTATAAGGTTGAATACATATAATGTGATTTGTATCAATTTCTTTCCGATTTCATGTAGAAACATATAGTTTTCTTTCTGCTTTTTTGTAGAATTGAAAGTCTACTAACCCTTGAATCTACGGATACATTTTCTACTATTTATGATTTTTTACGTTCTAAGATCAAATTTTCCCTTGTGGGAGTAAGTCTATTCCCTATTTTTGATAACCTATAAAAGTTTTATCTTTATTTCTTTTTAATATATAAGATATATATGTATAATAGATTTT
>NUMR01000097.1 GCA_002578045.1 Bacillus cereus
ATTTTAATGCGACACTAGTGGTAATAAATACTCAACATTATTTCAACAATAAAAAAGGAGTGCCTATATTATGTCTAGTGAAAACCCAAACGATCGGCTTCGTACATTAATAAAAAAGCTTTTAAAAGAGCGTGCCTTATCCATGCGCCAACTAGGAATACTTACAAATATCGATCCTGCAACAATCTCAAGAATTATTAATGGCAAACAGCCTCCAAAACAAAAACATCTACAAAAATTTGCAGAATGCCTTCAAGTTCCACCTCAATTGTTATTTGATGAAATGTATCCTGAATTTCCGCACATAAATAAAGAAAAGACGGATATGTACACATCTCTTGATACCATTCAACAAACTTTACAATCCTCTAACCTATTCGATTTTGATTACACAACAACTCGCGTAAAACAAGAACTTGAAAATTATGAACGCTATGCTCAAACAACAGAAGGTGAAAAACGTATTCATGAAGGTTTCGCAAACAAATTAGAACAAATTGATAGTGCTGGTCCTTTCATTGATCAATTAACAGATATGTATCAACAATTTTGCACTGAAACCATTTCAAAAGAAGAACGTGCAATTCTGGGAGGTGCATTGCTGTATTTCATTTTATCAACAGATATTATTCCCGATTATCTCTTTCCAATTGGCTATTTAGATGACGCAATTGCTATTGAATTAGCGAAAAAGAAATTAATTGAAGTAAAACGAAAAACATAGAAAAATAAAGAACTATTTCAGTTGTTGTTTATTTTCAACTCTGAAATTTTAATAAGGTTATAAAGAGTCAGTCTTCATAGGGTGAAATGAGGAGAAGATAGTACATGCATACAGAAGAAATGAAAAAGAACTACATCAATCAAATTCTTAAAGAGAATAATGCGAGCAGTTTCCCTTATGCAAAGCTAGTAGGAACAATTAGCGGCTCCTTTGCAGCTATTATACTTGCTGCTTTTTGGAATTTGAAGCTACGTATGAAGAAAGAGAAATATGCTTCATTCCAAAGTACTAAAAAAATCGAGCCTAATCAGCTCGATTTTTTACTTATTATTAAAATTCAACCTTCTCCAAATACAATCCACTCGCCTCAGCAAGACAATTAATTTGATTGCGTTGTTTGTCCTCTAAAATATGTGGAATTGCTTCACCATCTAATTGCCCTAACCCGACTTCAATTAATGCCCCAACAATTTTTCGCACCATGTTATGAAGGAAGCCGTTCCCACTTACTCTAATTTGTACAAATCCTGCCTCTTCCATCACATCAAGTGTGTACACTTCACGAACCATAGACTTTTTCTTTGATTTCGCATTCGAAAAAGCAGTAAAGTCATGTGAACCAATTAAATATTTCGCAGCTTGTTTCATACTTTCTACATTTAATTTCTTATTCACATGCATGCTGTATTTACGCATAAATGGGTTCGTATGCTCTTCATTCCAAATTTTATAAAGATATGTTTTTGCTTTAGAATTGTAACGTGCATGGAAACGTTCTGAAACTTCTTCTACATTCGTAATACTAATGTCATTTGGTAAATATTGATTTAAATACTTTTTCACTTTATGTTCCACTAACTTCTCATCACTCTTAAAATTAGCTACTTGATTCAAAGCATGTACACCAGCATCCGTTCTACTACAACCGATAATTTCAGTTTCTTTCCCGACCATTTCAGATATTACACTCTCAATTTTCCCCTGAATCGTATTATCGTTATTACCGAGACGTTGCCATCCTTTAAAACGTGCACCGTCGTACTGAATCGTTAATTTATAATTGTTCATTGTAGTCTCCTTCATAGAAAATATTCCCTCATATCGTGAGGGAATATGAATAAACTTTACTTTTTAACAAGCCTTACTACATTTTCTACATGAGCTGTATGCGGGAACATATCAACAGGTTGTACATATTCCACCTCATAGCCCTTCATTAACGTTTTCGTATCACGTGCTAACGACGAAGGATTACAAGATACGTAAACAACTCGTTTCGGCTGTACTTTTAAAATTGTTTCCAGTAATTTCTCATCGCACCCTGTACGTGGCGGATCGACAACAATTACATCTGGACGCCATCCTTCTTTTACCCATTTCGGTAGCCATTGTTCAGCTTTACCTGCTTCATATTTCGTATTTGTAAATCCGTGGCGCTTCGCATTCTTTCTTGCGTCTGTAATTGCTTCTGGAATTACATCCATACCACGTACCTCTGCTGCATCATTTGCAAGCCATAAGCCAATTGTCCCAACACCACAATAAGCGTCTACAATCTTCTCATTCCCTGTTAAAGCAGCTGCTTTTTTCGCTTCATCATATAACACAACCGTTTGTTCTGGATTTAACTGGAAGAAAGCGCGTGCTGATAATTCAAATGATAAATCACCAAGTGTTTCTTGAATTACTTCTTTTCCAGCTAATTTAAATGTTTTATCACCGAAAATAACAGATGTTTTACGCCAATTTACATTTTGCATAATTGATTTAACACTCGGCATCTGCTTTTGTACTTCTGCGATAAATTGCTCTTTATTTGGTAATTCTTCTTTTGTTGTAATAAGTGTAACTTGTACTTCCCCTGTTTGAACTGCAGTACGTGTTACAATTGTGCGTACTAAACCTTTTTGTTTTTTCTCATTGTAAATAGAAATATTTAATTTTTCTAATATACGTCTTACGACTTTTGTCGCTTCATTCGTTGCTTTATGTTGAATCATGCAATGGGCGATATCAATTAACTGATGTGAGTTTTGCTTATACAGCCCTGTAATAACCTTTTCGTCTTTACGCCCCACTTGTAATTGACTTTTATTACGATAATGCCATGGATTTTCCATGCCGAGTGTCGGACGAATTTTTTCTTCAAGACCGCTATTCATATACTTTTGGAATGCTTGTACAACGATATCACGCTTTTGATTTAATTGTTCTTTATAATCTAAATGCTGCAGCTGACAACCACCGCACTCCTCGTATACTGGACACGGCGCTTTCACACGATGTGGTGAAGCTTTACGAACTTTTTTTACTTTTGCTTCAGCAAAACCACGCTGAATCTTCGTTGTTTCAGCAACAATTTCTTCTCCTGGTAATGCCCCTGGAATGAACACAACTTGTCTCTTAAAATAACCAACACCTTCACCATTAATCCCAAGACGTTTAATTGTCACAGGAAATATTTGACCAACTTCCAACTTACTCTCTTGTTGTTTTTGTATCATTATTACACCTCTACTCTATACTTTTCCATAAATATAACGCTGCATAACTACAGTATGGTTCACACTCTTGTTTCACTTTTTCTAAACATGCATCATCAGGCTTATCATCTAATTGAAATACACCTTGCACTGCACGCTGAATCCCGATATCTGCTTTCGGAAACATATTTTTCCGTCCAAGCCCAAACATTAAAAAGTTTTGCACTGTCCATGCACCAATCCCCCTAATTGGTAACAATTGTGCTGAAACCTCTTCTTCCGTTTTAGTTTCTATCCTCGTTAAATCTAATGTACCGCCTGCAATATGTTTTGCTAAACCTACTATATATTCAGCCTTCCGCTGACTAAACTTCTGCTCTCTCAATTCTTCTATTGGAATATTTGCTACTATTTCCGGAGTAGGAAAAAAGAAAACACCGTTCTTCTCTGTTCCATATCGCTTTACAAATTGTTCCGTTAACACAGTAGCAAATTTCAAATTGATTTGTTGATGAATGATACAGCGAAGTAAACAGGCGAAATAGTCGAATTCTAAAATAATTGGAGTATAAGCATACATTTCAAATAGTGGACGTAATGATGTGTTTAAAAAATGATTTTGTATATCTTGAAACGGATCATCCCAATGAAAAATGGCCCTCATTCGTTTCATTACTTTCTCCGAATCTCCTGTCTGACTAGAAATGTAAAACTGTGGATTTTGAACCGTACCAATCCCTTGCAATCGAACAACAACTTGTTCCTCATCTATACAAAGAGGGATATAAATAACTTTCTCATCTAATTGAATAACGTTTAGAGGATCAAAAGATAAACGCTTTAATACTTCTTCAAAATGATACGGATACTCTAACGTAACACGTTCGCTCCACATACGTTTCCCCATCCTTTTTACACATCATTATAGCATGAGAAAACCGTAAGCATACATGCTTACGGTTGATTGCTTTTTACTAAGTAATCTAGACTTTTAAAATGATACCCTTTCTCACGCAAATCATCAATGATTTTCGCAAGTGCTTCTGCATTATCTTTTGATATCGCATGAAGTAATAAAATAGATCCTGGATGAATCATCGTCATTACATTATTATGCGCATATTGCCATCCTCTTTGCTGATCCACTTTCCAATCAAGAAATGCAAGTGACCAAAATACGTTATAGTAGCCCATTTCTTTCGTAAGAGCTAATGTTCTTTCACTAAATATCCCGCGCGGAGGACGTACATACTTCACTTCCTTTTGCCCGGTTACTTTTTTTATTTCTTCTGTTACACTCGTTAATTCTTCACGAAGCTTTGCATCATTTACTGCTGTAAAATCAGGATGACTCCAAGAATGATTTCCAATAATATGTCCTTCATTTTTCATTCGTAATAATAAATCTTTTTGCGTTTTTATATAATGCCCTGTTACAAAGAAAGTGGCCGGCACCTTCTTCTCTTTTAATACATCTAAAATCTGTCCTGTGTAGCCATTTTCATACCCATTATCAAACGTTAAATAAATATCCTTTTTCTCTGTATCCCCTAAATAAAATCCACCATTTTTTTGTAATAGTTCTGTATATAACTTCCCTGCATCTGGTGCCGTTTCATTTTTAGGTCGTGGGATTCCCCAGTTATGTGGTGTATTCGTATAAGCAAATGTTGAAACCGGAACAAGTGCCATCATAAGTGAAAAAATGAGACCTATATATAACCATTTATATTTCATAAATAGTCTCCTTTCCATATATAATCGTACTTGTAGCTTCTGTTTTCTTTCTTTCTTTCATGCTGAGCATATTTTTCTATATATACCAAAAAATTCATCTCGAATGATTCGAGATGCATTTTTTGTTTACTTAAATACAGGCTCTTTAAAGCTCGCTAATTTTTCAAGTGATGTCTTATCAACATCAGCGTGTAAACTATTACCATGAGAGTCCATCGTTACAACTGCTTTAAACCCATCAATACGTAAGTGCCACATTGCTTCTGGAATACCGAATTGTAAGAAATCAACATCTTTCACTTCTTTAATACATTCCGCATAATACTGTGCTGCGCCACCAATTGCATTTAAATATACACCACCGTGTTCTTCTAAAGCAGCTAGTGTTTTCGCACCCATACCGCCTTTGCCAATTACAGCACGAATACCAAATTTCTTCATAATATCGCCTTGGTACGGTTCTTCACGAATACTTGTTGTTGGACCTGCCGCTTTAATTTGCCAATTATCATTTTCATCTTTCACTACAACTGGACCACAGTGATAAATAATTTGTCCATTTAAATCTACAGGACAATCGTTATCCATTAAATGCTTATGGATTGCATCCCGCCCTGTATACATCATACCATTAATTGTTACAACATCACCAACGCGAAGTTCACGAATTTGCTCTTCTGTAATTGGTGCTTGCAGTACAATCTCACGTTGTTCTGTTTTTTCTTGTACTTCTTGCTGAAGTGTATCGTCACCTTCTTGATATAGCCAATCCATAATTTCACCTGTTTCAGGATCGATCGTTACACCAAGGCGACGATATGCCCAGCAATTATATGCAACAGATACATAGAAGCTAGCTGGTAAACGATTATATACGCCAATTTTACAACCAAGTAAAGTTGTTTCTCCGCCGAATCCCATCGTACCAATGCCAAGCTTATTCGCATTCTCTAATACATATTCTTCAAGTTTTTGTAACTCTGGTACTGGATTGACATCATCTAATGTACGGAATAATTGATTTTTTGCTAATTCGTAGCCTGATGTGCGGTCTCCCCCGATTCCAACACCAATTACACCTGCACTACAACCTTGGCCTTGTGCTTGATATACCGCATGAAGAAGGCATTTGCGAATTCCTTCTAAATCACGGCCTGCGCGTCCAAGTCCTTCTAATTCACAAGGTAAGCTATATTGAATATTTTTATTCTCACAGCCGCCGCCCTTTAAAATTAAACGTGCATCAATATAATTTTTTTCCCATTGTTCAAACTTAATAACAGGTGTACCTGGTCCTAAGTTATTTCCACTATTGTCTCCAAACAGAGAATCAACAGAGTTTGGACGCAGTTTACCATCTTTTGTCGCCCGCTCAAGCGCACTATAGATAGCTTCCTTCATTTTTAGTTGATTCACACCAACTGGTGTATAAATTTTAAACGTTGGCATCCCTGTATCTTGGCAAATCGGCGAGATATTATCATCTGCCATTTTAATGTTATTCGTAATTGTGCCAAGTGCCATCGCCGAACGAGTCCCTGCATTTTCTCGTTCTTTCGCCTGTTGAATCGCACGACGAACATCTTTCGGTAAGTTCGTTGACGTTTCAACAATGAGTTGATACATGCTTTCTTGAAGCTTTTCCATTGTTACTTCCCCCTCAATTGTGAACGCTACCAAAACGCTATGAAATGAAAATTCCATTGTTATACTCTTCAGCTTTTTATTTCATGCCATTAAAGGTTAAATGAAATGTTTCACAACTTGATTATACCTTTTTTTCTATCGTCCTTCTATTATCCGTACAGAAAAAGGCTACCAAATTTGTATGGGACCACCGAAAAAGTCCACTCCATAAGAAAAAGGAATCCATCACCTACTATATACAGGCGATGGATTCCTTGTTTTTTCATCATACTGATAAAATGTGTGTTATTTTTTTAAGCAATCACTTTTTCAGTGCCTTCAATTTGTATTGGCAACCTTTTTAATATATTATTCGTCTTTTTTAAATTGCTCACATTTGAATTCTAATTCATCTAACATCGCAAGAAGACGATCTACATCTTCTAACTCTACTTCTTCAGGTTCAATTGTATCAATTACTTCAATGAACATATTTAAACGTTCTTTTAAATATACTAATTGTGAATCTTTATCTTGAATTGCTTGTCCCATGAAGGCACTCTCCTTTTAATTCGAGTTGCTTTCATTATACCGCAAAAGTGATTGCTATGGGCATGAAATTTCATCAATTTTGTCACGGTCATCCACTATCATGTAAGCCCTCTCCTTTTTCAATTAAAAAGTTTCACTTTATAAAAAGGACATATTCTTCTATTATAGAGAATGGACAAATTGTTATTTCAATAGTCAAAGGAGTATTTCATATGACGATATTACAAAAAATGAAGCCGATTACTCCTTCTTACGATCCATGGGAAGCGTATATGGACCTTGAAGAGTACGGCAAACTACTATTAACAAATGTTGAGTTTACAACGACGACGTTATGCAATATGCGCTGTGAGCATTGCGCTGTTGGTTACACATTACAGCCGAAAGACCCAAATCCGCTTCCGATGGAGCTTTTATTAAAACGATTAGATGAGATTCCTCATTTACGTTCTTTAAGTATTACTGGCGGAGAACCGATGCTTTCAAAAAAATCCGTCGACAACTATGTAACACCACTCTTAAAATATGCCCATGAACGAGGCGTTCACACTCAAATCAACTCAAACTTAACTATAGATTTAGCACGTTACGAACAAATTATTCCTTATTTAGATGTATTGCATATTTCTCATAACTGGGGAACAATTGATGACTTCGTTGAGGGTGGATTTGCAATGATGGAGCGTAAACCGACTTATGAACAACGTGCAAAATTATTTAAAAAAATGATTACAAATAGCAAAGCATTATCAGATGCAGGTGTACTCGTTTCAGCAGAAACGATGCTAAACAAAAGAACTCTACCACGCATTGAACATATCCATCATCAGATCGTTGAAGAAATGGGCTGTAAACGTCACGAGGTTCACCCGATGTATCCGAGTGACTTCGCGAGCAATTTAGAAATTTTAACAAAAGCTGAAATTCGTGATGCAATTGAGCATTTACTAGAAATTCGCGATGAAAATGTATGGATGTTATTTGGAACATTGCCTTTCTATGCTTGTAGCGATGACGAACGAGACATAGCTACGTTAAAAAAATTACAAGAGAGCAAAAATGTAACTGTTCGTAACGATCCAGATGGTCGTTCACGTTTAAATGTAAACATTTTTGATGGCAATATTATAGTTACCGATTTCGGTGATATTCCAACTCTAGGAAATATACAAACAAACACATTGCAAGATGCGTATGAAAAATGGAGCGCTTCAAAAACAGCAAAATCACTAAGCTGCCACTGTCCTGCAGTAAAATGTCTTGGACCAAATGTTCTTGTAAAAAACAGCTACTATCCGACAGAAGATTTCTTATCAAAAAAATCAAACCTTATATTGTAAATAAAAACGTCAGCTTATAAGCTGACGTTTTTCATATTATTGAGAGTGAGAAGAAGAAATGAATTTAAAATATAAATGATTATGAATTGGAATTGCTGCTCCAATTCCTTGAGAGGTAATATTTTTTACAACAAGCCTCTTTTGATTTCCCTTTAACACAAGGTATACTTCTCCAAATGTTACTTTCCCTTTTTCATTTACTGCTGGTGTATAAGCGTATAGATAGCCGAGTTGACTCGGACCAATATTATACACACGCTCATGTCCGGTACCATAACCAATGGTCGTTTTAAACGAAAGTGGCAATTGTACTTTTTCCAGCGCTTTTAAAAGCATCATTTTTTTCACATCTGTAGCATCTTTCATATCCGCTGATAAATCGCCTTCAATTGTCTTTTGAGTTTCTTGCTTATAGCGAAGTGGATATAAGCGATCTCCTCCACGATTATCGTACACATTGCGATTCACTTGCTTATATTCCCAATTAATCGATGTATCTATCGATTCATAATTTAGCGCCCATTGACCTAAATAAATTTTCGCTCGGTATCCTACCGCAAGTGGTGCGTTTGAAATTGTCGTTTCATTAAACATCCGAATTAAGTCCGGATTTTCAATTTTGATATTTGCTGTTTTCAATAGTTCTTGAGCAAGCTTACTTGGCTGTAAACGTGGCAAATCTTGCGCATCATTTGGAAATGTATTATCCTTTGAAATATTTAAAACAGATGAAGGCATTTTTATTTTTACCGTTGTCTTTGCAAAACTAATGTTAGGAAATAATAAAATAAACGAGACCATAGTTGAAAGACATATGCTGTATACTCGTTTCACCTGTCTGGCTCCTTCCTACATAAAGGTATATATACTACTTTGTTTATTGTTTTCTCTCAACACAATTGTTATTCCTATTTTTTATAATAAATAAAAACCAATTCCCATAATGACATACGCTGCTAATAAAGTACCGCCTTCAAACCAATTTGTATCTCCATCATTTGAAATCGCAATCGTTAAGAAAACAGCTGTAATCATGGAAACAAGTTCTGGTATTGTAAATACTAAAGGCATCCTTTGTGTAAAAAACATGGAAAGCAGCACTAATACAGGAGCAACAAACATGGCGATTTGTAATGTAGAGCCTACTGCAATTTCAACTGCAATATTTACTTTATTTTTATAAGCCATAATAATTGCAGATGCATGTTCAGCTGCATTCCCAACAATCGCAACGATAATAACCCCTATAAATAACTCTGACCAACCAAATGATTTTGCGACCGTTTCAAATGTATGCACGAGCGCCTCTGACACATAAGCTACCGCGATTGTTGCTATCGCTAAAATGAGTAGTGCCTTACCTTTCGACCACTCAGGCTCTTCCTCATGAGCTACCTCATCACTCTTATGTTGATATACACCACGATGCGTAACTAACTTAAATAGTAACGCAGCAAGGTACATAATAATCATAATAATAGAAACACCTATACTTAATTGATACGTCTTTCCAGCGTCCATCTTCATTGAAAATATCTCTGGAATAACAAATGCTACGACAACAGCAAAAATTAATAACGCTGAATTATGCCTTGCGTCGTAAACATTAAAGCTTTGCCTTTTATATTTAAATCCACCTATGAAAAAGGATAGCCCGCCCACTAACAGTAAATTTCCAAGTACAGAACCTGTTAACGAAGCTAACACCACTTCAATTAATCCCGCTTGAAGTGCGAAGATTGAAATGATCAGTTCAACGGCATTACCAAAAGTAGCATTTAATAACCCACCTATCCGAGGCCCGGAAACAATTGCCAAACTTTCTGTTGCTCTCCCCATAAAACCCGCTAATGCAATAATAGTAATACAATATATAGCAAACATAATGGTTTGGGGCCAATGAAGTGTTTTCCCAAGTATAGAAAGCGGGACACCTATAAGCGCTACTATAAGGAATATTTTATTAAACATGCTTTCCATCCTTCCATCGTATATATTTCTCCTCCATATTATTATTCTTCTCCTAACTTGTTCGATTTCATCACAATTACGTTTAAAAAATACAGTTAAAGAAAACAGTATGAAAGATATTTAATTTGTCTTGTTTAGACGGAAAGAATTACAAATTATGAAAAGAGGTTATAAAAGTATGCACTTAAAAGAAAAAATCGCAACTATTATTCAAGGTCAAAGAACTGGTGTGCTATCTACTGTACGTAACGATAAGCCACATAGCGCCTTTATGATGTTTTTCCACGAAGATTTTGTTTTGTATACTGCAACAGATCGAAAATCAAAAAAGATAACAGATATTGAAAACAATCCAAATGTACATGTACTACTCGGACGAGAAGGAAAAAAATTAGACGAAGATTATATTGAAGTAGAAGGCTTAGCTTCAATCGAAGAAGACCCCACATTAAAAAATAAGTTTTGGAATAATAGCTTAAAACGATGGTTACTTGGTGCCGAAGACCCTAATTACGTACTGATAAAAATCAATCCTGATACAATTTATTACATCGATAGTGCTGGTTCGACCGAGCCCGAGTTTTTACGACTGTAAAATAAAGTGAAACTTTCATCAGTGGGGGTTTTCTTCATCCCCCCCACTGATTATGAGCCCACACCAATCGGGCTTTTACGGGCAGTTAATGTGGGATAAAAATAAGCCCTCTTAGGTGGGCTTGTTTTGTCGAAAAGTTCTTCTGAAAAAAAGAATAAAATAGGTGGAACTTTCTAAAGATTCTGTTATATAATAGAACTAAATTAAATAAACTGTATTAAAACAGATTGGAAGGAGCAATAAAATTGATGAAGAGAGAAGAACGAAAAAACATGATTGAGTTTATTGAAAAGAAAAAAGGGATTGAACGTGACGAATTATTATTTATGACAGACGATGAAGTAGAACATATTTATAATGTAACGTACTTTTTATATGAAGAAATTGCAGAGTAGTATAATAATCCCCACCTTATATTTTTAGTAAGGTGGGGATTATTTCGTTATTTATACATGAGAATGATTTTCATGTATAATGATGGAAGATTGGAGGAATTTTACTATGAGTTCATGGCTATTATTCGCACTATTATCCGCCATTGCTGCTGCCCTTGTATCTATTTTTGGAAAGATTGGTTTAGGGGGCATCGATGCAAATGTTGCAACAACGATCCGCTCTATTATTATGGCATTATTTATGGTGGGAGTTATTATTATACAAGGTAAATTTCAAAATATCGGTGATGTTCTCCTCAATAAAAAAGCACTGCTATTTATCACATTAAGTGGGGTTGCAGGTGCTTCGTCATGGCTATTTTATTTCCTTGCCCTAAAAACAGGCAAAGTTTCACAAGTGGCTCCTGTCGATAAATTAAGCGTCGTACTTTCTATCATTCTTGCTATGATTATACTCGGTGAGAAGCTAAACTTTATGACTGGCGTTGGTGTAGTCTTTATTACAGCTGGTGTATTATTTATTGCTTTCAGCTAAAAAAAACCGCTATTATTAGCGGTTTTTTCTTTTCCTTATGTAGATCCACATAATCAATGTTACAATTGCTGAAATGAATAAAATCCATATTCCATAATGATGGAAACTATACTCAACAAAGCGCCACTTCTCTCCTAACTTCCAGCCAAGTCCAATAAAAACACTTATCCAAATAAGAGCACCACCGTAAGCATACAAACAAAAACGCCACCATGTTAAATTCGAAACCCCCGCAAAATATGCTGTTAAGTGACGTACTCCTGGTACAAAGTAGCCGATCATTAAAAGAAACGGACCGTATTTTTCAAATAAAACATGTGTTTTTTCAATATGATGCTCTTTAATTCCAATTTTCGACCCATATTTTTTTAAAACAGGAAGTCCAAGTTTTAAACCTAATATGTAACTTAACGTAATACCAATCATTGCACCTGCCATTCCACTTGAAAAAGCAGCCGCTCCTGACATAACTCCTTTTGAAATATTATAACCAATAAAAGTCAGTAAAAACTCATCTGGTATCGGTAATCCGACAATCCCACCAGCTAAAGCTATAATAATTCCAAAATACCCATAATGTGAGATTAACTCGCCAATATGTTGTTCCATTCGGAAGACACATCCTATGCACGGTCGTTATTCCATATTGTGCCCGTTCTATCTTTAAGACAAACATGGTTATACATATTCACTATACATTGTTTTTATAATGAACTCTACTTTTATTCATTCCTTTAGCAGAGCTAAAGTGAATCTTTAATCAGCGGGGGTTTTGTCCATCTCCACTGATGATTAGCCCACACCAATCAAGATTAAAAAATAAAAATTCATATGCTTGTTTTTTTGTTACAATAAAGGAAAGTTACTTTTCGCAACGGTTTAACTCTCAAGAAAAATGATCTATCTAGTAAAAACATAGTTTGGTCTATATAATGCAACTTCTACCTATTAAGAGAACATGCACCCTTTTACATACAACATCATTTTTCTAAATTATACAGGGGGAACGAACATGACCATTGAAAATCAATTTATCCAAAAAGTTTACTATAAAACATTTTTAACAGAAGAAACTTCTACTCCGGTATCGGAAGTGCTCGGTGAAGCATATATAAATGAATCTAAAAATGAATTCTCCAACATTGCTAATATTCGCTTTGCTCAAGGTGAATGTTATTACCAAAATAAAGATTTTGAAGCAGCCATATTTAAGTGGGAGAAAGTAAATAACGACCTTGAACTTTGGGCAACCAAAAATATTGCTGATGCCTACTTTGAACTAGGCTTCTTACTAAAAGCAGAAGAAATTTATCAATCTATTCAAACTGAAGATACAACTCTTACGATGGAAATTTCCTTGCAACTTCTTTCTCTTTATATCGAAGAAGATCGTTTAGGGCTAGCCTTTAAGACGATTCGTGAAGCTGTTGCATTTCAACCGGACTATCCGAATATTACTGCAATCGCGCGTTCTTTCTATGAAAAACAAGAGGATTGGAGCAACGCTGTAGAACTAGCAGTTCAAGAAGGAATTCGAACGAAATCTCTACACTGGTTTGATACTTTAATCAATTACGTGAACCGAGGATTTACTAAAAAGATTCAACCGGAATATTTCTATGAATCTTTAAAAGCTCTATATACTGTTGATCAAGCCCAATTTAAAGACTTTGTCATTGCTCTTTGGAACAGCTATCAAAATGAACCATTATACCTTTCTTGGATTCAAAGTATGAATCATTTATTCTTACATATTGAGACAGATAACAATGACAATTGGAATGAAATTTCTATCCGATATCAAGAAACATACTTTGCATTAATTACTGGCGATTATGTTATGCATGAATTAAACGGTCTTGTGCCCAATTTATTAACAAATTGGTTTAGTCTAACAAAAGCAAAAGATTCCTTACTTGTCTCTGCCGCAGTATTAGCATGGAATGAAGTTTCACCTACAACTTTAAAATCATTACTCGTAAAAAGTGCTGGATCCTTACTTTCTAGTTCATCAACCGAAACAAATGTAGATATGGAAACCGTTTCTCATTTATTCGAAACAATTGCTGTTTGGGCTGAAAAAAATGATGTAGATTTAAGTCATCAATTTACATTACTCGTTCATGAATTATATGATTTAAATGTTACTCAACTACTAATAGCTGGAACTAGCGACCATGATAAAGCATCATTCATCAATTCAATATTAGGAGAGAATATATTAACTGGGACTTTAACAGCTCCTATTCTATTTAAAGACGCTAGTCAAACTGAAATAACAGAATTCAATGATTTAGATGTAAGAAGCATACCAAACTTTGACGAATTTCACCAAATAATGGATACACCTCCCCAGTCAGAGCATGAGAAGAAATGTATAGAAATTAAATTACCAAGTAGATTTTTAAGAAAAAATAAGTTTGCATTTCTTGTTACACCATCTGTCCAAGGGCAACTGGATAAAAACAGCTCATACTTTGAATACTTACAAGCAGCAGATAGCCTTATTTACATATTAAATTCTGCTTCACCATTACATGGCGAAGAGCTTGATACATTACTTTATTTACGTGAACAAGTGCCAAACTTACAAATTCATTTCGGATTACACACAAATAATACGACTACTAATGAAGATCTAATTAGTAAACTTAAAGTCCATTTCCCAAATGCAAAATTCTTCCCATACTCTCCTTCCCAAGAGAGTAGCCAGCAACTTGGGGATGTAACAGAGTCCATTCTCTCTAATCTTGCAGAACGTGACATAGAAAAGGAACGTATAGAAAAGCTAATATGGTTTACTCAAAAGACAATCGCGTACCTTGTAAATGAACGTGTGGAATTAGAAAATACATTAGTGAAATCAGTACGTTGGAATAAACATATATTAGTAAAACTTAATGGATTTATTAACAATCTTACTGCTCTTGAAAAAGACAAAATTCGTTCTATTACAGAATCTTATCTTTTAACGAAAGAAGAAATTACACAAGATATACACTCTCAAATTCCTGAATTATTACAGAGTTGCTCTGACCTTGTTCAAGAAGATAGTGATTTCAAATTAGTTCATGAAGAATTAAATGCTGCGATGAACGAACGAATTCAAAAACATGTGCAACAAGTGCTTCTTCCTAAATTTACTCAGTCTATTCAAGAATGGATTGAAACCGCACATAATGAATTTATTCAAGCTCAGGTTTATTTAGATGAAATGAGTGAAACATTTAATAAATTATATAAGGAAGAACGTATGAAACTTCCTTGCGATTTCAAATTACTAGATGATTGGCATCGAGATGTTGTACGAATGACAAATAGAATTACGGTAACAAACATCAACATTTTATTACGCTTTACACCGACACAATTTTTCTTAAAGAGTGCCGGAAAATTATTTGGTAATATGCAAAAAAACCAAGCTATGCTCGCAAACAAATATAAACAATATATTGAAACGGAAGACTATACAGAAATCGCCCAAACCATTTCAAAACAATTCTTCCTTCAATTTGAAGTATTTGAAAGTGCGCTAGAGCGTGACATCATGATGTTCTTTAAAGATCCACTTAGCATATTGAAACAACATGTAGAAGTAACTCAACTTGAAATACAAGAAGACGAACAAACATTAGCAACGCTAAGAAGCAACCCAGAAACTTATCATGATCCTTTAGCCCTATTTAAATTACAACTATTACAGCACAAACTTGTTATAAATACTAACAAAAACAATGAAGACGTCTTTGTATCTAATGAATCCCCTACTGTTTAACATAAAAAACCAAGCAAACTGAAATTTGCTTGGTTTTTTACTTTAATTTATTATTTTCATATGTTCAAATGGATAATAAATTGCCGTTAATTCTCCTAATACATCCGCTCTATCAATAAGCCCTAAACCATTTCTACTATCTCTGCTTATTAAGCGATTATCTCCCATAACAAAAATCTTATTTTTAGGAATTGTAATGGGCCCAAAGTCCTCTGTTAAATTAATAAGTTTTTTTTCAGCTTGTTTTTTATTACGATTCAAATACTCTTCATTTTTCACTTCATGATTCACATATAATTGATCATTTCTCATCTCAATTACATCACCCGGTAATCCAATCACTCTCTTTACATAAAAATTATCCGTCTTCACAACAATAATGTCTTCTCTCCCATAACTTTCAAATTGCCTTGCCAACTTATTAACAATCACCTTATCTCCATCTTGTAACGTTGGCTTCATAGATGCTCCCTTTACAATCGTAGGGAAAAATAAAAAGAGTTTCGCTAAAAACACCAACACACATGCCATTGCAATTATTTCAAAGAATTCACGCAACCGTTTTTTCTTTTGCATCATACCACCATCTCATCGTCTTTTTATTTTTATTATGAGTACTTCCCCGCATTCGCCTAATTTTGAGGTGGGAGTCTTACTGCCCGCAAATAGCGGGATAAATATTCTTTTTATTTCCTAAGTAGAAATACTTAAAAATGAAAATACTGGCCAAATTAATCATAAAAAGAAAGATAGTAGCATAATATCTTTTTATAATCCTACATATACAATACACATCTGAGCAGCGATATATGTAAGCCAAATCCAAAGTGGCTCATGCTTCAATTTGCGCCCTCCGATATCTGTCACACCAATAATAAAATCAGAAATCACAAACAGTAAACCACCAAACGCTGGTATCCACCATATTCCAGTATTCCCATAGTATAATGCGAATGCAAAGCAAGCCATTCCTCCAACCCACAATCCGTAAATTAGAGCTCCTATCGTAAACAGTTTATCCTGTTTTTTATTTCGGATAAAAAAGAACCATCCTATAATTAGAATGAGCCCGTATACAAGTAAACCAATCCAAAAACCATTCCATGAAATACCTTTTTGCAAAAATGCTTTTACATAAAAACAATGTGCAAGAGCGAAAGTAACCATCCCTCCAATTAAGCGATGACCAATCGGAATCAATCCTGCCATAAACAAATCTCCTACAGTCGATAAACTCATACCAAGTGCAACCCACGTACTGTATTCCACTGATGGATTTTGCAACCATATCCAAATCGCACTACCTGTTAAAGAAAAGCTAAGAATGAGACGAATTACTAAAGGCAATGGCATATTGTCTCTCGTTCTTTTTGACCGTCTTATTGCATAAACCGCTCCCATAACAAAAAGAGTGATTTGCCCGATTAACACTATGTAAAGTACATTCATAACTTGTTCTCCTCAATAAATACTTTATTGTATCTTCTTTCGTTATATGTAGTGTGTTCTCCTTTCACTACCTAAAAAAAGAAGAACAATACTGTTCTTTCATTCAAATAGTATTTGCTCCCCAACTTCTTGTAGCTGAATTTCAAGTTCAACATAACTTAATTTAATAAAAATTTTCCCTGTCTTCACTTGTTATCCTCCTTTTCGATCTTTTTATGAACAATATTTATATATATATCTAAGGAATTGCGAAAACACAAATTTTTCATTTATACTAAAAAAAGCATACCATCTCATAAAAACATATGATATGATATAGAATAATTACAACATAATAATTATTAAAATCAGATTCAACAGAAATGCTGCTATCCATTATGGATGGCAGCTTTCGTCGTTTTATAGGGATTTCGATTTTGATTATTTTTCTCAATAAGAATTCGGAAGGAGCGGGTAGCAATGAACTCAGAAATAAAAACGTTACAAGCAAAAAAAGCTATTTCTCATCCCTCTTTATGGGATACATTAAAAAAACATTATGAACTTATATTTGCAGTCGCATCTGGTATTTTCATTTTAGCTGGGTGGTTATTCACAAAGAACGATGCAATGAATGTAGGTATTACTTGCTATATCCTTGCTTATATAGTTGGTGGATATGCAAAAGCGAAAGAAGGAATTCAAGATACAATTGAAGAAAAAGAGCTAAATGTCGAAATGCTCATGCTCTTTGCTGCTATAGGTGCTGCAATAATTGGCTACTGGGCAGAAGGTGCAATTTTAATCTTCATCTTTGCGTTAAGCGGTGCAATGGAATCTTATACGTTAAATAAAAGTCAAAAAGAAATTTCAGCGCTTCTTGATTTACAACCCGAAGAAGCATTGCGTATTTCAAATGGAACTGAGGAACGTATTCCCGTTGGACAATTACAAATTAACGACATTATTTTAATTAAACCAGGGGAACGTGTTCCTGCTGACGGTACAATTCATAACGGTGAAACAAATATCGATGAAGCAGCGATTACTGGAGAGCCTATTCCTAATGAAAAAAAATATGGTGATGAAGTATTTGCTGGCACTGTAAATTTGCGTGGTGCTATCGAAGTTAAAATTACAAAGCCAAGCGACCAAACACTATTTCAAAAGATTATTCGTCTCGTTCAAAGTGCACAAAGTGAAAAATCACCATCACAACTATTCATCGAAAAATTTGAAGGAACTTATGTAAAAGGGGTACTAGTCGTTGTTGCACTAATGATGTTCGTCCCTCATCTCTTACTTAACTGGAGCTGGAATGAAACGTTTTATCGCGCAATGATCTTACTTGTAGTCGCATCCCCGTGCGCACTCGTTGCTGCCATTACACCAGCAACTTTATCTGCCATTTCTAACGGAGCGAGAAACGGAATTCTCTTTAAAGGTGGTATACATTTAGAGCGTCTCGCTTCAGTAAAAGCAATCGCGTTTGATAAAACAGGAACGTTAACACAAGGAAAACCTACCGTAACAGATGTATACGTTCGAGATACGATATCAGAAAAAGAAGTACTCTCTATTACAGCATCGATTGAAAGTCACTCTACACATCCTTTAGCCGAAGCAATTGTTAAACATGCAAAACATGCTTATGACATTACATTACAAAAACCAGAAAACGTTGAAGATGTAACTGGTTTTGGCTTAAAGGGAATATTCGGAAATAAAACTTATAAAATTGGTAAGGCTGATTTTATCGGTGAAGAAACAAAAACATTTCATAGTGGTATTTCTGCCTCCCTTGAAAAAGAGGGTAAAACTGTCGTTTATATAAGTGATGAGGATGGTATTCTTGGACTTATCGCTTTAAAAGATACGCTTCGCCAAGAAACGATAGCTGCCATTCGAGACTTACAAAGCATTGGTGTCGAAGCAATTATGATTACCGGTGATAATGAGGAAACAGCAAAAGCAATTGCCTCTGAAAGTAATATAAAAGAATATTACGCATCATGTTTACCAGAAACAAAAGTTGAAACGATTAAAAAGTTAAAAGAAAAATACGGTACAGTAGCAATGGTTGGAGACGGTATCAATGATGCCCCTGCACTCGCTACTGCTAGCATTGGTGTGGCAATGGGTGAGGGAACAGACGTAGCTTTAGAAACTGCAGACGTTGTACTTATGAAGAACGAATTATCTCGACTTTCCCAAGCCATTCGTTTATCAAAACGAATGAACCGTATTGTGAAGCAAAACGTAATCTTTTCGCTAGCTGTAATTGCAATGTTGATTTGTTCAAACTTCTTGCAATTTTTAGCCCTTCCATTTGGCGTTATTGGGCATGAAGGAAGTACGATTCTTGTCATTTTAAATGGCTTACGATTATTAAAAGGAAACAAATAAAGTGAAACTGTAATCAGTGGGGGTTTTNNTGAGGTGGGAGTCTTACTGCCCGCAAATAGCGGGATAAAGGAAGGCACCGAAAAAGCGATTGCTTTAAAAAAATAACACATATTTTATCAGTATGTTGAAAAAACAAAAAATCCATCACCTGTATATAGTAGGTGATGGATTCCTTGTTCTTATGAAGTGAACTTTTTCAGTAGCCTCTCATAAAGGACCCACTTTTTTTAATGGTAGCTATTATGACCGTTCGCACTACTGCTTGTTTTATGCTTTGGATGCGAACTGCTCTTTTGTTTATTGTTGTTTTTATTATTGTGGTTCTTTTTATTATTACTCATGAAATATCCCCCCTGTTCCCTTTTATTATGGAACAAGAGCTCATTTTTCATTACGGGAATTATTGTCACCTGTTCTATAATGATGGAGTAAACCATTAATTTCACCGCCAAGTAAAATTACCCACGCAGTTAAGTAAAACCATAACATTAAAATAATGATACCACCGAGACCACCATATGTATTGGCGTAATTCGCAAACTTATCTACATAATAAGCAAATGAGTACGATACCACAATCCATCCTACAGTAGCAAATACTGCTCCTGAAATAACTTCTCTTCTTTTTAGCTTTCGATCTGGTGCAAACGTATATAAAAAACTAAACAATGCAAATAGTACAAAGAAACTCGCTACTAATCGAGTAATACTCCACACGTAAGAAAAACTATCCGATAAACCAATTGCTTTAAACACCCCTGCCCCAATCACTTGTCCGAACACTGGAACAATTAGCGCAAATACAATCATAAAAATGATAGCTAATGTAAACACAATTGATAACGCTCTTGTTTTAATAAAGGAACGTGTTTCAGTTATATCATAAGCACGGTTAAAAGCATTCATAACCGCGTTTACCCCGTTTGAAGCAAACCATAACATCGATAGTAAACCAAATGATAATAAACCACCATTTTGCTCATTTACAACTTTATCTACGTTTACTTCAATTAAGTTCATCGCATCTTCCGGTACGTACGGCTCTAATAAATTGAGCACACTTTCTGTTTGAAGGTCAATGAATCCAAGAAGCGTAATTAAGAAAACAAGCCCAGGAAAAATAGCAAGCAAGAAGAAATAAGCGAGCTGTGCTGCCAAGCCCGCTACATCATCGCGCATCGTTCGGTCATATAAATCTTTTCCAAACGAATACGTACGATGTCTTCTCACCTTTTCTAAAATTTTTCTCATATATGTTTAAACACTTTTCTTCTCTTCTTTATCTTGTTTCAACTCAATGTACGCTTCAGTTTTTTTCCCCTCTACATTTGAGTCTTTCATACCACCATCTTCAGCTACTACTGGCTCTTCTTCTGCTTTAAGCTCATCTACCTTTGGAGATACAGCTTGAATTTCAATTGTTTCTGGCTTTTCTTCTGACTCAACTTTTTTCTTACTAAAAATTTCTTTCGTTTCTTTTAACGTTTCTAGAACAGACGGCGTCAATTTTTTGATTTCTGCTACTTTCGCTTTCACTACATTAAAATCAGCAAGTTCGCGCCCTTTATCTGTAACAGTTTGCACTTTCTCTTTTATCTTTACATTTTCGCTAATTTCAATCATCTTTGTTTTTGCTTTTTCTGCCGTATTTTTAACTTTTTCACGGTTTTCCTTCTTTAACATAGATACCGCGACACCTGCCGCGATACCAATCGCAATGTTTCGAGCAATATTATTTTTCTTTGCCATATTCCTTCATCCTTTCGTTTCTTATGTTAGACAGTATTTCTTTCTAAACTTCCTCATATTCCTTGTTCATTTCGAATGAAAGCTAATAGCTTTGTACACCCTTCTGTTACAAGGTCATATACTTCTTGGAAATTCCCTGTAAAGTAAGGATCAGGAACGTCTGTCCAGCCACCACCTGGAACAAAATCGGACAGCCTGCCAATATAGCCTCCAGTTTTACCTAAGCTTTTTAAATCTGCTATATTCTTGTTGTCCATGGCAATAATATAATCAAACTTTGTTAAGTCTTCTTTTTCTACTTGACGTGCTTTAATTCCTTCAAAAGAGACTTCATTTTCTTTTAAAATTTTTTGTGTTCCTTTATGTGGTGGATGACCAATATGCCAATCTCCAGTTCCTGCAGAATCAATGACAATTTTCTCTTCGAGTCTTTCTTTTACGACAAGATCCCGAAAAATTGCTTCTGCCATTGGAGAACGACATATGTTCCCAAGACAAACAAACAATACTTGAACCATATTTTTGTTTCTTCCCTTCTTGGTGCATTTCTAAATATATACTTATAGTATAAACAACCAATAAATAATTATAAAGGAAATCCCTACTAATTTAATAGGATTGAAAAGTTTCATTAACGAAAATGATAAAAAATGTTAAGATAACCTTATGTTATTTTAAGGGGGGGCACTTCGTGGATTTATCCGTAAAATCAGAAGAAAACGTTGAATATATGGTCGAAGCCATTAAAGAAAAATTGCGCATGGTTAACGCTGGAGCAATGAGAGCTGCTAGCTTTAATGAAGAAATGTACGAAGATTTACGTGACATTTATGAGCATGTTATGAAACGTGAAACATTCAGCATTAGTGAAATGCAAGCTATTACAGAAGAATTAGGTACGCTAATTAAAAAATAACAAAGAGCCTCGCTTTAATCTGGTACCTGTAGT
>NUMR01000098.1 GCA_002578045.1 Bacillus cereus
CCGCCTTCTAAGTCCTTGCGTCTAAGAACCTCCCGCACGAGAAGACAAAAAGCGTCTTCCATGCGAGAGAACCTTAGCCACTGGGACTTAAGCAGTCGGCTCCGCTTTTAAATATAATTTGCGTTTTTTTGAGTAAGTACCATATACTATTTGTATTATATACTAGGATGTAGAGGTGAATGATGTGTTAGATCGTTTGCAAGCTGTAGAAGATCGTTATGAGAAGTTAAATGAGTTGTTAAGTGATCCTGGGGTTATTAGCGATTCAAATAAGCTTCGTGAGTATTCAAAGGAACAATCTGATATACAAGAAACAGTAGAGGTGTACCGTGAGTATAAAGATGTTCGTGAACAATTGAAAGATGCGAAAGCAATGTTAGAAGATAAGTTAGATGCTGATATGCGTGAAATGGTAAAGGAAGAGGTTTCTGAGTTAGAAGATCAAGAAAAATCTTTATCAGAGCGCCTGAAAATTTTACTTGTTCCAAAGGACCCTAATGATGATAAGAACGTTATCGTTGAGGTTCGTGGAGCTGCTGGTGGTGACGAGGCGGCTTTATTTGCTGGTGACTTATACCGTATGTATAGCCGTTACGCTGAGGTACAAGGCTGGAAAACTGAAATTATCGAAGCTAGCTATACAGAATTAGGCGGATATAAAGAGATTATCTTTATGATTAATGGTAAAGGTGCGTTCGCAAAACTAAAATTCGAGAACGGTGCTCACCGTGTTCAACGTGTCCCTGAGACAGAATCAGGCGGACGTATTCATACATCTACAGCAACTGTAGCTGTATTACCAGAGGCAGAAGAAGTAGAAATTGAAATCCATGAAAAAGATGTTCGTGTTGATACGTTCGCTTCTAGTGGTCCTGGTGGACAGAGCGTTAATACAACGATGTCAGCGGTACGTTTAACGCATTTACCGACTGGTGTAGTTGTATCTTGTCAGGATGAGAAATCACAAATTAAGAATAAAGAAAAAGCGATGAAAGTATTACGCGCACGTGTTTATGATAAGTTTAGGCAAGAAGCACAAGCTGAGTATGATCAAAACCGTAAACAAGCTGTTGGTACGGGAGATCGTTCAGAACGTATTCGTACGTATAACTTCCCGCAAAACCGTGTTACAGACCATCGAATCGGTTTAACGATTCAAAAGCTAGATCAAATCTTACAAGGTAAGTTAGATGATTTCATCAATGCCTTAGTGATGGAAGATCAGGCTCAAAAGATGGAGGCAGCTGAGTAATGCGTGTCTATGAAGCCCTGAAATGGGCTTCTTCTTTTTTACAGGAAAATGGACGAGATGAAAATGCGGGAGAAATTGTCCTTTGTCATGTATTAAAGACGAATAGAACAGGATTACTTATGAATATGCGTGAGGAAATAACTGAGGAACAAGAGAAAAGTTTCACACAATTTATTCACAAGCATGTAAAAGGTATTCCTATTCAATATATGATTGGTTATGAAATGTTTTATGGACGATCGTTCTTTGTGAATGAAGAAGTATTAATACCAAGACCGGAAACAGAAGAGCTTATAGTGGGAGTATTAGAAAGAATTGAGCGTCATTTTGGTAATGAGAAACTGCATGTAGCGGATATTGGCACAGGTAGTGGGGCGATTTCTATTACGCTTGCTTTAGAAAATAAAAATCTTCATATGTATACGGTAGATATTGCACAGGAATCGATTGAAGTTGCGAAAGAAAATGCGAAAGTTTTGGGCGCAGAAGTAACATTCTATTACGGTGATTTATTGTCACCATTTTATAAAACAGGACAAAAGTTAGATGTGGTTGTTTCAAACCCTCCGTATATACCAGAAGAGGATTGGCGTGATCTTTCTCCTGTTGTGAAAGAACATGAACCAAAGAGAGCGCTTGTTGGCGGTGAAGATGGACTAGATTTCTATCGCCGTTTTATGGAAGAATTGCCGAATGTGTTGCAGAAGAAAGCGATTGTGGCATTTGAAATTGGAGTAGGACAAGGTGAGGATGTAAAGGAATTGTTACAACAAGCTTTTCCACATGCTCATGTTGAAGTTGTTTTTGATATTAACGGAAAAGACCGTATGGTATTTGCAAAGATGGAGTAAGGCTCATACCTTACTCTATCTTTTGTGGGAAAAATTATATAGATTTTGAATGTAATAGTTTAGAAAGATAAAATTCTGTCCACACTGTTTTTAGAAGGGACGGTGGAGGAAATGAAAAAACAAGTTATTGCTTATCTTCTTCTATTATTAATTGGTACACAGTTGCTTGTGCAGTTTGGATATATGAAAGCTGATGCGAAAGGGTCTGCTATTATTCCGAAAGAGGCCGTTCGATTACGAATTTTAGCAAATAGTGATTCAGATAAAGATCAGGCGTTAAAGCGTAAAGTGCGTGATGAAGTAAAAGTACAAATTGATGGATGGGTAGCAGATTTAACTTCATTTGAAGAGGCGCGAAAAGTAATTCAAAGCCATATTCCAGAAATCGAAAAAACAGTGGCAAGCACGCTGAAAAAAGAAGGAAGTAAAGAGTCATTTCAAGTGAAATTTAGTAAGAATGTAAAGTTTCCTACAAAGGTATATGGGAATTTTATTTATCCAGCGGGAGAATATGAAGCAGTACTTATTACGATAGGCGAAGGTGAAGGGGCAAACTGGTGGTGTGTGTTATTTCCACCAATGTGCTTCTTAGATTTTTCGAGTAGTACAGCGGTAAGAAAAGAAGAGCATGTTGTGAAAGCTGAATCTTTTGAAGGGGAGCACGTGAATGAAACGAAAGTTGTGAAGCGGGAAGTAGAAAAAAAGGTAAAAGCTTCTGAAAAGAAAGTAGTAAAAAATGAAAAAAAAGTAGAAGAACAGCCTGTAAGTAAAGAAGAGACAAAAGCTGTGGAGAAAAAACAGGGAAAACAAAATGAGTATGTAAAAGTAGAAGAGGAAGAAGAAAAACCGGAAGTTAAACTATTCATTGTAGAAGCTTTTACATCTTTATTCTCTAAATAGTACTATTAATAAATTTCTTCTCATATATAAAAATGAGGAGGGATTTATTATGAAGAAAGTGTATTTTGCTACGAAAGCAGATGTGGAAAGATTACATTCTTTTTTCGGACAAGCTAATAAAAAAGATGATAAAATAAATGAGTTATACGCACAATTTATGATTTTGGAAGAGGCGGAAGAAATACGAGCTGTAATTGGTTATGAACAAAGTGGGGAAGATGTGCTTATTCGTTCTTGTTTATTCACGCCAGGTGTGGATAAACAGACTTTCTTATATTTTTTTGAAATGTTTTTGCAGTATATGAAAGAAAAAAGTGTTCAGCAATTATACTTATTAACAAATCATCCACAATCAATGACGATTTTTCAGTTTTTTGACTTTGTTACTATAGAAAAAGATGAGGTTCCAGAGGGAATTCAACAGCTAGAACATTTTTGTAAAAATATAAAAGAGCAGAATGCAATAATACTAAATTGTCAGCTATTCACAAAGTTATCCACGGATTAACAAGGTTTATCCACAAAATGTGGATAAACCTTGTTTGTCTTTTGGATAAATATCATAGTAAACTAAAAATAGACAAGCATTTCAAGGTAGAAAAGGACGTGGAAAAAAATGCATACAAATATGTGGATTGTGGATAATGTTGTGGAAAGAAAAAAATATTATCCACAGTTACAAGAAGCAGCAAGATTGTTAAGAGAAAATGAAGCGATCGCCTTCCCTACGGAAACGGTATATGGGCTAGGAGCGAACGCGATGAATGATGAAGCAATCGCGAAAATTTTTGAAGCGAAAGGGAGACCGAGTGACAATCCACTCATTGTCCATATAGGTACAAAATCTCAGTTAGATGGAATTGTGAAGGAAATTCCGCCGGTTGCGGAGAAGTTAATGGAGCAGTTTTGGCCAGGACCATTAACAATTATTTTGCCAAGAAAAGGAGGTATTTCAGAAAAGGTGACGGCAGGACTTAATACGGTTGGAGTAAGAATGCCGGATCATCCAGTAGCGCTTGCTCTTATTGAGGAGGCAAATGTACCAGTTGCAGCACCGAGTGCGAATCGTTCAGGGCGTCCAAGCCCAACGTTAGCTTCTCACGTATATGAAGATTTGAATGGGAAGATTGCAGGTATTGTTGATGGTGGTGCAACGGGAGTAGGCGTTGAATCAACTGTAATTGATTGTACGAGCACGGTTCCGACAATTTTACGTCCAGGTGGGATTACGAAAGAGCAATTGGAAGCGGTGATAGGTGATGTTTCTTTAGATCCAGCTTTAAAGGATGAGAAGGAAAAGCCGAAAGCACCTGGAATGAAATATACACACTATGCACCGAAAGCACCACTTAGTATTGTTGAAGGTTCACGTGGGTTTATTCAGAGTTTTGTGGATAAGAAAAAGGAAGAAGGATTCAAAGTAGGTGTATTAACGACAGAAGAGTATCAGCATGTATATAGCGCAGATGTTATATTATCTTGTGGTGTTCGAAGTGATTTAGCTAGCGTTGCGACTAAATTATATGATGTACTTAGAACGTTTGATGCAAATGAAGTGGATGTTATCTTTAGTGAGTCGTTTCCGAATGAAGGAATAGGAAATGCAATTATGAACCGCTTAACAAAAGCAGCGGGACATCATATTATTACTGAATAATAAGGTACTGTTAGCAAAACGAATATTTCTCCTCGGATAAGCATATTGTGAAGTAGCACGTCCGAGGAGGGACATGAATGACGCTTGAACAATTAATACCTTTAATAATTATGGCATTCGCCTTAGGGATGGATGCGTTCTCTGTGAGCCTTGGTATGGGAATGATGACCTTAAGGTTAAAACAAATTTTTTATATTGGTATGACAATAGGGATATTTCATATTATTATGCCGTTTATAGGGATGGTATTAGGTCGCTTTTTATCAGAGAAGTATGGGAACATTGCACATTTTGCAGGTGCTATTTTATTAATTGGACTAGGGTTTTATATCGTATATTCGTCCATTTTGGAGAATGAAGAGGCCAGAACTGCTCCTATTGGAATTAGTTTATTTGTATTTGCATTTGGCGTCAGTATAGATAGTTTTTCAGTAGGTCTTAGTCTTGGAATTTACGGAGCACAGACGGTTATTACGATATTACTGTTTGGATTTGTTAGCATGTTATTAGCGTGGATTGGTCTGTTAATCGGTAGACATGCGAAAGGTATGCTTGGTACATATGGTGAAATAGTTGGGGGCATTATTCTTGTTGGGTTTGGATTATACCTCTTTTTTCTTATATAATTTTATGTAAGGATGGAATGGATGAATAAATTACTGAAATGGTATGTCGTATTTTTAACATTTTTCCCAAGATGGCTACGCCGACTTATCGTTTGGGGCGTTATTTTACAAATAGCGGTTCTAGGTTGGATTAAATTGATTCGTGAATGGTAAGATAGTTCCTTTCTGTTCATAGTTATGTTTGTACTATATTTATTACCCTAAAAAATTACAGATATAAAAAGGATGAGATGAATGACGAGATTGAAGCAAGTTTTTGGCATTATTATTAGTTTTTTTGTTTTTTGGTTTAGTATGCTCGGTGTACAAATGTTTGCTGAGTTTTTAGATATTGAGTCATTGAAGTTTGTTGCAGGAAAAACTGAGGCAGCACGTGCCTTTTATTCTCCGTACCCGTTTTTAATTGTTTTTCTTATTACGTTGCTTTCCTTATATTTCTTTGTAATAAAGCTTGGTAAATATAAAAAGGAGAAATTACCTCCATTAGAGGAAAAAAAGGAAGAATTACAATGATAAAATCCCCTGCTTTTGACAGGGGATTTTATGTTTGGGTGATGGAAGGAATCGGGCCGCTTCCGCTTTTAGATATATCCAGTTCCAGCGGCTAGAATCTCCGGTCATTTCGCTCTCTCGCTCGAAGAAAAAAGCGCTTCAAGGTCGAGAGTTCCAATGCCCTACGATTCTGAATGAGCGGCTTCCGCTTTTAGGTATATCCAGTTCCAGCGGCTAGAATCTCCGGTCATTTCGCTCTCTCGCTCGAAGAAAAAAGTGCTTCAAGGTCGAGAGCTCTAATGCCCTACGATTCTGAATGAGCGGCTTCCACCTTTAGATAGGCCTTACTAATTCAAATTGTTTTCCTAGTTCTGCGTAGTTGTGTCCTGCTAGACGGCTTACTGGTTTTAGTCCTTCTGCGTGAATGCGGCCGTTTTCATATAGGTGCTCTGCGATGTGGAAGCGAACGACGCGTCCAATTAGTAGATCGCAAGCGGGTGAGTCTTCCGTTCCGCCGAGAGGAATTGCACGTTCTAATACGCATTCCATTCGAATGTTTGCTTCTTTTACACCTGGAACGGAGATAACGTCACTTTCAATTGGTGTTAGTTTCGCTAGTTCAATTTCACTCTCATTTGGCGGGAGATTAGCTGCTGTTTCGTTAATTGCTGCTACGTATGATTCGTCAGAAATATGTACGACAAATTCGCCCTTCTCGATTGCATTTCGGGAAGTGTCCTTTCGGTTTCCTTCTTTTCGTTGTACGGAAACCGAGATAAGTGGTGGATTAGCAGCAACGATATTGAAATAACTATATGGTGCGCCGTTTAATACGCCGTCTTTTGTTACAGAAGTAACGAATGCGACAGGGCGTGGAATGATACTTCCCGTTAATAATTTGTAATTCTCTTTTTCCGTTTGTTCATTCGGATTAATTGATAACATGTTTGAAATCCCCTTTCTGAATATAACGACTTATTGTTTGTTTACAAGATGTCAGTGGAAAACTCCTGCTGAAAATAATATTTTGTTACATAAAAAGAACTTACTTCAATCGCAATGAAGTAAGTTCCGTTTGAATAATATCGGAATTGAGATGAAAATTAAAGTAAAGCGTATGCGCCAGGCCCGATTAAGGCGACACCAACAGCAACAGCGATTAACATTAAATTGTATTCAAATCCATTTTGTGTAATCCAGTAACCATTTTTTCCTTGAACAGTGAAGATTGCCATTAGCATTGTTCCAACGATAAATAATGAACCAATTGCAGTGAAAATACCTGATGCAAATAAGAAGCCACCTAGTAATTCAGTTGCGCCAGCCATAAAGGCCATAAATACACCAGGGCGTAAACCGATTGATTCCATCCAGCCACCTGTTCCTTTTAATCCGTAACCACCGAACCAACCGAATAATTTTTGAGCACCGTGACCCATGAATGTAATTCCTATAATAAGGCGAATAATAAGAAGACCGATATCCATCATTTTAAAAAACCTCCTAAAAGTTATTAACTTATCTTATGTAAGTAATAATAAAATAGTTACTTACTTTAGTCAAGTAAATGTTAAAAAAAGTTTGAAATAAAGTGAAACTTTAATCAGTGGAAGAGTCATCTTCACTGATTATTAGCCCTCACCAATCGGGCGTTTACGGGTAGTTGATATCCCACCTAACTTTTTGTTTCAGCTGAATTTTGATGTGGGGGGTCTTACTGTCCGTTAATGCGAGATAAATTTTACAAATTAACAACAAAAAAATAAAATGTAGTAAAGACCTCTAGACAAGTTGAGGGAAAAAAGGGAAAATATAAGTAGAAGTTAATTTCTTGTTGTTATTCAGACAATCAGAATTGACTGGAATTTTGTGAAGCGCTACAATAAGGGTCTATTAGTAATGACATAATTTATTTCGAAAGCGTTTTTACAGTATAATATTCGAAGTATGAAGTCTTACATGTATCCCGATCTTTATTAGGGATTGCCCTATAAACTTTTAGGTAAATTATAAGGAGGACTATCCTATGTTTAAAAAATTATTCGGTTTTGGTTCAAAAACAAATGAAGAAACAATCGTAGCTCCATTAACTGGAGCAGTGAAAAATATTGAAGAAGTACCAGATCCAGTATTCGCTGGTCGTATGATGGGTGACGGTGTTGCAATTGATCCTACTGAAGGCGTAGTTGTATCTCCAGTTGATGGTGAAATCGTACAATTATTCCACACAAAACATGCTGTAGGAATTAAAGCGAAAAACGGTACAGAAATTTTAATTCACGTTGGATTAGAAACTGTAAAGATGGAAGGCGAAGGTTTCGAAACTCATGTTTCTGAAGGTCAAGCTGTAAAAGCTGGAGATAAATTAATCTCATTCGATTTAGAATTAATCCGTGAAAAAGCGAAAAGCACAATTACTCCAATTGTTATTACAAACACAGATGCAGCGGAGTCTATTAAGACAACTGTAGGCGTAACAGCTACAAAAGGTTCAACAGAAGTAATGAAAGTTACAATGAAATAATTTTTTGAAAGGAATCTGTTTCGTGTGAAATGGATTCCTTATTTTTGTAATCTACTCATTATGTATGTTAAAATACCCTAGGCACTTGGAAATAGGGTTTCACATATATGTAGATAGGTGCATTTTTTTAGAAAAATGCGCCTTTTGTATATTTACATTTCTTTTGTTCTATCCTAATGTAAGCTATTATTAATAGGAGAAGATACAATATAAGGGGTGGGTTTGGATGAAACGAGTGTTATTTGTTTGCACTGGAAATACATGCCGTAGTCCGATGGCTGAGGCATTACTTCGTCATCACGGAGAAGGTAAGTTTGAAGTGCAATCTGCTGGTGTTTTCGCCTATCCTGGAAGCGATGCGTCGGTTTATGCGAAAGAAGCACTCATTGAAAAAGGAATTGCAATCGATCATTCTTCAAAGCAAATAAATGAAAAGCTGCTTGATTGGGCTGATATTGTAGTAACAATGACAGAAAATCATAAGGAAATTGTACGTGGGTATTATCCTAATATTGAAAAGAAAGTGTATACACTGTATGAATTAACTGAAGGTGTAAGTAAGGATATTTCCGATCCGTTTGGAGGTTCTCTTTCTATTTATAAGGAAACATTAAAAGAGATGGAAGGTCTTGTACAAACTTTATTGAAAAAGCATTCAGAAGGTTGATGTTTCGTGTATAATACGATATTGGAGAGCATTTCGCACCGTTAAGGTAGTGGAATGTACAATGAAGATAATGGATTGAAATTTTGGAGGGGTAAAAATGAAAGTAGTAGTAGCATCTGATCACGGCGGTATGAATATCCGTAAAGAGCTTGTAAGTTTATTAGAAGAGTTAAATATTGAGTATATTGATTTAGGTTGTGAATGTGAAGCTGGTTCTGTTGATTACCCTGATTTTGCGTTTCCGGCAGCAGAAATGGTAGCGAATGGCGAAGTAGATTGTGGTATTTTAGTTTGTGGGACAGGCATTGGTATGTCAATCGCAGCAAACAAAGTAAATGGTATTCGTTGTGCGTTAGTTCATGATACTTTCAGTGCAAAAGCAACGAGAGAGCATAATGACAGCAATATGTTAGCTATGGGCGAGCGTGTAATTGGAGCTGGCTTAGCACGTGATATCGCAAAAATTTGGTTAACAACTGACTATGAAGGTGGCCGTCACGAAAACCGCGTAGGAAAAATTAAAACGTACGAAGCAAAGTAATAGATTCTAACTAGAAGCAGTGTGAAATATAATTTGGTGAACCAACCTGCGAAAGGAAGAGGCGTAATGACAGAAATCGTAAAGGTAAGAGAACAGCTACAAATATCGCTTTCTGATTTTCAAGAACAAGCTTCATTACAAAGTGGTCAAATTTTTGTAGTAGGGTGTAGCACGAGCGAAGTGCTAGGCGAACGAATTGGAACATCAGGAACGATGGAAGTAGCAGAGGCGATTTTTTCTGAGTTAAAACAATTTCAAGAACAAACAGGTATTGAATTGGCGTTTCAATGTTGCGAGCATTTAAACCGTGCTTTAGTAGTTGAGAGAGATGTAGCGATGAAATATCAATTTGAAATTGTAACAGTTACGCCTGCTAGATCAGCAGGTGGTGCATTAGCAACATATGCGTATCACAATTTGAAAGATCCGGTAGTAATTGAGTTTATAAAAGCAGATGCAGGAATGGATATTGGCGATACATTTATCGGTATGCATTTAAAACATGTAGCTGTTCCGGTTCGTACGAGTGTCAAGGAAATTGGAAGTGCACATGTAACGATGGCGAAAACACGTGGAAAACTAATTGGTGGAGCGCGTGCTGTCTATGCGGTGAAGGAAGAAACTATCACTTGCCGTTAAAGATGAAAGATTAGGAAGTCGTATAGTAGTTTTTTATCATAAGATAAAAGGTATGTTGTCTGACTTTATAATAGAAGAAAGAAAAGACCGATTTTCGGTCTTTTTTTTCTTTTATGATATAGAAAGTCATGTTAGAATGTAGTTGAAAATATGAATGTTCGAAAGAATTACAACCTGAATTTTCGTTTTTTCTGAATAAATAAGAAAAAACTATTGGGAATCGATGTAATTCGTTCAGAAAAGGGGGATTTTGGTGGGTCATTTAAAACGTCAAGATGAAAAGGTATTTGCTGCAATTGAGGCAGAACTAGGAAGACAGCGTTCAAAGATTGAGTTAATTGCTTCGGAAAACTTCGTAAGTGAAGCAGTAATGGAGGCGCAAGGTTCTGTTTTAACGAATAAGTATGCTGAAGGATATCCAGGAAAACGTTACTATGGTGGCTGTGAACACGTAGACGTAGTAGAAGATATCGCACGTGATCGCGCAAAAGAAATTTTCGGCGCAGAACACGTAAATGTTCAACCTCATTCTGGTGCACAAGCGAACATGGCAGTATACTTCACGATTTTAGAGCAAGGCGATACAGTACTTGGTATGAATTTATCTCATGGTGGTCACTTAACACACGGAAGCCCTGTTAACTTCAGTGGAGTACAATATAATTTCGTAGAATATGGCGTGGATGCTGAATCTCACTGTATTAATTATGATGATGTATTAGCAAAAGCGAAAGAACACAAACCAAAATTAATCGTTGCAGGTGCAAGTGCGTACCCTCGTGTTATCGATTTCAAACGATTCCGCGAGATTGCAGATGAAGTGGGCGCTTACTTAATGGTTGATATGGCACATATCGCTGGTTTAGTAGCTGCTGGTTTGCATCCAAACCCAGTACCACATGCACATTTCGTTACAACAACAACACATAAAACATTACGTGGTCCACGTGGTGGTATGATTTTATGTGAAGAACAATTTGCAAAACAAATTGATAAATCAATCTTCCCTGGTATTCAAGGTGGCCCGCTTATGCACGTAATCGCTGCAAAAGCTGTTGCGTTTGGTGAGGCACTTCAAGATGATTTTAAAACATATGCACAAAATATTATTAACAATGCGAACCGTTTAGCTGAAGGTCTTCAAAAAGAAGGGCTTACACTTGTTTCTGGTGGAACAGACAATCACTTAATCTTGATTGATGTTCGTAACTTAGAAATTACAGGTAAAGTAGCAGAGCACGTATTAGACGAAGTTGGTATTACAGTGAACAAAAATACTATCCCATTTGAAACAGCAAGCCCATTTGTAACAAGTGGTGTACGTATCGGTACAGCAGCTGTAACATCTCGCGGTTTCGGTTTAGAAGAAATGGATGAAATTGCAGCAATTATTGTTCATACATTAAAAAATCATGAAAATGAAACTGCATTAGAAGAAGCGCGTACACGTGTAGAAGCGTTAACGAGCAAATTCCCAATGTACACAGACCTATAATAGATTGAAAAAAGACTGCTGAGACGTAATTGTTTTGGTAGTCTTTTTTTTTGGACATATATTGTTTTTAAAGTATGTATACAAATGATGAATTAATTTTGGCGATACAATAAAGGATACAGCTCCCATAATTGGTAAAGATACTAGATAGATTCATGCAAAATCATGATTTTGCCAAATTTGCCCTTGAATATTAGTAGCGTTTTCTTTACAATCGTAAATAGTGTAAAAAAGCGTTTAAACGCATGAATATCATCTAAAGGAGAGATTCACATGGGAAAACTGTATGTATTTGATCACCCGTTAATTCAACATAAGATTACATATATTCGCAATAAGAATACAGGTACGAAAGATTTTCGTGAATTAGTGGACGAAGTAGCAAGCTTAATGGCTTTCGAAATTACTCGTGACCTTCCACTTAAAGACATTGAAATTGAAACACCTGTAAGCAAAGCGACAACAAAAGTGATCGCTGGTAAAAAACTTGGTTTAATTCCAATTTTACGTGCAGGTCTAGGAATGGTTGATGGAATTCTGAAATTAATTCCAGCAGCAAAAGTAGGACACATTGGTTTATATCGTGACCCTGAAACATTGCAACCGGTAGAATACTATGTGAAACTTCCAACGGATGTAGAAGAGCGTGACTTTATCGTACTAGATCCGATGCTAGCAACAGGTGGTTCTGCAGCTGAAGCAATTAACTCTCTGAAAAAGCGCGGGGCGAAACAAATTAAATTAATGTGTATCGTAGCTGCTCCAGAAGGAGTGAAAGTAGTACAAGAAGAACATCCTGATGTTGATATTTATGTTGCAGCATTAGATGAAAAATTAAATGACCACGGATATGTAGTACCAGGCCTTGGTGATGCTGGTGACCGTTTATTCGGAACGAAGTAAGATAACTGACGAGAGGGATTTCCCGCTCGTCTTTTCTTGTGCTCTGAGCGTGTCGGGGAGGGGGTAAATATACAGCTTATATGCAACATGAGTTGCATATATACCACATATAATCTAAAAGTCTTACGTCTAGGGATTACTACATTATGGAAGGAAATCGTTATATCGTAAAAGTGTAATAGTGACAAACTTGTGAACAATTTCTTCTATATATAAAGAGAAAACTGTTAGAAATTGCATATCTCTAACCAGTATTTAGAAGGGTAACGTTTTCATTTTTGGGAAGAAATGCCTAATACTCAAATTTTTTGATTTTTTACGATTTCTCGTTGACACTGTTAATACCCTATTGTATGCTAACAACGGGGATAGATGGTAGGGCTTTCAGTGACAAAATTACATCTATTCCGTGACGAAAATGTAAACTTTTTATTTTGTGTAGGATTTATGCAAAAAAATGAGTTATTATTAACACATCGTGAATGAGGGTTACATATTGGAGGGATGAATCCTTGCAAAAAAACGATCGCAGCCATATAAAAGCATATGCTTTAATGTCAGGAATTCTTGCTCAGTTAGTCGGTTCTATACTTGTTGGAATCTTTGGTGGGCAGTGGATTGATAATAAGGTTGGAACGTTCCCATTGTTTCTTATTCTAGGGTTATTACTCGGATTAGGGACAGGGGTATACGCAATGATTCGACTCATTCGACATTACTATTCGGGAGAGCAATGATGATAGACGTACATGGACTTGTCCAAAGACAAAAGAAATATATGTACTACTTGCTTGCGCTTCTAGTGCTAGGATGGGGCTTTACCTCTTACAAGGATGTATTTCTTGGGCTGATTATCGGGACGATTTTCAGTTTTCTTAGTTTGCGCATCATTGCACGTAGAACAGACAAGCTGTTAGATCGCGTAACAAATGGAGAAAACGTGAAGTTTAAGGCAACAGCGGTAAGTACATATTCAAGGTTTGCCACGATTGGGTTATTAATTTTATTTGCAGCCAAATATCAAGAATTAATCGCGATGTGGGGCTTAGGTGTAGGATTGCTGACAGGATACCTTGTCATGATCATAGATTTTCTTTATTTAGAGTATAAGAGCAGGGAAGAGAGGTGAATTACTAGTGGAACACGGTAAATTAGTTAAATTACTAGGTTTAACGTTCGATTTGTCATCAGTTATGATGGTTACCGTAGCAGCAGTTATTGTTTTCTTAATCGCTGTTATCGGAACTCGCAGCTTAGCTCTTCGCCCAACAGGAATGCAAAACTTCATGGAATGGGTGTTTGACTTCGTGAAAGGAATTATCAATAGTACGATGGACTGGAAAACAGGTGGACGTTTCTTAACGCTTGGCGTTACGCTTATTATGTTTATCATTGTATCGAACTTCCTTGGTTTACCATTCATGTATTCAGCAACTGAAGCTGGCGAACATATTGCATGGTGGAGATCACCAACGTCTGATCCAGCAGTTACATTAACATTAGCCGTGATGGTAGTTACCCTCACCCATTATTATGGAATTAAGATGAAGGGTACGAAAGAATACGTAAAAGGTTATTTCCAACCTATGAAATTCTTATTCCCATTAAAGGTTATTGAGGAGTTTGCGAACACATTAACGTTAGGTCTTCGTCTATTCGGTAACATTTATGCAGGTGAAATTTTATTAGGATTACTTGCTAAGTTGGGAGGGGCATCATTCCTTGGAGCATTAGGTGCGCTTGTGCCAATGTTAGCATGGATGGGATTTAGTGTATTCGTAGGTTCAATCCAAGCATTCATTTTCGTTATGTTAACAATGGTTTATATGGCTCATAAAGTAAGTCATGACCATTAATATAATTTAAGTAAGAAAAAATTTATTTTTTTATAATACAAAGGAGGACAAATTAAATGAGTTTAGGTGTAATCGCAGCTGCAATTGCAATTGGTTTATCAGCATTAGGTGCAGGTATTGGTAACGGTCTTATCGTATCACGTACAATTGAAGGTGTTGCTCGTCAACCAGAATTAAAAGGCGCACTTCAAACAATTATGTTCATCGGGGTTGCATTAGTTGAGGCACTTCCAATCATCGGTGTAGTTATTGCATTCATCGTAATGAACAAATAAGGGAAACTCCCCTTACATAGATGGCGAAGAGTGTTTTTCCGAACTTTCTTCGCCATTGCTTTATGAACGAAATGTATGTCTTTTTTTCATATAGTCAATTTAGATATCTCGAAGGGAGTGAATCCTTGTGCCAACTTTATTATTAGGAGCTTCCATTCCATTTGGAACGATTGCTTATACATTGTTCATTTTCTTACTTCTATTAGTCATGCTACGCAAATTTGCGTGGGGTCCGTTAATGGGAATTATGAAAGAACGTGAAGAGCACGTTGCTAATGAAATCGACGCTGCAGAAAAGAATAATGATGAAGCGAAGAAATTAGTAGAAGAACAACGTGAAATGTTAAAACAATCACGTGTTGAAGCACAAGAGTTAATCGAAAGAGCGAAAAAGCAAGCTGATGATCAAAAGGATGCTATTGTTGCTGCAGCTAAAGAAGAAGCAGAATCAATTAAAGCATCTGCTGTACAAGAAATTCAACGCGAAAAAGAGCAAGCAATTACTGCTTTACAAGAACAAGTCGCTTCATTATCTGTTCAAATTGCTTCTAAAGTAATTGAAAAAGAGTTAAAAGAAGAAGACCAAGTGAAGTTAATTCGCGATTATATTAAAGAAGTAGGAGAAGCGCGATGAGCAATGGGATTGTAGCAAAACGTTATGCTGTCGCTCTTTTTCAAATTGCAAAAGAAAAACACGTATTAGAAATGTTTGAAGAGGAATTACGCCTTGTACAAAACGTTTTTGAACAGAACGGGGAACTACATAGCTTTTTAACACAACCGAACATTTCAAAAGAACAGAAGAAAATGTTTCTAGCAAACGTATTCGGATCTGTTTCTGAATCTATTTTAAATACGTTATACATTTTGATTGATAACAAGCGTATTGATATCCTACCTGAAATTGCAAATGAATATGTTGCTCTTGCTAATGAAGAACGCAACGTAGCAGATGCAACTGTATACTCTATTCGTCTTCTTTCAGAAGAAGAAAAGCTTAACATTGCAGAAGCCTTTGCAAAGAGAACAGGAAAAGATGCAATTCGCGTGAAAAATGTTGTAGATGAAGATTTACTAGGCGGCATGAAAGTACGTATTGGAAATCGCATTTATGACGGAAGTTTACAAGGAAAATTAGCACGTATTCAGCGTGAACTAATGAAGAATAGATAGGGGTGAAGCACATGAGCATCAGAGCTGAAGAAATTAGCGCACTGATAAAGCAACAAATCGAGAACTATCAGTCTGAAATCGAAGTTAGTGATGTTGGTACAGTTATCCAAGTTGGTGATGGTATCGCGCGTGCTCATGGTCTTGATAACGTTATGGCTGGTGAACTTGTAGAGTTCTCTAACGGCGTTATGGGACTAGCACAAAACTTAGAGGAAAATAACGTAGGTATTATCATTTTAGGACCTTACACAGAAATCCGTGAAGGTGACGAAGTTCGTCGTACTGGTCGCATCATGCAAGTGCCAGTAGGGAAAGAACTAATCGGTCGTGTTGTAAACCCATTAGGTCAACCAGTTGATGGCTTAGGCCCAATCAATACAACAAACACTCGTCCAATCGAAAGTCCAGCACCAGGTGTAATGGATCGTAAATCTGTTCATGAGCCACTTCAAACAGGGATTAAAGCGATCGATGCTCTTGTACCAATTGGCCGTGGTCAACGTGAGTTAATCATCGGTGACCGTCAAACAGGTAAAACAGCAGTTGCACTTGATACAATCATTAACCAAAAAGATGAAGATATGATTTGTATCTACGTAGCTATCGGACAAAAAGAGTCAACTGTACGTAACGTAGTAGAAACACTACGTAAGCACGGTGCATTAGATTATACAATCGTTGTAACTGCATCAGCTTCTCAACCAGCCCCATTATTATACTTAGCCCCTTACGCTGGTGTAACAATGGGTGAAGAGTTCATGTACAATGGCAAACACGTATTAGTAGTATATGATGACTTATCAAAACAAGCAGCGGCTTACCGTGAGCTGTCATTACTGTTACGTCGTCCTCCAGGTCGTGAAGCTTATCCAGGGGATGTATTCTACTTACATTCTCGCTTATTAGAGCGTGCAGCAAAATTAAGTGATGCAAAAGGCGGCGGTTCTTTAACTGCACTACCTTTCATCGAAACACAAGCAGGGGACGTATCAGCTTACATCCCAACAAACGTAATTTCTATTACGGATGGACAAATCTTCTTACAATCTGACTTATTCTTCTCTGGCGTACGTCCAGCAATCGATGCGGGTACTTCTGTATCTCGTGTAGGTGGATCTGCTCAGATTAAAGCGATGAGTAAAGTATCAGGTACACTTCGTCTTGACCTTGCATCTTACCGTGAGTTAGAAGCATTTGCTCAGTTCGGTTCTGACCTTGATAAGGCAACACAAGCGAAATTAAACCGTGGTGCTCGTACAGTTGAAGTATTAAAACAAGGATTACACAAACCGTTACGTGTAGAGAAACAAGTTATCATTCTTTACGCTTTAACACGTGGATTCTTAGATGATATTCCAGTAGCAGACATCACTCGTTTCGAAGAAGAATTCCATGCTTGGTTAGATTCTAATGCGACGGACTTATTAGAAGAAATCCGTACAACTAAGAAACTTGCGGATGACGACAAATTTGCAGCAGCAATTAGCGGATTTAAAAAAGTATTCGTAGCTTCTGAATAATAATAAAAGGTGGAGCCGACTGTTCAATTCTATTGGCTAAGGTTCTTTCCCGCAGAAGGTGCTTTTTACCTTGTTGTGGGGAAGGTTCTTAGACGAAAGAGGCTAGGAGGCAGAACTAGATTAATAAAAGCGGAAGAGGCTCGTCCTAAATGTGAGGGGGATGGAGCTTCTAACGAAGAGGCGGTCTTTGCCTCGCAGGAAGAAGTGAAGCCACCGAGCATGCAAGCCGCTGGAGCTAGATAATATATAAAGGCATCTCAAGTTCTGAGATTGCTAGCGGTTATGTAAAGGAAAAGAGTAGGTGTACCTATTCTTTTCCTTCAATCATGAGCAAGAATAACTTGCAACGTAGATTAGAAAGAAGATTCTTACTAATCGTGCCAACTTCCGGAAAAAAGGTGGTGAAAACCTGTGGCATCTTTACGCGATATAAAAGCGAAGATTAACTCGACAAAGAAAACGAGTCAAATTACGAAAGCGATGGAGATGGTATCTGCATCTAAGTTAAACCGTGCAGAGCAAAATGCTAAATCTTTCGTTCCGTATATGGAAAAGATTCAAGAAGTAGTAGCGAGCATTGCGCAAGGAAGTAAAGGGATTAATCATCCAATGCTAAATGCGCGTCCTGTAAAGCGTACAGGATACATCGTTATTACATCTGATCGCGGACTAGCAGGTGGTTATAACAGTAACGTATTACGTACAGTAAGCAACGTAATTCGTGAACGTCATAATATGGATTCAAACCAATATTCAATTATTGTGCTTGGACGACTAGGACGTGATTACTTAAAACGTCGCGGCTTTAATATCATTGATGAAGTAGTTGGATTATCTGATCATCCATCATTTACTGATATTAAAGATCTTGCTTCTCGAGCAATTGCGATGTTCGCAGATGGTGCTTATGATGAGCTGTATATTTACTACAACCATTACGTAAGTAAAATTTCACAAGAAGTAACGGAAAATAAAATTTTACCGCTTACTAATGTGACGTCTGATAAACCGACGACAGCTTATGAGTTCGAGCCTTCTGAAGAAGAAATTTTAAAAGTATTATTGCCTCAATACGCAGAAAGCTTAGTGTACGGTGCATTACTAGACGGTAAAGCAAGTGAGCACGCGGCGCGTATGACAGCAATGAAGAGTGCTACAGACAACGCAATGGAAGTTATCGATTCACTTACACTTTCATTTAACCGTGCTCGTCAAGCAGCGATTACGCAAGAGATTACGGAAATCGTTGGTGGAGCAGCAGCATTAGAATAGTATTAAAAAGCGAAAGCGGTTCGTTCAGAATGAGAGGGGGATGGAGCTTTTGACGTAGAGGCGATTTGTGCCTCACAGGAAAAAGCGAAGCCACCAAACATTCTAACCGCTGTAGCTAGATTCAAATAAAAAGCGAAAGCGGTTTTGAGCCGTGTAAGCTAAACTAATAAAAAAATTAAAAGCCGACTGCTCTAGAAAGCTGGCTAATTAAAAGAAAGCTAGGAGGGAACCCGATGAATAAAGGGCGCGTTACGCAAATCATGGGTCCGGTTGTAGACGTTAAGTTTGATGGCGGAAAGCTACCAGAAATCTACAATGCCCTTACGGTAAAACAAAGCAACGAAAACGGAGAACTTAACTTAACATTGGAAGTTGCACTTCATTTAGGTGATGACACAGTTCGTACAGTTGCGATGTCTTCCACAGATGGACTTGTTCGTGGCATAGAAGTAGAAGATACTGGTAAAGCAATCTCTGTACCAGTTGGTGATGCAACACTTGGTCGTGTATTTAACGTATTAGGTGATGCAATTGACTTAGATGGTGAGGTACCAGCCGATGTACGCCGTAATCCAATTCATCGTCAAGCACCTGCATTCGAAGAGTTATCTACTAAAGTAGAAATTCTTGAAACTGGTATTAAAGTAGTAGATTTACTTGCTCCTTACATTAAGGGTGGTAAGATTGGTCTATTCGGTGGTGCCGGTGTAGGTAAAACGGTATTAATTCAGGAATTAATTAACAACATCGCACAAGAACACGGTGGTATCTCTGTATTCGCAGGTGTAGGTGAGCGTACTCGTGAGGGTAACGATTTATACCATGAAATGAGCGATTCTGGCGTAATTAAGAAAACTGCTATGGTATTCGGACAAATGAATGAGCCACCTGGAGCACGTCAACGTGTTGCATTAACAGGTTTAACAATGGCTGAATACTTCCGTGATGAGCAAGGACAAGACGTACTACTGTTCATCGATAATATCTTCCGTTTCACGCAAGCAGGTTCTGAAGTATCTGCCCTTCTTGGTCGTATGCCATCTGCGGTAGGTTACCAACCAACACTTGCAACAGAAATGGGTCAATTACAAGAGCGTATTACATCTACAAATAAAGGGTCTATCACGTCTATCCAAGCGGTATATGTACCAGCCGATGACTATACTGACCCAGCACCAGCTACAACGTTTGCTCACTTAGACGCAACAACAAACTTAGAGCGTCGTTTAACACAAATGGGTATTTACCCAGCCGTAGATCCATTAGCATCTACATCTCGTGCACTTTCTCCAGAAATCGTAGGAGAAGAGCATTATGAAGTAGCTCGTCAAGTACAGCAAACTTTACAGCGTTATAAAGAGCTTCAAGATATCATCGCTATTTTAGGTATGGATGAGTTATCTGAAGAAGATAAGTTAGTTGTACATCGTGCTCGTCGTATTCAATTCTTCTTATCTCAAAACTTCCACGTAGCGGAGCAGTTTACAGGTCAAAAAGGTTCTTACGTACCTGTAAAAGACACAGTTCGTGGCTTCAAAGAAATTCTAGAAGGAAAATATGATGACCTTCCAGAAGATGCATTCCGTCTTGTAGGTGGCATTGAAGAAGTTATTGAAAACGCGAAGAAAATGATGGCGTAAGGCCTTAGGAGGGACGAAGTATGAAGACATTTCCAGTCAGTATAGTAACTCCTGATGGACCGATTTACGAAAAAGAAGTAGAAATGGTAAGTGTAAAAGCAGAGAGTGGGGAAATGGGGATTTTACCAGGCCACATTCCAACTGTTGCACCATTAAAAATTAGTGCAGTTCGTCTAAAAAATGGTGGACACATTGATTATGTAGCAGTAAGTGGTGGTTTTATCGAAGTTCGTCCAGATAAAGTAACTGTATTATCACCATCTGCTGAAGAAGCAAACCATATCGATATCCATCGTGCAAATGAAGCGAAACGTCGCGCTGAGCAACGTCTGCAAGATAAACAAGCACATGTTGACTTTAAACGTGCAGAAATGGCATTACAACGTGCTCTGAACCGTTTAAACGTTTCCGATATGAAATAAAAAATCCGTAAAGGCTTTGCCTTTACGGATTTTTTGGTGAATTATAGTTTATCCCGCTATTTGCGGGCAGTAAGACTCCCACCTCAAAATTCGGCGAATGCGAGAAAGTGAGGTGGGAGNNGGGCTCATAATCAGTGGAGGATGAACAAAACCCCCACTGATTAAAGTTTTACTTTATTGATAATTTTATAAAATTGGTATAATTATATTGTTGTTTGTATAAGTAGAAAGTATACAACAATTTATAGTTCATAAAGGGGATGAATCAATGATTGGGGAAATGAAACGAGAAGCGTTGGACTCTTTAAAAGGAAAATGGGGATTAGTTGTCGGGGCTACACTACTTATTTCAATTCTTATCATGACTTTTAGTTTTAGTATTAAGTGGGGATTTTCTTCCATTTTCGGTTGGCAAGAAACAGATCGTTCGCTTTCAATAGAAATTTTTATAACCTTTGTTACTGGACCGTTAACTTTAGGAGGGTATTATCTTGCTTTAAATATCCTTCGTGAAAAACAAGCTAGTATCGGTAATATATTTATTTGGTTTACAGAGGGAAAAAGATTTTTAAAATCGTTTTTATTATATTTATTAGTGAATCTTTATCTTTTCTTATGGACGTTACTATTTATTATTCCGGGCATTATTAAATCATTTTCTTATGCGATGACGTATTTTATTATAAACGATCATCCTGAGTATTCACTCAACCAAGCTATTACAGAGAGTCGTCGTATGATGGATGGACATAAAATGGAATATTTCCTTTTATGCTTAAGTTTTATTGGTTGGTTTATATTAAGTTGTATTACATTAGGAATTGGATTCTTATGGTTGATTCCATATTTCTATACAACAGCTGCAGCTTTTTATGAAGAGATTGCAGAGGAATATTATGAGAAAAAAATTCCAACGCTATAAAAAACACCCAGTGTGAACTATTGGTTCATACTGGGTGTTTTTTATAGAAATTTTATAAATTGATTACTAGTAAGTGGTTTGCTGAAATAGTAACCTTGCATATATTTGCAGTTGTTTTTTTGCAGAAATTTAAGTTGTTTTTCCGTTTCGATTCCTTCGGCAACGACTGAGAGATTTAAAGTGTTTGCAAGAGAAAGGATAGTGGAAACGATGGCTCGTTCTTCAGGTCGATGATCGGCTAGTTGTGTAAATTCTCTCGGTACTTTCAATGTATCAAGATGTTGTAAAAACGTGAATGGTTCGTTCGATAGGTAAGTAGTAACTTAAAATAAATAGGGCTGTAACGATAATGCAAATATCACATATCATAAAAAGCTTTTCTAATAAATCTCGGTTATAAACGATTTTATATAGAAAGACAAATGCAAAGTTAATCCCGCTATTTGCGGGCAGTAAGACTCCCGCCTCAAAATTCGGCGGATACGAGGAAGTTAGGTGGGAGATAATTGCCCGTAAAATCCCGATTGNNTCATAATTAGTGGGGGATGAACAAAGCCCCCGCTAATTAAAGTTTCACTTTATTTTTTGCGAGTACTAAAAAACATATATAGTTTCTATACTTATTTTGCATAAGTATAGCGAGTTATAAAAATAGATTTTAATAATTTTCGTTTCTGTTCCCAACATATCGACATAGGAATTTAAAGTTTGTTATAATAATTAAAATAGTTTCATTATTTGGAAGAATTTAAAAATAATAATTACTGTAACTAGGACATATTGTTTACTAAGTGAACTTGTTCTGAATTCAGGGGGGGAGGGTTTCACAATGGCAAGTGTATATGAAAATAGTTATATGATTGTTTTGATTTTCTTACTATTAGGCATATTGCTGCCGGTAGTGGCTCTTACATTAGGAAGATTGCTGCGTCCAAATAAACCGAGTGCAGCGAAAGCAATGACGTATGAGAGTGGAATTGAGCCTTTTCATGATGCAAATATTCGGTTCCATGCTCGTTATTATATTTTCGCTTTATTGTTTGTCATCTTTGATGTAGAAACTTTATTTTTATATCCATGGGCTGTTGCATATGACAAGCTAGGTTTATTTGCATTAATTGAAATGCTTATCTTTGTTGTAATGTTGGTAGTTGGATTAGCGTATGCTTGGAAAAAGAAGGTGTTACAATGGTTATAAATTTTGAGGAATTACACCCGAACGAGCGGGCGGAATTAGAACGAAATATCTTTTTTACTACACTAGAGCAATTGAAAGGATGGGCGAGGAGTAATTCTTTATGGCCGATGACATTCGGGCTGGCATGCTGTGCGATTGAAATGATGGGAGTAGGTTCATCGCATTACGATTTAGATCGATTTGGGTCATTTTTTCGGACCTCACCAAGGCAATCGGATGTCATGATTGTATCGGGAACGGTAACGAAGAAGATGGCCCCTATTGTTCGGCGTTTGTATGATCAAATGCCCGAACCGAAGTGGGTTATTGCGATGGGATCTTGTGCGACAGCTGGTGGTCCGTATGTAAATTCATATGCTGTTGTGAAAGGTGTAGATCAAATTGTGCCAGTTGATGTATATATTCCTGGATGTCCACCAAATCCTGCGGCTTTAATTTATGGAATTAATAAGTTGAAAGAGAAAATTCGTTACGAGGCAAAGACGGGAAAGCAGGTGACGAATAAATGAGTGATCTAAACAAAGATTTAGAGGATTTGAAAAAAGAAGCAGCGAGGCGCGCGAAAGAAGAAGCGAGAAAACGTCTTGTAGAGAAACAAAAGGCGGAAATAAGGGAACTTGGGGAAGAAAATCGAGAAATAGAGAAAGCGCTACCAAAGTGTGGTGACATTACTGTAGAAGAAGCAAAACAACGTGCAGCAGCAAAAGCAAAAGCATCAGCAAAAGCAAAAGCATCAGCAAAGGCGAAAGCGGCAGCGTTAGCGAAGCAAAAGAGAGAAGGGATAGAAGAAGGAACGGAAGAAGGAACGGAAGAAGGAACGGAAGAAGGAAAGGCAAAAGCGGCAGCGTTAGCGAAGCAAAAGAGAGAAGGGATAGAAGAAGGAACGGAAGAAGAAAAGGCAAAAGCGAAGGCGGCAGCAAAGGCGAAAGCAGCAGCGGCGGCAAGAGCAAAGACAAAGGGCGCTGAAAGCAAGAAGGAAGATGCGCCGAAGCAGGAAGAACCATCCATTAATCAGCCTTATTTAAATCAGTATGTTGAGGTTATTAGGGAGAAAGTAGGAGAGGATGCATTAGTAGATTTCTACATTAATAAACTTTCAAAAGATGTGCCAACTCTTTGGGTGGATCCTTCAAAATATTATGAGGTGATGGAGTTACTGCGATTCCATGAGGGACTTGCTTTTGATTATATGTCAGAGCTACATGCGACAGATTTTGTGACTCATATGGAAGTGTATGTTCATTTATGTTCATATAGAAAGAAACAGTCTGTAGCGGTGAAGGTAAAGCTGGACCGAGAAGCGCCACAAGTTGAATCGGTGACAGGGCTTTGGAAAGGGGCTGACTGGCCGGAGCGAGAAGCGTATGATTTGCTGGGCATTGTATTTAAGGGGCATCCGAATTTATCGCGTATTTTAATGCCTGATGATTGGGTAGGGCATCCGCTTAGGAAAGATTATGAACCGTATGATGTGGAGGTGTAGCTTATGATTCGTACGGAAGAAATGCTTTTGAATGTAGGGCCCCAGCACCCGAGTACACATGGTGTGTTCAGGCTTGTTATTAAGATTGACGGGGAAATTATTAAAGAAGCTACACCGGTTATTGGGTATTTGCATCGTGGGACTGAAAAGATTGCTGAGAGCTTACAGTATACACAAATTATCCCTTATACAGATCGAATGGACTATTTATCAGCAATGACGAATAATTACGTCATTTGCCATGCTGTAGAGACGATGATGGGGCTTGAAATTCCGGAGCGTGCCGAATACTTGCGAGTGATTGCGATGGAGCTTGGAAGGATTGCGAGTCACCTCGTTTGGTGGGGGACGAATCTTCTTGATATAGGGGCGGTTAGTCCGTTTTTGTATGCATTTCGTGAACGAGAGATGATTATAAATTTATTAAATGAATTATGCGGTGCACGGCTTACTTTTAACTATATGAGAGTCGGCGGCGTGAAGTGGGATGCGCCAGATGGCTGGATTGAAAAAGTGAAAGAGTTTGTTCCGTACATGAGAGAGCAATTGGCAGGTTACCACGACCTTGTGAGCGGTAATGAGATTTTCTTAAATCGTGTAAAAGGCGTTGGCATATATAGCGCGGAAGAAGCAATTTCGTATTCTTTAAGCGGAGCGAATTTGCGGTGCACCGGAGTAAACTGGGATCTTCGCAAAGATGAGCCGTATTCGATTTATGATCGTTTTGATTTTGATATTCCTGTTGGGAGCGTGGGAGATGCTTGGGATCGCTACGTTTGCCGAATGAAGGAAATTGAGGAGTCGTTAAAAATTGTAGAGCAAGCAGTCCAGCAGTTTCCAAAGGACGGAGCCGTACTGGCGAAAGTGCCAAAAATTATTAAGGCGCCTAAGGGGGAAGCGTTTGTCCGTATAGAATCGCCGCGCGGGGAGATTGGTTGCTATATTGCTAGTGACGGAAAGAAAGAGCCGTACCGCTTGAAATTTCGCAGACCTTCTTTTTATAACCTGCAAATTTTACCAGAATTATTGAAAGGCGAAAATATCGCTAATTTAATTACAATTTTAGGGGGAGTTGATATTGTACTTGGGGAGGTTGATGGTTAATGATTGAGACGCTCTTACAATCACCTTCAAGCTGGACAAATTTTTTCATTTTTTTTGGATTAGCAGTGCTCCTATTATTTGTAGTCCTTGGCTTTGTTACATATGGCATTTTGGCAGAACGGAAAGTGATGGGATTTATGCAAGGCCGGATTGGGCCAAACCAAGTTGGAGGCCGGTTCGGTTTACTGCAAACGGTAGCTGATGTTTTGAAACTATTATTGAAAGAAGATAGTATTCCGAAAGCGGCAGATAAACCGTTGTTCATATTAGCGCCTGTCATTGCATTTGCACCAGCATTTATGGTGCTTGCAGTTATCCCGTTTACTGATAAATTTCAGTTCGCAGATATTGGAGTAGGGTTGCTTTATTATATTGCTGTTTCCGGTATTACGACGATTGGTGTTGTGACTGGGGGATGGGCATCGAATAATAAATACTCCCTTTTAGGAGGGATGCGTGCGGCGGCGCAAATGATTTCTTATGAAATTCCGCTCGTAATGAGTGTGATTGGCGTCGTTTTGTTAGCTGGTAACCTGAATTTAAATGAGATTGTAGTGGCGCAGGAGAAAGTGTGGTACATTTTCGCACAGCCAATCGGTTTCGTCGTTTTCTTAATTGCAGCAGTTGCAGAGTTAAATAGGACGCCGTTCGATTTGCCGGAAGCGGAGTCGGAACTTGTTTCTGGATATCATACGGAATACTCAGGGTTTCGCTGGGCGTTTTTCATGCTTTCAGAGTATGTATATTTCTTCGGGATGGCATCTTTAATTACAGTGCTCTTTTTAGGTGGATGGAATCCAGTTATGTTCCTTGGGTTTATCCCAGGAGCCGTATGGTTTGCGTTGAAATTCAGCAGTGTAGTCTTTCTCTTAATTTGGTTTCGCGTTACATTTCCACGTATAAGAGGTGACCAGTTAATGGAATTTGGCTGGAAAGTATTATTGCCAATTGCACTTGCAAATATTTTCTTAACGGCATTGATTAAGGAGTTATTCTTCTAATCTATGAAGGGGGTGCCAGTAAGAGATGAAAGGGTTATTTAAAGGATTAAAATATACACTAAGCAACTTGAGTAAGAAAAAAGTGACGTATGATTATCCGAATCAACCGTTGCCGCTGCCAGATCGTTTTCGGGGAATTCAAAAGTTTTATCCGGAAAAATGTATTGTTTGTAATCAATGTTCCAACATTTGTCCGACAGATTGCATTCAGTTAACAGGAAAAAAACATCCTGATCCTACGAAAAAAGGAAAAATTATTGATACGTATGATATTAATTTTGAAATTTGTATTCTTTGCGATTTATGTACAGAAGTTTGTCCGACAGAGGCAATTGTTATGACAAATAATTTTGAACTCGCGGAGTATTCACGTGATGATTTATTTAAAAATTTACAGTGGCTTGACGAAAACGACGAAAATGTCAGAAAGGAGAATAAAGCATGAATGGCGAGTTTGTAGCATTCTTTATATTAGCCTTGTCTGCAATTATCGGCGGTGTTCTTATGCTGAACTTAACGAAAGTAATGCATATGATGCTAGCTCTCGTTTTGACATTTCTCAGCATTGCAGGTTTGTACTTTCTTTTATCAGCCGAGTTTATAGGAGTTGCACAAATTTTACTTTACTCTGGTGCAATCACAATTATTATGATTTTTGGCATTATGTTAACGAAACATAACGCGGAAAATGAATCGCGTCTTACTCTTCGAAAATGGATTATCTTCTTTGCGGTTGTAGCATTTGGGGCAGTTATGTATTTCGCTGTTAATAATGTTGATTTTACAAACGAAAGCACACAAGGAAGTTTACCTCTCCATGAAAAAAACACACTTCAAATCGGTACACTTCTCTATTCGAAATATATTATTCCATTTGAATTAACTTCAGTTATTTTACTTGTAGCACTTGTTGGCGCGATTATACTTGCGAAGAAGGAGGAGAAAGAGGAGGATTCCAATGAGTAATGTCCCAGCTTCTGCGTATTTAACGCTTGCGATTATTTTGTTTTGTATCGGTCTATTTGGAGCTTTAACGAAGCGAAATACAGTAATTGTATTAGTTTGTATCGAATTAATGCTCAACGCTGCCAATTTAAACTTAGTGGCGTTTAGTAAATTAGGCTTGTTCCCGAATTTAATAGGGCAAATTTTCTCGCTGTTTACGATGGCTGTAGCGGCAGCGGAGGCGGCGGTAGGGCTCGCCGTTTTGATTGCTTTATATCGTAAGCGCACGATAGTTCATGTAGATGAAATGGATACGCTCAAAGGATAGCATTGTGACCGAAAAGGGGGAAGGAAACAATGATCGATTATGCATGGCTCATACCGCTTTTCCCGCTTGTTTCGTTTTTATTACTGATTATGTTCGGGAAGAAAATTAGAGAAGGAAGCAGTGTACTTAGTATTTTTTTCGTCTTTCTCTCCTTTATAATCGCGGTACTTGTATTAATAGAACGGTTTTCAAAAGTGGCAGTGAAGCATAAGTGGGTATGGCTTAGAGCTGGGGATATTGATATATCATTTGGCTTTGAAGTGACTGCATTAGGAGCTTTAATGTTGTTTATCGTCACACTTGTTAGTTTACTTGTACATGTGTATTCGAAAGGTTATATGAAAGGTGACGAAAGATTACCAATTTTTTATGCATATTTAGGGCTCTTTACATTTGCGATGCTCGGGCTCGTTATATCGACGAATTTATTACAACTTTATATATTTTGGGAGTTAGTGGGCCTTGGTTCATTTTTACTCATCGGTTTTTATTTCTTTAAAGAAGAAGCGAAGGCTGCTGCGAAAAAGGCTTTTATTATGACCCGTATTGGGGATGTTGGCTTATTTATTGGGATAATTTTCATTTTTTTGTACGCAGATAGTTTTGAGTATGACGCAATTTTTAGGGCGATTTATGAGGGTGATTTGCCCCCTACTATGATTACAATAACGGCGATATTAATTTTTATTGGGGCGATGGGGAAATCAGGTCAGTTCCCGCTTCATACGTGGTTACCTGATGCGATGGAGGGGCCGACGCCTGTTTCGGCACTTATTCATGCGGCGACGATGGTAGCAGCTGGCGTATATTTAGTAGCCACGATGTTCCCGTTATTTTCAGCGAGTACGGTGGCGATGCAGACGGTTGCAATTGTTGGGGCTTTCACCGCCATTTTTGCGGCCTCTATCGGTCTTGTACAGACGGATATAAAGAGAGTGCTTGCGTATTCTACAGTTAGCCAGCTCGGGTATATGATGCTTGCCTTAGGTTCTGCTGGTTATGTAGCTGGTGTATTCCATTTAACGACACATGCCTTTTTTAAAGCGCTACTATTTTTGGCAGCAGGAAGTGTAATTCATGCTGTGCATACGCAAAACATTAATAAAATGGGCGGTTTACAGAAGAAGATGAAAGTAACTGGTACGTTATTTTTAATAGGTACATTTGCAATTAGCGGGGTTCCGCTCCTTTCTGGCTTTTTTAGTAAAGATGAAATTTTGGCGGCGACTTGGATGAGTGGCAATTACTTTCTATTTGTTTTAGCAGTCCTTGCGGCATTCCTAACAGCATTTTATATGTTCCGTTTATACTTTCTTGTCTTTGCTGGGGAAGCGAAGGCGAGGGAAGACGTACATGAATCGCCCCGCATTATGACGTATCCGATGATTGTTCTCGGCGTCCTTGCGGTAGTAGCAGGATATATAAATACACCGTGGTTTGGGACGTTTCTCGGAGATTGGCTTACGAAAAATATAGGGTTTAAAGTGGAGGAGGTACATGGACCAGTTTGGATTATGGTTGTTGCGACGCTCGTTTCATTTGCGGGTATTGCCCTTGCTTATTTCATATATGGAAAGAAAACTATCTCAAGAAATTGGGCTGGAGGAGAAGGGTCACCTCTTTATAATCTCCTGAAAGAAAAATATTATGTGGATGAACTATACAATGTTACGGTGCTTCCTCTTACGAAAGGAATCGCTCATGTGCTTCGCTTATTTGAGGTGTATGTTGTAGAAGGGATTGCAGTTTTAATTGGAGGTTTAGTTAAAGAAGCAAGTGCCCTAGGATCGAAACTTCAAAACGGGAATGTACAAGTGTACGGTACTGTAACAGTAGTTTCGCTCGCAGTACTCGTCATTATTTTGTTGTATACAGGAGGGGATTTACGATGAATGATTTGTTGTTAACGTTCTTCATTTTTTCCCCACTTTTAGGAATTCTATTACTTGTATTAACACCGAAAAAAGAATCGCGTACAGTGCGAGCGCTTGGTTTGTTTGGAACGTCGCTTCCATTTGGAATTGCCATCGTCCTTGTTTGTACATATGCTTCTGAAAAGAGTTTATCGCTATTTGATGAAAAAGTGAAATGGATTAAATTTGGGGATTTTGAAGCGGTGGATAAAAGATGGTTTTCCATTTATTACGAGCTTGGCATTGATGGCCTATCACTTGTCATGATGGTGCTGACGGCCCTTCTAGCGATGCTTGCAGCAATTGCGGCGTTTTCCATTAAAAGAAATTTAAAAGCATTTTATATGCTATTGCTCATGCTAGAAATAGGGATGCTCGGCGTCTTTGCTGCTCAAAATTTAATGCTGTTTTTTATCTTCTTTGAAATTACGTTGCCACCAATGTTTTTATTAATTGGCAAGTGGGGGAAATTGTCGAGTGAAAAGGCTGCATATAGTTATTTAATATATAACGGCATTGGCTCAGCTATTTTGCTCATTATTTTCTCCATTTTGTTCGCGAAAACAGGTACAACAAGTATTGCGGAGCTGAAAGAGGTATTAACAAGCGTAAGTGCTGGGGAAGGAATAAACATCCCGAGTAGCTTGCAGCTCGGGATGTTTATTGCCATAATGGTTGCTTTTGCAATTAAACTACCTGTTTTCCCTTTGCATCGCTGGATGGTTAATGTGCATATTGAGGCGCACCCTGCTGTAGTTATGCTTCATGCGGGCGTTTTGTTAAAGATTGGAGCGTACGGTATTGTCCGTTTCGGGAAGGGGCTATTCCCGGGATACTTTCACGATTTTGCAACGATCCTTGCGATTTTAGGAGTCATTAATTTATTGTACGGTGCCTTTTTAGCGCTCATCCAAACGGATTTTAGGAAGGTACTTGCTTACTCTAGTATTTCACATATGGGAATTGTTTTAATGGGACTCGCGGCACTTAATGCGCCAGGTACACAAGGGGCGTTATTCCAAGTTGTGTCACACGGTTTCATTGCAGCGTTACTCTTCTTCTTGCTTGGCATCATTGAAGAGCGTTTCGGCACTTCTAATATTATAGTGCTTGGTGGACTCGCAAAAAGTGTTCCAGTGCTGAGTGGATTCTTCTTAGCAGGAGGAATGGCATCGCTTGGACTGCCGGGGATGTCTGGATTTGTTAGTGAATTTCTTGCCTTTCTCGGTTTATTCCAAGGGAAGCCAATCATTGCCACTGTCGGCGTGCTTGGCATTATTTTAACCGCTGTGTATGTATTAAGAGCGACACTCCAAGTGACCTTTGGTAAGAAAGAATGGGAAGCGAAATCTGATATACACGGATGGGAATATGTACCTGTCATATTACTTATCGTCTGTATTATTGCAATCGGAGTAATGCCGGAAATACTAGGGGATCCTCTTCAAAATACATTGAACACATTGGGGGTGAAGTAGGATGGATATAAATACGTTACTTAGCTTATCGTGGCATCTGATGGTGCCGGAATTCATTATTCTCGGGGCTGCCATCCTTCTTTCCATATGTGATTTGTTTTTTAAGTTGAACCATAGGTACGTAGCGCTTGGTGCAATTGCTGCCATCGTATTAGCAATCGTGTCATTCATTACGCTATATGGCGAACCAGCAGGAGATATTTTAAATGGATCATTTGTATTAGATGGATTTTCAAAAGGATTTAAAACGTTGTTATTAGGTGGAGCAGCCCTCATCTTATGTATGGCAATGAACGATGACAAGAAGAATCCAATTAAAGATAAGGGAGAATATTATTACTTATTTTTAATGGCGCTTCTTGGTGCAATGTTCATGGCTTCTAGTGTCGACTTCATTACACTTTTCGTCGGTTTAGAGCTACTATCACTTTCTTCCTATATTTTAGTAGGAATTCGAAAAAAGAACCGTGCATCAAATGAAGCGGCAATGAAATACGTCATTAACGGAGGAATTGGAACGGCAATTACGCTCTTTGGAATGAGTTACTTATACGGTATTACAGGTTCAACCAATATCGTGGATATGCAAAAAGTATTCACCGGGGAGCTAGCTAGTGGTATTCAGTTATTGTTATCTCTCGCATTTCTCCTATTGCTCGTTGGGCTCTCCTTTAAAATTGCAACAGTGCCATTTCATATGTGGGCACCAGATGTGTATGAAGGGGCTACGACACCAGTTACGGCTTTTCTTGGAACGATTTCTAAAATTGCTGGGTTCTTACTCGTTATTCGCCTGTTCCTTATGGTTTTTGCAAGTGTATCAATACAAGGAGACGTGCGATCTTTATACGGGCATATGAGCATATATATTGCCGTGCTAGCAAGTATTACGATGATTGTTGGGAACGTAGTAGCTTTAAAACAATATAACGTAAAACGTTTATTTGCTTATTCAGGTATCGCACACGCAGGGTATTTACTTGTTCCACTTGTGGCATTATCGCCATTTACGATGGATAGTATGTGGTTTTATATGCTTGCATACATGCTTATGAATATAGGATCATTTGCCATTATCCACGGCTTAATCTTACAAAATAACAAGGAAAACATCACCATTTTTACAGGGTTATATAAGCGATCGCCATTTACAGCGATAGTGATGACGATTTTTATTTTATCGTTAGCTGGAATACCAGGAACGGCCGGATTCATCGGGAAGATTAACATCTTTTTAGGCGCACTTCATGTAGAACCATCTCATTACGTACTAGCATCTATTATGATGGGTACGACAGTCATTTCATTCGTATATTATTTCCGAATTTTACAACAAATGTTTTTTCGGGAAGGAGAGAGCGAAGAGAGGATTCGGTTACCGTTAAATATAAAAGTTGTTATGAGTCTTTGTGCAATCTCGATTGTCATACTAGGGATTATGCCGATGATTGGATACAATTTCTTTTATGAATATTTTCCATTAATGAAAGATTTCTTCTTCTTAGGGAACGTGGTACAATAGTGAAAATAAAAGGTGTGGAGTCGGTACTCTACGCTTTTTATTTTGTGTGAATCGCAAATGAAAATGCATATAGGTATACATTTTTGGAGAGAAAATTTCGATATAAAATGTAAGATACTTATTTGCGTTTGAAAAAGTGTGGCTCTTACTTAGCATGGTATCGTTTTTATATGTTTTGTAAGTAGTAGCCAAGTAAAAAAGGGGTCGATTTTTTGGCGCAACTTTTAGGGCAACAAGCACTGGTCGCCATTGTTTCGCATTTATTGTTTATTACCATTACGTGGTGGGCTTTACAAGGTATTCACATCGAACGTTTAATGAAGTCTGGAAAGGTGATGCAGACGCGAGTCTTACTCATCCTAATTACTATTGCAATTGGGACATCTGTAAGTGACTTTTTCCTTGATTATTTAGGCTATTCGAAGAGTTTAACGTATTTAGTAAAGTAAGTGTATAGAACCTCCTATCTCCGTTAACAATGGGGATAGGAGGGGATGAAATTGAAGCTTAAAGCCATTCTTATTGTTGTCGTAAGTGTTATTTTATTTTTGGTTGGATATAGAGAGATAAAACCGATAAGCGATGAACAGAAAATGGAGAGTATGATTGGAGCATTAGAGAAAAATGATGCAAAAGTAGAAAAGTGGTTATGGTCAGCACGAGAGACAAAAACGATTTCTAATATACATATGTTTCAAAAATTGTTAAACGATGTGAAGGACAAGGCGAATATTCAAAAGTGGGAATTAGAACAATCTTCGGATGGATATAAAGCTACATCCTATAAAAAATTTTCTTCGTATGAAGAACGAGTAGTAGTAACTTGGAGTAAGGAAAATACTAAAGAAAACACCTTCGTTATATTTGAAGTAAGTGGGGCGAAATGGGACCCGAAGTATGTTCAGAAAATGAATGAAATTTTTAGTGAAAAACCTATAATTTACACTTGTGTTCAAGGTGTACTGAATGATAAGATTGAAGGTGTTTTGCAAAATAAAACCAATCAGGTTTTGAAAGATCTTTCAGCAAGAGCGATCGAACAAGTAGAAGAAAGAGCATTTGTGTCAGTCTCCGCATACAATAAAAAGTGGAATGACGCTCTTTCAACAAATAGAGAGAAAATAAATGTGCAAATAGCAATACGTTCTACAAACAACAAAGATACAATTGTGGTTGGCACACCGATCATAACTTCTGAGTATTGAGTGAATAGATACTGAAAAAAGGACACGGAGGGGAATAATTTGGAAAAGATCATCGTCCGTGGCGGAAAGCGGTTGAACGGCACAGTGCGTGTTGAGGGCGCAAAAAATGCTGTATTACCTATAATCGCTGCAGCCCTATTAGCGAGTGATGGAAAGAATGTACTATCTGAAGTACCAGTATTGTCTGATGTATACACAATTAACGAGGTATTACGTCATTTAAATGCTGAAGTCGTATTTGAAAATAACCAAGTAACAATCGATGCTTCTAAAGAACTAAACATTGAAGCACCATTTGAATATGTACGTAAAATGCGTGCGTCTGTTCAAGTAATGGGACCATTATTAGCACGTAACGGTCGTGCTCGTATTGCACTTCCTGGTGGATGTGCAATTGGTTCACGTCCAATTGACCAACATTTAAAAGGTTTCGAAGCAATGGGAGCAAAAGTACAGGTTGGTAATGGTTTTGTTGAGGCATACGTTGAGGAAGAACTAAAAGGAGCTAAAATTTATTTAGACTTCCCAAGCGTGGGCGCGACAGAAAACATTATGTCTGCAGCTACATTAGCAAAAGGGACAACAATCCTTGAAAACGCAGCGAAAGAACCAGAAATCGTTGACTTAGCTAACTTCTTAAATGCGATGGGAGCGAAAGTACGCGGAGCCGGAACTGGAACGATTCGTATCGAAGGCGTTGATAAATTATATGGTGCAAACCACTCTATTATTCCTGATCGTATTGAAGCGGGAACATTCATGGTTGCAGCGGCAATTACTGGTGGAGACATCTTAATTGAAAATGCTGTGCCTGAACATTTACGTTCAATTACAGCGAAGATGGAAGAAATGGGTGTTAAAATTATTGAGGAAAATGAAGGTGTGCGTGTTATCGGCCCAGATAAGTTAAAAGCGGTTGATATTAAAACTATGCCTCACCCAGGTTTCCCAACAGACATGCAATCACAAATGATGGCATTATTACTACAAGCTGATGGAACAAGTATGATTACAGAAACGGTATTCGAAAACCGCTTTATGCATGTTGAAGAATTCCGCCGTATGAATGCTGATATTAAAATCGAAGGTCGTTCTGTTATTATGAACGGTCCAAATAGCTTACAAGGTGCTGAAGTAGGTGCAACTGATTTACGTGCAGCAGCAGCATTAATCTTAGCTGGTTTAGTATCAGAAGGTTACACTCGTGTAACTGAATTAAAACATCTTGATCGCGGTTATGTAGATTTCCATAAGAAATTAGCTGCATTAGGTGCAACTATTGAACGTGTAAAAGAAAAAGTAGAAGAAGTGAGAGAACAAGAAGTTTCTGATCTTCACGCTTAATTGAAATGGTCTCTATGTCTTTTGACATAGGGACTATTTTTTTTTCTATTACTGTTATAGTCAAGAAATTCTATACTTATGCATGTACCAGTTAAAATATTTAGAAAATTCCTGTTTTACCCCGCTATTTGTGGGCAGTA
>NUMR01000099.1 GCA_002578045.1 Bacillus cereus
AATGATACAAGCGCATATAATTTTTTTAGCCCGCTATTTGCGGCAGTAAGACTCCCACCTCAAAATTTGGCGGATGCGAGGAAGTTAGGCGTGAGATAACTGCCCGTAAAAGCCCGATTGGTGAGGGCTAATCATCAGTGGAGGATGGACAAAACCCCCACTGATTAAAGCTTCACTTTATTTCTTGTAAACTAGTTCATCTAAAAAAGCACCGCCCTCGGTGCTTTTTTTAGATTACGAAATTGTAACATTTTCAAAGATAACAATCTCTGAACGATTTGTTGTTGAAACGCGTTGTGCGTAATATGTTAAAGCTGAAGAAATATGTGTTGGTAACGTCTCATTCGTATGTGATGTTGTATATTCATGGATTAATTCTTTTAAAGTCGTCCATTCTAATTGCGCTGGGTGATCAGACACGAAAGAACTTACCCAGCGATCAAATGAAGATGAAAAATCAGTTTGTAAACGAAATACTTCTTTCATAATAAAGCGCTCCCTTTCTATGTAGTACAATTATTTTATCATAAAACACGAACAATTGCTAAAATTATTAATTACAACGTTCGTGTTATATAGTTGTCTAGATGATTGGTTATGTAAATTCAATTTGCCATTTGAAATAACATTCCGTAAGATGAAAGATAGATTATATAAAGAGCTGGAGGAAAGAAAGTGGAATTTGTATTTTTAGGAACTGGCGCAGGTGTTCCTTCGAAGGGAAGGAATGTTTCAGCTATTGCTTTGCAATTGTTAGAAGAACGAGGACAGACTTGGTTATTTGACTGTGGTGAAGCGACGCAACATCAAATATTACATACATCTGTACGTCCACGCCGCATTGAAAAAATATTTATTACCCATTTGCATGGTGATCATATTTTTGGATTGCCTGGTTTATTAGGTAGCCGTTCGTTTCAAGGAGGGACTACACCTTTAACAGTGTACGGACCAAAAGGAATTAAACAATTTATTGAAGTAGCATTATCGGTAAGTACGACACATGTGAAATATCCACTTGAAATTGTGGAGATAACAGAGGAAGGTACTGTGTTTGAGGATAATAAATTTTATGTGGAAACGAAAAGACTGTCACATGGTATTGAATGTTTTGGATATCGTATTGTAGAGAAAGATATACAAGGGGCTCTTTTAGTCGATAAGCTGCTAGAAATGGGTGTGAAACCAGGTCCAATCTTTAAACGTTTAAAAGATGGAGAAGTAGTTGAATTAGAGAATGGCACGACGCTAAATGGAAAAGATTTTATCGGTCCACCTCAAAAAGGGAGAATGATTACTATTTTAGGTGATACACGATATTGCGAAGCGAGTAGAGAGCTTGCGCAAGACGCAGATGTACTTGTTCATGAAGCAACTTTTGCAGCAGAAGATGAACAACAAGCGTATGATTATTTTCATTCCACATCTAAGCAAGCAGCGAGTATTGCACTTCAGGCAAATGCGAAACGATTAATATTGACTCATATTAGTTCTCGTTATCAGGGAGATACATATAAGGAATTATTGAAAGAAGCAAGAGAGTTATTTTCTAATACCGAAATAGCAATGGATTTGAAATCATTTCCAGTAGAAAGATAATAAATTTGAGAAAAAATGGTAACTTACGTTTACCATTTTTTTATTTTCAAAAAAAAATTGATAATAAACTGTTATTATTTTATATCCATACTTGGATAACACAGAAATTTGTAATGGCTTGAATATATAGGATGAAAATATATAATATCGATTATTTAGAAAAACTGTTATATATGCACACATATATACAAGTAATACAATGAGGGGGAAAAGAAGTTTATTCAGAAACTTTGAAATTCAATAAAAGTAAGCGTTTTATAAAAAACAAGCTATAATGAGGGCACACACAATTTATCGTAAGTTATAGTATGTGTTTTAACCATTTTTCGAAACAAACGAAATTGACTAAAAAAGTAGAGAACAGTATGGAGATTATTAAAGGAATGATATTACGATTATTTGTACTAAGTCTTTTTCACTCTTTAGTTTTAAATCATCAAATGGTATGAAAGCAATGGGAGCTTTGGCAAGTGCAGCCGTTGTAAGTTTCTTAGTGGAAGCTTTTCTATTATACGTTAGTGGAGATTTAATGGGTATACCATTTTTTAAAGAGGTTGGACAATCAGATAGTAGAAAATAATTTTTTCATAGAGATTTAGGGGGAGTTATGATGAAGTATCGCTCGGTATTTGATATTATTGGTCCAGTTATGATTGGTCCATCAAGTTCACATACAGCAGGTGCAGCAAGAATGGGGCAAGTTGCTCGCCAGCTGTTTCGTCATGAACCAGAAAGAGTAAAAATTTCATTATATGGATCATTCGCAAAGACATATCGTGGACATGGTACGGATGTAGCATTAATTGGTGGAATACTTGGATTTGAAACAGATGATTTACGTATTCCAGATGCGTTAGAAATTGCAAAAGAGCGTGAAATTGAAGTGGAATTCATTGAAGAGGAAGCAAATGCACCTCACCCAAATACAGCGAAAATTTGTCTGTATAAAGGGGAAGAAGAAATTGAAGTTGTTGCATGTTCTATTGGTGGAGGTAAAATCGAGGTTGTAGAGTTAAACGGCTTTGATCTTCAATTATCAGGAACGAGCCCAGCACTTCTTATTGTAAATAACGATCGCTTTGGTACTATTGCAGCAGTAGCTTCAATCCTTGCAAAACACGAGATTAACATTAGCACAATGAGTGTTTCGCGTAAAGAAAAAGGAAGAAGAGCGCTTATGGTTATCGAAACAGATGAATTATTAGCGAATGAAGTGATTGAAGAAATAAAAGAGCAACAAAATATTTGTCAAGTAACCATTATGGAATAATGGCAGGGGGGACACACCATGTTTCGGAACGCAGCGGAACTAGTGGCGCAAGCTAAAGAACAAAATGTAAAAATCGCAGAAATTATGATTCAATGTGAAATGGAAACAAGAAGTATTTCACGTGAAGAAGTAATGGCTGGTATGGAAAAGAACTTAGTCGTGATGGAACAAGCAGTAGAACGTGGTATTCGCGGCGTGAAATCACCGACCGGTTTAACTGGCGGAGACGCTGTAAAAGTTCAAGCGTATATGAAGAGCGGAAAAGGCTTGTCTGGAGATACGATTTTGGACGCAGTGAGTAAAGCTGTTGCAACAAATGAAGTAAACGCGGCGATGGGAATCATTTGTGCAACGCCAACAGCCGGATCTGCTGGAACAGTACCTGGTGTACTATTTGCACTGAAAGAAAAATTACAGCCTACACGTGAAGAAATGATTGAATTTTTATTTACAGCAGGAGCATTCGGCATGGTTGTTGCGAATAATGCGTGTATTTCTGGTGCGGCAGGAGGTTGCCAAGCTGAAGTTGGTTCAGCAAGTGGAATGGCAGCTGCAGCGGCAGTTGAGATGGCTGGTGGAACACCAGATCAAGCAGCTACGGCGATGGCAATCTCATTAAAGAACATGCTTGGTTTAGTATGCGATCCTGTTGCAGGACTTGTAGAAGTACCTTGCGTAAAACGTAATGCAGCGGGTGCTTCTAATGCAATGATTTCAGCTGATTTGGCATTAGCTGGTGTAACTAGTACAATTCCATGTGATGAAGTAATTGAGGCAATGTTTAGAATTGGACAAACGATGCCAGTAGCACTTCGTGAAACAGCTGAAGGTGGACTTGCAGCAACACCGACAGGTCGCCGTTTGCAAGAAGAGATTTTTGGGAAGAACAATAACTAAAAATAATTATAAGAAAATGGAGCTCAAGTAAAGTTGAGCTCCATTTTCTTATTTTTCTTTTGTTATTTCTTCTAATGTTTTCCCAAGATCATGTGATCGTTTCGTTGCTTGTGTAATACATGAAACTAATGCTTGTTGAAACTTATGTTCCTGTAACACCTCAATACCTGATTCGGTTGTCCCACCAGGAGAAGTAATTTCTTTTCGCAAAATAGAAGGGTGTTTTTCGCTTGCTTTTAGCATTTCAGCAGCACCGATTATCGTTTGAAGAATAAGTGATTTTGCTACATCTTCTTTTAGACCAATTTTTTTTGCGGCTTCTTCCATCGCCTCCACTACGTAATAAATATAAGCTGGTCCACTTCCTGATAATGCAGTGACAGCATGCATATCTTCTTCCTCTACAACAGAGACGAGACCAATTGTTTCAAATAAAGATGTTGCAATGTGAATATGTTCTGCTGTTGCATGTTTTGAAGGTGAGATAGCGGTAGCAGATTTTAATATAGCAGCAGATGTATTTGGCATTGCACGAATAATCGGAATATCTTTTTGAAGTAAGTTTCTAATTGAGTGAGTAGAAACACCTGCTAATAACGAGATAATAAGCAAATTAGGGTCTGTAAACTCTTTGAGTGGGGCAATTGCTTCTGCCACATCTTTTGGCTTCATCGCTAGAAATAGAATATTTGCATCAACAAGTAATTCTTTTTTGTCATGTGTACCTTTAATACCGTATTTTTTATGTAGTTCCTGTAATCTTGTTTCGTTAGAATGATTACTTACAGTAATTTGTTCTCCTTTAACTACATTTGCGTGTAACAAGCCACCAATAATCGCTTCGGCAATAGAGCCTGCACCGAGAAAGGAAATGTTTTGAATAGACATGATGTTCCTCCTTTAAATTTGGTTAGAAATTCTTATAAATGTACATACATTCGTTTTTTTATAGAAAACACCTCTTTTTATCTGAAAATAATGACAAATTTATAGAGAAGTTGTAAACTGAAGAGGTATTCATTTTTGAACCGGAAAGAGACAGGGGGGCTAAGCATGACGGCAATTCACCGAATGGAGATTCCTGTGCCATTTGCAGTTGAGACAGTGAATGTGTTTTTAGTTGAGGGGGAGACATTAACGTTAATTGATACAGGGACGAATACAGAAGGGGCAAGAAATGCGTTAGAAAGTCAATTAGGTGCTTTAGGATATACGATAGAAGATATTGGAACAGTAGTGATTACGCATCATCATGCAGATCATTGCGGGCTTTTAAATATATTTTCAGAGAAAACGAATATTATGGGACACCCTTGGAATGAACCTTGGATTACGCAAAATCCAGAATTTTTAAAGCGGTATCATGAATTTTTTAAAGAGACAGCGTTGCAGTTTGGTGTTCCTGCAGCATTTTTGAAAGACGAGGTATTATTGACAACAAAGACATTGAAATACTCTTGTAAGAGATCGTTAACACATACTGTGAGAGAAGGAGATCGTATTGATTCTTTGCCTGGGTTTACAGTGATTGAAACGCCAGGGCATGCTTCTACTCATATTTCATTATATAGAGAATCTGATGGAATATTAATTGGTGGGGATGCTCTCATTAGTCATATTTCTTCGAATCCAATATTAGAACCACCATATGAAGGGCAAACGGAAAGAGCACGTCCGTTACTGCAATACAATCAAACGTTAAAGAGCTTAAGTGAAATGAATATTTCACGCATTTTATCAGGACATGGGGAAGATGTTCTAAATGTGAAACAGCTTATTGAAACGAGGCTACAAAAGCAAGAAACACGAGCGTTTAAAGTGCTTGAGTTATTAAAAGAAAAGCCAATGACTGCATTTGAAGTATGTGTGAAGCTATTTCCGGTATTATACAAAGAACAATTGCCGCTTACTATCTCCGAAACTGTTGGACAATTAGATTTTTTAGCATATAATCAACAAGTGATGATTGATGAATCTTCGCAACAATTGATTTATTATGCAAAGTAGGTGACAGCGATGACGGGACGTTTACAGGACAAAGTAATCGTCATTACAGGTGCTTCTAGTGGAATTGGAGAGCAAGTTGCAATGCAAGTTGCAGAGAAAGGTGCGACTCCAGTATTAATGGCTCGAACGGAAGAAAAGCTACGAGCATTAGCAAAAAAGATTAAAGAAACTTATAATACGCCTTGCTATTACTATGTATTGGATGTAAGTAATGAGACGGAAGTACAATCTGTATTCGCAAAGGTACTACAAGAAGTGGGACGTATTGATATATTAGTAAACAATGCGGGGTTTGGTATTTTTAAAACGTTTGAAGATGCGTCAATGGATGAAGTAAAGGATATGTTTCAAGTAAATGTATTCGGATTAGTAGCTTGTACGAAAGCAGTTTTACCTTATATGGTAAAAAAGAATGAAGGACAAATTATTAATATTGCTTCGTTGGCTGGAAAAATTGCAACGCCGAAATCGAGCGCTTATGCAGCAACAAAACATGCTGTGTTAGGATTTACGAATAGTTTACGTATGGAATTGTCTAGTACAAATGTATTTGTAACAGCAATTAACCCAGGACCGATAGATACGAACTTTTTTGAAATAGCCGATCAATCCGGTACATATGTAAAAAATATGGGGCGCTACATGTTAAAACCAACATATGTAGCAGAACAAATCGTAAAGTCGATGCAAACGAAAAAACGTGAAGTAAATTTGCCAAAGTGGATGGGAATGGGTCCGAAGCTTTATGCTTTATTCCCTAGTTTATTTGAACGTGTTGCAGGCAAATCATTAAGTAAAAAATAGGAGATTTCCATATGGAAATCTCCTATTTTTTTATTTTCCAGTTACATAATCGTAAACGATATCCTCAATTGCCTCGTATACATCAATTTCAGTATTTGAATGAATAATCGTTTGAATATGTTTCACAAGCATCTCCTGATCCTCTTTTGAAACAGGAATGCATTGATATTGCTGAAAACTTTTTATAATCATTTTCTCAATTAATTTTTCATTCATGTTTTTCCCCGCCCATATGTATACATGTATTGTTTTATTGTACTTGAAGTGGAATGAAAATACTACTATACAATGTTTTTGTATAAAAATTAGATTGTGTATATTGTTTTTCTAGTAAAATTAAGTTTTTTAAGTTTTAAAAATTTATAAATATTTAATTGACTCTATAAATATACAGTATTATAATCATATTTAATTTAAAGAATCGATATGAGGAGGAGCTTATGAAAGTCGCAATTATTGGGGCAACTGGATATGGAGGCATTGAGTTAATTAGGTTATTAGAGCAACATCCATATTTCTCGATAGCATCTCTCCATTCTTTTTCGCAAGTTGGCGAATGTATAGCAAATGTATATCCGCATCTTCGAAATGTTCTTGTCCATACGTTACAAGAAATTGATATAGAGGGAATAGGGAGGGAAGCAGAACTCGTATTTTTAGCAACCCCGGCAGGAGTATCGGCAGAGTTAACTCCTAAATTATTAGCAGTAGGTTTAAAAGTAATCGACCTATCTGGAGACTTTCGTATGATAGATCCTTCGTCATACGAGATGTGGTATAAAAGGCCAGCTGCAAAAGAAGAGATTTTAAAAAAAGCAGTATATGGATTAAGTGAATGGAAAAAATTTGAGGTTCAAAGTGCAGATTTAATTGCAAACCCAGGGTGTTTTGCTACAGCTGCATTATTAGCGATGGCGCCGGTAGTACGTAGCGGAATGATCGAAGAAGATTCGATTATTATTGATGCGAAATCAGGGGTATCTGGGGCGGGTAAAACCCCAACAACAATGACTCATTTTCCAGAACTATATGATAACCTTCATATCTATAAAGTAAATCAGCATCAGCACGTTCCTGAGATTGAGCAAATGCTTGCAGAGTGGAGTAGTGAAGTAAAGCCAATTACATTTAGTACACATTTAATACCGATATCACGAGGGATTATGATTACACTTTATGCGAAAGTGAAACAGGAAGTGAAAATACAGCAACTTCAAAAATTATATGAAGAAACGTATGAACATTCAGCTTTCGTTCGAATTCGTCCTCAAGGGGAATTTCCTAGTCCGAAAGAAGTAAGGGGTTCAAATTATTGTGATATTGGGCTAGCTTACGATGAAAGAACAGGAAAAATTACGGTCGTTTCTGTTATAGACAATATGATGAAAGGTGCGGCTGGGCAAGCGATTCAAAATGCAAATGTATTAGCGGGATTGGAAGAAACAACTGGTTTACAGCATATGCCGCTTTATCCATAAGGGGGATAGTATGATTAAAGTATCGTCTATTACAAAATTAGAAAATGGTTCAATTGTAACGCCGAAAGGCTTTTCAGCAATTGGTACTGCAAATGGTCTGAAAAAGGAGAAAAAGGATTTAGGTGCAATCGTTTGTGAAGTGCCAGCATCATGCGCCGCTGTGTATACAACGAATCAAATGCAAGCAGCTCCGTTACAAGTAACGAAAGAGAGTATAGCTGTTGAGGGAAAATTACAAGCAATTATCGTCAATAGCGGAAATGCAAATGCTTGTACGGGAATGAAAGGGTTACAAGATGCATACGAGATGCGCACATTAGGAGCAGAACACTTTGGAGTGAAAGAAAATTACGTTGCAGTCGCTTCAACAGGTGTAATTGGTGTCCCTTTACCGATGGATATCATCCGCAAGGGAGTTGCATCTCTTATACCAACAAAAGAAGTAAGTGAAGCGCATTCTTTTTCTGAAGCAATTTTAACGACGGATCTTATAACGAAAGAAACTTGCTATGAGGTAATGATTGACGGGAAAGAAGTGACTATTGCTGGGGTTGCTAAAGGTTCAGGGATGATTCATCCGAATATGGCAACGATGCTTAGTTTTATTACAACAGATGCCAATATAGAGCATGAAGTATTGCAAACCGCATTATCACAAATTACCGATCATACATTTAATCAAATTACAGTAGATGGGGATACTTCTACGAATGATATGGTCATCATTATGGCAAGTGGATTATCAGAAACGAAGCTAATTAGTATGGAACATAAAGAATGGGAAATTTTCGTATTTGCTTTACGGAAGGTATGTGAAGATTTGGCGAAAAAAATTGCGCAAGATGGTGAAGGGGCTACAAAGTTAATAGAAGTAAATGTGTTAGGTGCCCGAACGAATGAAGAAGCAAAGAAAGTCGCAAAGCAAATAGTCGGTTCGAGTCTTGTGAAAACAGCAATATACGGTGAGGATCCAAATTGGGGGCGAATTATTAGTAGTATTGGACAAAGTGGAGTAGCTATTCACCCAAATACAATTGATATGACTCTTCAATCTATCGCAGTATTAAAAAATAGTGAGCCTCAAACGTTTTCTGAAGAGAAAATGAAAATGAGGTTACAAGAACAGGAAATAGTCATTGACGTGTATTTACATTTAGGTGAAGAGAGAGGATCAGCTTGGGGCTGTGATTTAAGTTATGAATATGTGAAAATAAACGCTTGTTATCGTACATAAGGAGAGAGAAGATGAACGATTATATGGTAGTTAAATGCGGCGGTAGCATGTTGGATGAATTAAATGGTGTATTTTTTGATTGTATAAAGAAATTGCAACAGAAGTATAAGATCGTTATTGTACATGGTGGTGGCCCGGAAATTGATGCCAAATTAGAAGAATGTAATATCAAAGTAGAAAAAAGAAATGGATTACGTGTAACACCAAAAGAAGTTATGGATGTTGTTCAAATGGTGCTATGCGGAAGTACGAATAAAAAGTTTGTCATGAATTTACAAAAACATAATTTATTTGCGGTAGGCCTTTCAGGGTGTGATGGTAATCTACTCCAAGTTCAACCTGCTGGTGAAGGGATAGGATATGTAGGAGAAGTAAGTTATGTAGAAACAGCCTTATTAAAAGGGGTAATTGATATGAATTATATTCCTGTTATTGCTCCAATCGGGATAAATGGTAATGAGGTTTATAACATCAATGCTGATATTGCTGCATCTGGGATTGCGGCCGCACTAGGAGCAACAGAACTCATTTTTATTACGGATGTAGATGGGATATTACATGAAGGAAAATTAGTAAAGGAAGCGGATGAATCTGAAATTCTTACTTTTATAGAAAAAGGTGTAATTATAGGTGGGATGATTCCGAAAGTACAGGCGGCACTTACATCATTAAAAATGGGAGTGCAAAAGGTTAGTATCGTAAATGGTACAAAAGATTTTACTAAGGTTACAGGAGAGTGTATCGGAACGACGGTAACGAAAGGAGTAAATATTGTATGACAAGTTATCTTTTTCAAACGTATGGAAGAAGAAATATTGAGTTTGTAAAAGGAAATGGAACGAAAGTTATTGATAAAAATGGGAAGCAATATTTAGACTTTACTTCTGGTATTGGAGTATGTAACTTAGGACATTGTCATCCTACTGTTATGAAGGCGATACAAAAGCAACTTGGTGATATATGGCATATATCTAATCTATTTACAAACACCTTACAAGAAGAAGTCGCGTCATTATTAACAAAAGATACAGCATTAGATTATGTGTTTTTTTGTAATAGCGGGGCAGAGGCAAATGAAGCCGCTTTAAAGCTGGCCCGTAAGCATACTGGAAAATCTCTCGTCGTAACATGCCAACAATCTTTTCACGGTAGAACATTTGGAACGATGAGTGCAACAGGTCAAGATAAAGTGAAAGAAGGATTTGGTCCACTACTTCCGTCTTTTTTACATATTCCATTTAACGATATACAAGCATTAGAGGAAGTAATGAATGAAGAGGTTGCGGCGGTAATAGTTGAAGTTGTTCAAGGAGAGGGCGGAGTCATACCTGCTGATCCATCCTTTGTGAAAGAAATTGAAACATTATGTAATAAGTACGGTTCCTTATTTATTATAGACGAAGTACAAACGGGGATAGGAAGAACAGGAACACTATTTGCTTACGAACAAATGGGAATAAAACCTGATATCGTTACCATTGCAAAGGCTCTTGGAAATGGTATTCCAGTTGGAGCAATGATTGGCCGGAAAGAACTTGGCACTTCTTTTACTGTGGGATCACATGGTTCAACTTTCGGTGGGAATTATATTGCGATGACTGCGGCGAAAGAAGTATTGCAATTAAGTAAAGAACCATCGTTTTTAAAAGAAGTACAAAAAAAGGGTGAGTATGTACTAGAGAAATTGCAAGAAGAATTACGACATGTCGAATGCATTGAAAATATTCGTGGTAAGGGGCTTATGATTGGAATTGAATGTAAACATGAAGTTGCAAGTTGTATAGAACAACTAGAAAAAGAAGGGCTTCTCGTATTACAAGCAGGACCTAATGTTATAAGGCTATTACCACCGCTTATTGTAACGAATGAGGAACTAGAACAGGCAGTATATATGATAAAAAAAGTAGTTTTTACAAAAAACGCACCAATCATATAAGGGGGAGATTTCATGTCAACTGTACAAGTACCGAAATTAAATACGAAAGATCTTTTAACACTAGAAGAACTGACGCAAGAAGAAATTATTTCTTTAATTGAATTCGCTATATATTTAAAAAAGAATAAGCAGGAGCCTTTATTAAAAGGGAAAATATTAGGTCTCATTTTCGATAAGCATTCCACCCGTACTCGCGTATCTTTTGAAGCAGGAATAGTACAGCTCGGAGGGCATGGAATGTTTTTAAGTGGGAAAGAGATGCAAATTGGAAGAGGAGAGACGGTTTCAGATACTGCAAAAGTACTATCGCATTATATTGATGGAATTATGATACGCACATTTTCACATGCGGATGTGGAAGAGCTTGCGAAAGAATCGAGCATCCCTGTTATTAACGGTTTAACTGATGATCATCATCCTTGTCAAGCGTTGGCAGATTTAATGACGATATACGAAGAAGTTCATACATTTAAAGGAATTAAATTAGCTTACGTAGGTGATGGAAATAATGTATGTCATTCATTGTTGTTAGCGAGTGCAAAAGTCGGAATGAATATGACTGTGGCAACTCCCGTAGGGTATGAACCGAATGAGGAAATTGTTAAAAAAGCGTTAGCAATTGCTGATGAAACAGGAGCTGAAATTGAAATTTTGCATAATCCTGAATTCGCGGTAAATGGGGCAGATTTTATTTATACTGACGTTTGGATGAGTATGGGTCAAGAGGGAGAAGAAGAGAAATATGTTTTATTTCAACCTTACCAAGTAAATAAAGAACTTGTGATGCATGCGAAGCAAACGTATCGTTTCTTACACTGTTTACCTGCTCATCGTGAGGAAGAAGTAACAGGGGAAATTATAGATGGACCTCAGTCAATCGTCTTTGAGCAAGCTGGTAATCGATTACATGTTCAAAAAGCATTATTAGTAAGTTTATTTAAAAATGTAGAAGAGCCTTCCTAAAAGGGAGGTTTTTTTATATGGAAATGTCGGATGTATATTTGGTTAATCATTTTTATATCATTTATAATATAAAGAGAAAATTAAATTTATCCCGTTATTTGTGGGCAGTAAGACTNNAAGTTTCACTTTATTTTTTAGATCGTGTAAGGACATACTATATATAAAAAATATAGTTAAAGAGATGATGATGGTGAAAACAACTAAGAAAACATATTCGTTTTTCCAGCGGATGTGGAGAGCATTAAAGTTTCAATATTATAAGTTGCTTCGATCGCCAGAAGGAGCAAAGAAAGTATCCTTAGGTTTTGCGATTGGATTTGGTTTAGAGATGCTGGTCATATATACGGCATCGCTCGTATATGTAATATTTTATCCGATAGTTCGATTAGCAAAAGGTTCTTTTCCTGCTGCAGTTATTGGTAATATTATTGGGAAAATATCGTTTCTCCCAATATTTTTATTTCCATTTGCTTACGCGTTAGGGAAAATGATTTATCCATTTCATGTAAAGAAAATACATCATGAACTATTTACGATATCAGATTTGTTTTCAATCCATATTTTCACAATGTTAAAGAGCTTATTGCAGAGTGAAGTGTATGTATTAATTGGAATGACGATTTTAGGCGTTGTGTTTGGTGTAGTTTCATATTTTGTTGTGCATTATTTATATGAGAAAAATCGTAAGTTGCGTTTGAAGAAAAGAAAGAAACGAGTGAGAGAAACACTTGTACAAATATAAAGAATGTCACATTTATTTTCTCCTTTGAATATGTTTAAGAAAAAGGGGGAGAGAATGGATGGATTATTATTATGTACCTCAAGTATACCCATATACAAATTATTATCCGGTAAATGGTATGAGACAGCAATTCGGAGTGTACCCGCATCAACAAATACAGCCAATGCAACAGCCTCAACAGCAACCGGTTCAAGCACGAAGGCCATATTTAATGACATGGCCATATTCAAATGTATACTATGGTAATTATTTTGAATCATAAAGCTGCTTCTATTTAGAAGCAGCTTTATGCGTTTGTTTTCAAAATTAAATTTTGAATGGTTTGAAGAGAATGGATAAGCTTTTCGCGCTCTTCCTCAGATAATGTTTGAAAATTTTCTTTTAGTTTGTCTAAAATGAATTGCTGATACTGATTTACTAGCAATTTCCCTTCAGCAGTTAGGGAAATTAAAATGACCCGTCGATCTTTTTCGCTATAATGACGCTCTATTAGTTCTTCTTGAATCAGTTTGTTTAATAGAGGTGTCATGTTAGGCCGTGAAATCGCTAGCCGCTTGCCGATTTCGGAAACTGCTAATGTGCCATTTTCATGCAAAAGCAGTAATACTTGTGTATGTGAAGGCGGCATATGTCTTTGAGAAGAAAATTCTCCAGGAAGCATAAATTTGCGATAAAAAAGAGGCACTAGCGAAAGAAGATGATCAACAATACGTTCCCACTCGCGTGATTCCATATAAAGGCCTCCTTTCACTATCATTGTAACAAAAAAGACATGGTATAAAAATAGAATTGTTTCATAGCAGCTTTAATATTTGTAGGATAACACTTGTTTTGTAAATGTATTGGCAATAATCGCATAGCCGTTATCATTTGGGTGTACTTGGTCAAATAGTAACTCTTTTTTATCATTCGAGATTAATTTACGAATTGGTAAAACGATAGATGGCTGATTTTCTTTTGAAATGGAATAAACGGATTCATTCCAGCCATCTAAAAACATATCTGCATAACTTGCGATGGAGTCATCGAGTTGTAACGGGTTATAGAGTTCTGACAGAATGAGTAAAGCGTTCGGATTTTGATCTCGAACTGTCTTTACAATATTTTTTATATCCGTTTCAAAATGAGCTTTCTCTTTATTTAACATTTTAATACCATCTATAACGCCGACATCACGATTTAAACGGAATAAATTATTTCCTCCAATATTAATTGTAATGATATTTGCTGCTCTAATTTTTTGTTGAACATCTTCTGATTGAACTTTTTTAACGAGACGATCTGTTGTAATACCGTTTATCCCAAGGTTTTCTACTGTAATGGGTTTATGAATTTGTGATTCTATTTGTCTAGAAGCTAATTCAGCAAATCCACCTTGTGTTGATCCATATCCTTTAGCGAGTGAATCACCTAATACGAGATGATAAAAGGAGTCATTTGTTTGTTTATCAATCCAACTCGGAGTAGACGTTTTTTCTGTTTGTTCTTCAGGTTCGTTTTTTTTTGTCTCATCGCTCTTTTCAAAATAGGAATAAGAAATGATTAGAAGGAGGAGACAAACAATTGTTAAGATGACTTTTTTCATAAATTTATCCTCCTTGTAATTGGTAATTGTAGCATATTCAGCAGTATTTATATTATATGTTTATGAAAAGTTTGCAATAACTGTACAGAAAATTTGTGGAAGTATGTCAAAAAATATTGACGATATGAAAGTACATTATATATGATAATGTCAGATAAGGGGAAATTCTACTTAATAGGAGCTTTATCTCCCGCTAAGTGTTAGTCTTCATCAATGAGGCGTTTATGGGTACTGTCCGTTAACGCGTGATGAAATGAAAATCGTGTCTTTAATAGAAGAAAAAAGGTATGTGGTTAGAGATAGAGATTCATTTCATTATTTTTTTGTAATTGTATAAGGGGGATTTTTGTGAAAAAGTCAAAGAAAATGTTAGCTGGAGCAACTCTTGCGATTGGTGTTATAGCACCGCAAGTATTGCCAACAACAGCTCATGCAGATGAGAAAACTGGGGAGAGTACAGTTAACTTACGAATTCTAGAAACATCAGATATTCACGTTAACTTAATGAATTACGATTATTATCAAACGAAAACAGATAATAAAGTAGGTCTTGTGCAAACAGCGGCGCTTGTTAATAAAGCGCGTGAAGAAGCGAAGAACTCTGTCCTATTTGATGATGGGGATGCATTACAAGGTACGCCACTTGGGGATTATGTGGCGAATAAAATAAATGATCCGATGAACCCTGTGGATCCTAGTTATGTACATCCATTATATCGTTTAATGAATTTAATGAAATATGATGTCATCTCTCTTGGGAATCACGAATTTAACTACGGTTTAGATTATTTAAACAAAGTAATTAGTAAAACGGAATTCCCGGTTATTAACTCGAATGTCTACATAGATGATCATGATAAAAACGATAAACATTACTTTAAACCATATCATATTTTTGAAAAAGAAGTAGAAGATGAATCAGGTCAAAAACAAAAGGTGAAAATTGGTGTAATGGGATTTGTTCCACCTCAAGTTATGAACTGGGATAAAGCGAATTTAGAAGGAAAAGTAGTAGCGAAAGATATTGTGCAAACAGCAAAAAAATTAGTTCCAGAAATGCAGGCACAAGGTGCGGACATTATTGTTGCATTAGCTCATTCAGGTGTCGATAAGGGTGAATACAACGAAGGAATGGAAAATGCATCATATCATTTAGCAACAAAAGTTTCTGGTATAGATGCAGTATTAATGGGGCATTCACATACTGAAGTGAAAGATATATTTAATGGTGTTCCGGTCGTAATGCCGGGCGTATTTGGAAGCAACTTAGGTATTATTGATATGCAATTGAAAAAGGTAAACGGAAAATGGGAAGTACAAAAAAATCAATCTAAGCCACAACTTCGTCCGATTGCTGATGGTAAAGGTAATCCATTGGTAGAATCTGATCAAAAATTAGTTAATGAAATTAAAGATGATCATAAAGCGACAATTGACTATGTAAATACACCTGTAGGTAAAACGTCAGCACCAATTAATAGCTATTTTTCATTAGTACAAGACGATCCATCTGTACAGCTTGTGACAAATGCGCAAAAGTGGTACGTAGAAGAGGAACTTAAAAAATCAGAGTATAAAGACTATAAAGATATTCCCGTTTTATCTGCAGGAGCACCATTTAAAGCAGGTGGCCGAAATGGAGCAACATATTACACTGATATTCCAACTGGAACTTTAGCGATTAAAAACGTTGCAGATTTATACGTATATCCTAATACATTATATGCTGTGAAAGTAAATGGAGCACAAGTAAAAGAGTGGCTTGAAATGTCTGCAGGTCAGTTTAATCAAATTGATCCAACGAACAAAAAAGAACAGGCATTAGTGGATGTCAATTATCCTACATATAACTTTGATATTTTAGATGGTTTAAAATACGAAATTGATGTGACGCAACCAGCGAAATATGATAAAGATGGAAATGTGAAAGAGGCAAATGCTAAGCGTATTGTAAATTTAACGTATGATGGTAAACCAGTAGCGGACGATCAAAAATTTATTGTTGCTACAAATAACTATCGTGGAAGTAGCCAAACGTTCCCTGGTGTAAGCGAAGGGGAAGTTGTATACCAATCACAAGATGAAACACGTCAAATCATTGTGAAGTATATGCAAGAAACACCAGTTATAAATCCGACAGCCGATCAAAATTGGACATTTAAACCGATTGTTGCAGATAAATTAAATACAACATTCGATTCTTCACCAAATGCACAAAAGTATATAAAGAAAGATGGGAAAATCTCATATGTTGGACCATCTGAAAATGAATTTGCTAAATATGCAATTGATATAACGAAGAAGAACGATAGTGATAAGGAAACGGGTGGAGGAAACCCAACGAAACCGCCAACAGATGATGGAGAGAATCCAACAACACCGCCAACAAATGAAGATAATAATGGAAATGAACAAAAACAAGATGGAAACAACGCGGGATCTGGACAAACTACAACAACTGTAAGTGAAAATAAAGAAGCAGATAAAAAGGAACGTGATTTACCGAAAACAGGTGCGAGCGTTGCTTCTACAATTGGAGCTGGGCTTGCGTTTGTTGGGGCAGGACTACTAATGTTATTTAGAAGAAAGAAAGCAAATAGATAATAAAGGGTTATAAAAAAGGATTACCGATTATGGTAATCCTTTTTTACGTGTATATTATGAAACTGTTATTGTTTTTTCCTTTTTCCATGAAAGACCGAATCCAGTAAAGCCGACGATAATAGTTACGACTGGACAAGCTAAACAGAAGATTGCGTATGGAACATAATCAAATGTTGAAACGCTAAGAACGTTCGATAAGAATACGCCACTTACACCCCATGGTACGAGCGGGTTAATAACTGTACCTGCATCTTCTAATACACGTGATAAATTACGACGTTCTAAACCGACTTCATCGTATTTATTAGCAAATGCTTGTCCTGTTAAAACGATTGATAAGTACTGTTCACCAAGTAAGAAGTTTACACCAATTGCAGTTGAAGCTGTAGAAATAATTAAGCGTGTACTAGTTTTTACAAAGCTAGAGATGATATTCATCAGCTGCGCGATAATACCCATTCCTTGTAATAATCCTCCCATACAAAGAGCGAGGAAAATAAGGGCAATTGACATCATCATACTTTGTAAACCACCACGAGATAATAAGCTATCAATATCTTTTAGACCAGTTTTAGAAACGTAACCGTCTTGCATAATTTTCATTAAGTCAGCTAAAGAAGTGCTAGGTTTAAAAATAAAGAGAATGATAATCCCTACTGTGATTCCAGCAAGTAACGTTGGAACTGCTGGAACCTTTTTAAATGCGAATAGGAACAGTAATAAAATCGGAATAAGTGTAACGATAGAAATCGTTGCATTTTTTTCTAACGCACTAATAAAAGTTGAGAAATCAACATTGCCTCCAGACCCACTCCCTAACATGAAAAATGCAATAAAAGCAATAATGAAAGCTGGAACTGTCGTCCAAAGCATGTTGCGAATATGTTCAAATAAATCTACACCCGTTACAGCAGGAGCTAAGTTTGTTGTATCAGATAAAGGGGACATTTTATCCCCAAAGAATGCACCAGAAATAATTGCACCGGCAATAAGAGCTGGATCGTATCCAAGGGCACTACCCATACCCATAAAGGCAAGTCCTACAGTTGCAGCAGTTGTAAAAGCACTACCAATACTCGTTCCAACAATTGCACAAACAACAAAAACAGTTGGAATGAAAATTTTAGGGGATACAAGTTGGAAGCCGTATACCATTAAAGTTGGAATTGTTCCAGCTGCAATCCAAACACTGATTAATACGCCTACAAGTAAGAAAATAAAAATAGATGGAATACCTGCTGAAATACTACTTATCATTCCTTTTTCCATAATGGACCAAGAGATTTTTTTCATAAATCCAAATGCTAATAAAAGAACGATAGCGAATAAAATTGGGATATGTGGTGAAACTTCTAATTGAATAACACTAAAACCAATACAGAAAAAGATGAAAATTGTTAAAAGAACAGATTCAATTTTTGAAACCATTGTTTTCCCCTCCTAATTAATCGAAAATAGCTTTTTTTATATAGAATTCGCCAATATTGTATATTTCCTTCTAAAATTTAGAATTTTGCGACAAATTATCAATAATTGTTGAAACTTCTATATGATACGGAAATGATTGGATAAAAAAACGTCCCTGCATATAATTATGCAGGGACGAAGAAATCGCGGTACCACCCTAGCTTGTGAAATGAATGTATCACAAAATAAAGGGTCGTATGATATGCGCTAATAAAATAAAAACGCCCCTGCAATATATGCAGGGACGAAAAATTCGCGGTACCACCCTAAATTGTGAAACAATGTCGTTTCACCACTCTTTAGACATAACGGTCTATAACCGTCTTTCACTACTCCTCATGTTTCGTAAAAGAAGCTCCAGGGGGGTAATTCATAAATCGCTCTGTACTGGTTTGCACCGACCACCAGCTCTCTGAAATCAGAAATCGAAATACTACTAAATCCTATCAACGCCGATTCATATGATGTTAGTTAAATTTTTATCATATATTTATCTTATATGTCAATAAAAATGTTCGAAAAAAATTTAGGGAAATAAAGGTGAAATGTTTTAATGCTTTAAATTTGTCCGTTATAATGAATTTGAAAGGGGAGGAAAGAGTGAAGAAAAAAATAATTCTTTTTTTACCACTTTATTAGTTGTTGGCGGAAGTGTTGGAATTGACACAGCTTTTGCAGCTGAATTAGAGAAAACGAAACAAAGCCAAATGAAGCAGTCAGAAGAGAAGAAGTCAATGGAAAAAGTTGTTGCAAAACTAGGCGTTTCAACTGAAGGGAAAACAAAAGAAGAGATTTCGAAAGAAGTAAATACTGTAAGGTTTGAGAAGTGTCATGATTTATCTCGCTATTTGTGGGCAGNNAGCCCGATTGGTGCGGGCTACTAATCAGTGGGAGATGGACAAAACCCCACTGATTAAAGTTTCACTTTATTAATTGAGCAAGCAAAACAACTTGGAATGGATACAGAAGGAAAAAAGATGAAGAAATTATTTTGGAAATAGGGAAGTGAAAACATGGAAAGTAGAACAACTTGTCGTATGATAAGTTGTTCTTTTTTAAGAACTATTTGATTTATAAATAATTGACAGCCGTTCACTTTTTATGTTAACTATATCTATAAAGAGGTTAACATAAGGGGTGACAATTGTGACTGTTAATAGTAAAACGACTGAAAAATCGTCTTATATATATGAAGAATTATCGAAAAAAAATAAAGCTTACGTATGGCACCCGTTTACACAAATGAAAGATTATTTAGAAGAAGATCCTGTCATTATTGAACGTGGAGAGGGAAGAAAGCTATACGATGTAAATGGTAATGCATATTGGGATGGTGTCTCATCTATTTGGTTAAATGTTCACGGACATCAAGTGTCGGAATTAGATGAAGCAATTCGTGAACAATTAAATAAAATTGCTCATTCTACTATGTTAGGGCTTGCTAACGTTCCATCAATATTATTAGCAGAAAAAATTATTGAGGTTGTACCAGAAGGATTGAAGAAGGTGTTCTATTCAGACTCTGGTTCAACAGCTGTTGAAATTGCAATTAAGATGGCTTTTCAATATTGGCAACATAAAGGGCAACCGAAAAAACAAAGATTCGTTACATTAAAAGAAGCATACCACGGTGATACGATTGGTGCTGTTTCTATAGGAGCAATTGACTTGTTTCACCAAGTGTATAGTTCACTTTTATTTGATGCAATTAAAATGCCTTATCCGTATACATATCGTTCTCCTTACGGAAACAATAAGGAGCAAATTGTAAAAAAACATTTAGAAGAAATGGAAGAATTGCTGAAAGAAAAACATGAAGAAATCGCAGCTATTATTGTAGAGCCTTTAATGCAAGGGGCTGGCGGTATGATTACAATGCCGAAAGGATACTTAAAAGGGCTACGGGATTTATGTACAACATATAATGTTTTATTTATTACTGATGAAGTAGCAACGGGATTTGGACGCACTGGAAAAATGTTTGCATGTGAACATGAAAATGTGATGCCAGATATTTTAACGGCTGGGAAAGGTTTAACAGGTGGTTATTTACCTGTTGCAGTTACGGTAACGACAGACGAAATATATAATGCTTTCTTAGGAGAATATGAGGAACAAAAAACATTTTTCCATGGGCATAGTTATACAGGTAATCCGTTAGGGTGTGCAGTAGCAATTGCGAATCTAGCACTATACGAAAAAACAAATTTAATAGAAGATGTTGCGTATAAAACAGAATATGTAGCAAAACAATTAGAAGCCCTTTATGAATATAAGCACGTAGGAGATATTCGTCAGTGCGGGCTAATGGTTGGTATTGAACTTGTGAAAAATAAGAGAACGAAAGAATCGTTTAAATGGACAGAAAGAGTTGGCGTTCAAGTATGTAAGCGCTCAAGAGAGCTAGGTATGATTTTACGTCCACTCGGTAACACGATTGTATTTATGCCGCCTCTTTCTTCTACAATAGGTGAGATTGATGATATGTTACGTATTTTATATAAAGCGATCTCGGATGTTACGGAGGGAGAAGAATGAGTGGTTTTTTCATAACAGCAACAGATACGGAAGTTGGAAAAACTGTTGTGACGGGAGCTCTAGCAGGTGTATTTAGAGAACTAGGGTATAACATAGGGGTATATAAACCGTTGCAAAGTGGACATGTTGCATCAAACCCAGAGGGAGATGCAGCAAGGTTAAAAGTATTATCGGGTGTACCGACAAGAGAAGAAGAAATTTGTCCTTATTCTATTGAAGAACCACTTGCTCCGAGACTTGCCATGAAAAGAGCTGGGAGAGTAGTGAAGCTAAAAGAAATTATTAATGGCTATGAAGAACTATTAAAAGAGTTAAATAGCCTATTTGTAGAAGGCGCTGGTGGACTTGCCGTTCCATATACAGAAGATGCTTTAGTAATTGATTTCGCAAAAGAATTACAGCTTCCTCTTATTGTAGTAGCACGTCCTACGCTAGGGACAGTTAATCATACTGTCTTAACAATTTCTTATGCAAGGGCACACGGTTTAACAGTAGCAGGTGTAATTTTGTCTGGTTGTAAAGAATGTGAAAAAGAAAGAGTGCAAGAAAACAAAGAAATGATTGAGGAGTTAAGTGGGGTACCTGTTTTAGGTTTATTACCATTCCTAGCAGGTGAATTTACTAGGGAAGAACTATTGGAATCGGCAAAAGAACATATTATGATCTCAAAATTAGAGGAGTTCATTCAAAATGAATCAAACGTGGCGCACACATCTTCAATCTAAATTACAACAATTACATGAGCAAGGGCAGTATCGTAATTTGCATGTAACAGAGAGACCGGAAGAGACATGGCTTGTTCGAGATAAGAAAAGGATGCTAAATTTAGCGTCAAATAACTATTTAGGATTGGCTGGGGATGAAAGGTTAAAAGAAGCTGCTATTACGGGTACAAAAATATATGGAACTGGAGCGACTGCCTCTCGCCTAGTTGTAGGAAATTATCCACTGTATGAAGAGGTTGAGAGAAGTATATGCAACTGGAAAGGTACTGAAAGAGCGTTAATCGTAAATAGTGGGTATATAGCAAATGTAGGTGCTATATCTTCTTTAGCCTGCCGTCACGATATTGTTTTTAGTGATAAATTAAATCACGCAAGTATTGTTGATGGAATTATATTAAGCGGAGCAGAACATAAGAGGTATCGTCATAATGATTTGGATCATTTAGAGAAAATGTTAAAAATAGCGTCACCCAAGAAGAGGAAATTAATCGCAACAGATACTGTTTTTAGTATGGATGGCGATACTGCATATTTGAGAGATTTAGTGCACCTTAAAGAAAAATACGGGGCAATCATTATAGTTGATGAAGCGCATGCGAGTGGAATATATGGAATCGACGGAGCTGGATTATCTCATATAGAAAAAGATATTGCTCAAAAAATTGATATACATATGGGGACGTTTAGTAAGGCTTTAGGGTGTTATGGTGCGTATTTGACAGGTGATGCAATTTATATAGAGTATTTACAAAATATGATGAGAAGCTTTATTTTTACTACAGCTTTACCACCAGGAACGTTAGGAGCAGTGCAAAAAGCAATTGAAATTGTAAAAGAAGATAACGAAAGAAGAGAGAACCTTATAGCAAATGGAGCATACTTTAGAACTCGTTTACGAGAAGTTGGTTTTGATATCGGAAATAGCTCAACTCATATTGTACCGATTGTAGTCGGTTCAAACGAAAATGCTTTACGGTTTAGTAAAAGGTTACAAGAGGTAGGCATCGCAGCAATTGCAATTCGCCCACCAACTGTTCCAGTTAATAGTTCTAGGGTGCGTTTTGCCGTTACGTCACAACATACAATAGCTGATTTGAAATGGGCTATTGATCGAATTATTCACATTGCGAAGGAAGAGGAGCTTTTCGTATGAAAGAGCTGAAGATTATTTTTATCCCTGGATGGGGAATGGAAGAAAATGTTTGGACTTTAGTACTTCCGTATTGTAAAGGATATCCTGTTCAATGTATAGATTGGCGTAACGTGAAAGAACAAAGTGAATTTGCGGGACGAATAATAGATGTAGCACATGACGAAAATGTAATTTTAGTTGGATGGTCACTAGGAGCGTTAGCGGCAGTTCAAGCTTATAAAAAGATTAAGGCAAAAGGTATCGTACTAATTGGTGGTACCGCTAAATTTACAAATACGAGCGACTATACAAGTGGGTGGAATTCTTCGCATATAGAACGGCTAAAAAAGAATTTGGCGAGAAGGAAAGAAGATACGTTGAAGCGTTTCTATGAAAATATGTTTACAAAAAATGAGTTGAAAGCGAATGGGAATTTTGAAGAGATTGTAAAACGTTTTAAAGGTGATTCTATTCAGTCTTTGCAATTAGGTTTGGATTATTTAATAGAAACAGATATGAGAGAAAAACTTAAAGAAATCGAAGTCCCGCTACTACTTATTCACGGAGAACAAGATGTAATCTGTCCGTTGTCCACCGCTTGTAGTATGGCGGAGAATACAAATGCCACACTCAAGGTAGTAAGCGAGGCTGGACACGCATTATGTGTAACAAATTTTGAATATTGCGCAAGTGAGATAATTCAATTTGTAGAGGGGATACGACATGATTAACAAAACATTACTGCAAAAACGGTTTAACGGGGCAGCCATATCTTACGATCAATATGCACATGTACAAAAGAAAATGGCACATTCGTTACTTTCTATAGTAAAGGAACGATGTAGTGAAACAGCATCCATACGTATTTTAGAACTTGGATGCGGGACAGGATATGTAACAGAGCAATTATCTAACTTATTTCCGAAAGCGCATATTACAGCTGTTGATTTTGCAGAAAGTATGATTGCGATTGCAAAAACTAGACAGAATGTGAAAAATGTAATGTTTCACTGTGAGGATATTGAACGACTACGATTAGAAGAATCATATGATGTCATTATTTCAAATGCGACATTTCAATGGCTTAATAATGTAAAACAAGTGATAAGAAATTTATTTCATCATTTGTCTATAGATGGGATATTACTTTTTTCAACATTTGGGCAAAAAACTTTTCAAGAGCTTCATGCTTCGTTTCAGCGGGCGAAAGAAGAAAAAAATATACAAAATGAAACAGCGATTGGTCAACGTTTTTATTCGAAAGATCAGTTGTGTCATATATGTAAGGTAGAAACAGGGGATGTGTATGTTTCTGAAACATGTTACATAGAAAGGTTTACAGAAGTTAGAGAGTTTCTACACTCTATTCAAAAAGTAGGAGCGACTAATAGTAATGAAGAATCTCATTGTCAAAGTCCCTCACTCTTTCGTGCGATGCTTCGCATATATGAAAGAGACTTTACGAAAAATGAAGGGGTAATGGCAACGTATCATGCTTTATTTGTGAATATAACAAAAGAGGGGAAGAGATGAAATGAAACAAGCACAAACAAAAAGGGATTGGAAAAGGCTTGCATACGACGTAATAGAAGAGAAAATGATTACGAAAGAAGATGCAATAGCAATATTAGAAGCTGACGATACAGAGGTTTTAGACATTATGAATGCAGCTTATATCATTCGTCATCATCACTTTGGTAAGAAAGTAAAATTGAATATGATTATTAATACGAAATCTGGATTATGTCCTGAAGATTGCGGGTATTGTTCACAGTCTATTATTTCAGAAGCACCAATTGATAAATATGCATGGTTAACGCAGGAGAAGATTGTAGAAGGAGCACATGAAGCAATTCGCCGTAAAGCTGGTACATATTGTATTGTAGCATCTGGCCGTCGTCCGACGGATAAAGAAGTAAATCACGTAATTGGAGCAGTGAAGGAGATTCGTGAAACGACAGATTTGAAGATTTGTTGTTGTTTAGGTTTCTTAAACGAAGATCAAGCAGGACGTTTAGCGGAAGCAGGCGTACATCGTTATAACCACAACTTAAATACACATGCAAACAATTACGATAGCATTTGCTCAACTCATACGTATGACGATCGTGTTGATACAGTTCAAAAAGCGAAACAAGCCGGCATTTCACCATGCTCTGGTGCGATTTTTGGAATGGGAGAAACAATTGAACAACGTGCTGAAATTGCATTTGAATTACAACGTATAGATGCAGATTCTATTCCGTGTAATTTCCTTGTTGCTGTAAAAGGGACGCCGCTTGAAGGACAAAAAGAGCTAGCGCCTGTAGAATGTTTAAAAGTATTGGCGATGATGCGTTTTGTAAACCCAGCAACAGAAATTCGTATTTCAGGAGGACGCGAAATTAATTTACGTTCTGTACAGCCGCTCGGTTTATTTGCAGCAAATTCTATTTTTGTCGGGGATTACTTAACGACAGATGGACAAGAACCAACTGCAGATTGGGGAATGATTGAAGATTTAGGATTTGAGATTGAGGAATGTGCGCTATAAGATAGATGAAAGCAAACTCTTAAAATGGTTTGCTTTTTTTGTAAATAAAATGTAATAAATAGTGATTAACGCTTGATACTATTGGTTTTGTAACGAGAAAAATAATTTTTGTGGACGAATTTTCCAAGCCATAGTTGTACATAGTAAAAATGTAATTTATATTGGGTTGGAGGATTTTACATGCATAAATACATATTAGCCATTATGACGTGTCTTATTTTAATAAAAGCGATAAGTGCTGATCCAGTTAAGGCAGCTGAAAATCCTGAACAAAAAGAAATGCAAAAAAGAATTGAACAACATTTTCGAACGAAAGCTGAACATTTTGGATTGAAAACGGAAGGGAAAGATTTAAAGGAAGTACGAAAAGAAATTACTCTTATAGAAGAAGCGAAAAAAAGAGAGGACGTATGGAGAACAGCGCAAGCTCTTTGTATAAAGACAGAAGGAAAAACGATGGATGAATTAATAGAAGAGGTACGAAAAAAATCAGGAAAATAACAATATAAAAAAAGAGGCTGTAGCCTCTTTTTTTACGCCCATTGTTTTGATAAATGGGCCATCTCAATGGCAGCAACTGCTGATTCATACCCTTTATTACCAGCTTTTGTACCTGCACGTTCAATCGCTTGTTCGATTGATTCTGTCGTTAATACACCGAAAATAACGGGGATGCCTGTTTGTAGTGATAAAGACGCAACACCTTTTGCCACTTCATTACAAACGTAGTCGTAATGTGTAGTAGCACCTCGGATTACTGTACCTAATGTAATAACAGCATTATACTTTCCGCTATTAGCCATTTTTTTAGCGATTAAAGGAATTTCAAATGCACCAGGAACCCAAGCGACATCAATATTATTTTCCTCAACACCGTGACGCTTTAATCCGTCTAAAGCTCCACCGAGTAACTTACTTGTAATGAATTCATTAAAACGTCCAACAACAATCCCAACTTTTAATCCTGTACCAACTAAATGACCTTCGAATACCATAATAAATCTCTCCTTTAATTATAAAGTGAAACTATAATCAGTGGGGGCATCCCCCACTGATTATTAGCCCTCACCAATCGGGTGTTTACGGGCAGTAAAACTCCCACCTAACTTCTTTGCTCCAGCCGAATTTTGAGGTGGGAGTTTTACTGCCCGTTAATGCGGGATAAGTTTAATAAATGTCCTAATTTGTTTACTTTCGTTTGTAAATACATTTTATTCTCTTCCTTTGTTGGCATTTGCAATGGCACACGCTCGATGATTTCTAAATCGTAACCTTGTAAGCCAGCAATTTTTCGTGGGTTATTCGTTAATAATCGTAAACTTTGTAAGCCTAAATCTTTTAAAATTTGAGCGCCGATACCGTAATCACGAAGATCAGCAGGGAACCCAAGTTTTTCATTTGCTTCTACAGTATCGAATCCTTCTTCTTGTAATTTATAAGCACGAAGCTTATTAAGAAGTCCAATGCCCCGTCCTTCCTGTCTCATATAGAGAAGAACACCTTTTCCTTCACGCTCAATTTGCGCAAGTGCAGCATGGAGCTGTGGTCCGCAATCACAGCGGCATGAACCAAATACATCTCCTGTTAAGCATTCGGAATGGACACGTATAAGTACCGGTTCTCCTGTTGAAATATCACCTTTTACGAGTGCAATATGTTCTTTTGAATCTAATGAGTTAGAATAGCCAATTGCATGGAATGTACCGAAATCTGTAGGTAATGTAATTTCTACTTCTCTTGTCACAAGTGTTTCATGATGGCGGCGATAAGCAATTACATCTTCTATTGTAATCATTTTTATACCAAATTGTTTTGCGCACTGTAGTAAATCAGGTACACGTGCCATCGTACCGTCCTCATTTATAATCTCACAAATGACCCCAGCTGGTTCTGCTCCGCAAAGTTTGGCTAAATCGACAGCAGCTTCTGTATGACCAGCACGGCGCAAGACACCGCCTTCTTTTGCAATTAAAGGAAAGATATGTCCAGGTCGGTTGAAATCGGCACCTTTTGATTCAGGATTTAACAATTCTTGTATCGTAGTTGCACGTTCGTGAGCGCTAATCCCTGTTGTTGTAGAAATGTGATCTATACTTACTGTAAAGGCAGTATGGTGAGAATCTGTATTGTGAGATACCATTGGTTCTAATTGTAGGCGCTCTGCGTATCGCTCCGTAATCGGTACGCAAACGAGGCCACGACCGTGTGTAATCATAAAATTAATCGTTTCTGGTGTAATATACTCTGCTAAAGCAATAAAATCGCCTTCGTTTTCACGGTTTTCATCATCACATACAATAACGATTTTTCCTTGTTTTAAATCTTCTAGAGCTTCTTCAATACGATGAAACATTATGCTTCCCCCTTATAGAAATCCGTTTTCTTGTAAAAAGTTTTCAGTCATTGAACCTGTTCGTTTTCCTGATTTAGAAATAAAGCGTTCAATATATTTACCGATCATGTCACACTCAATGTTTACGATGTCACCGGCATTCTTATCTCCAATAACAGATTCGCTGACTGTGTGCGGGATGAGTGAAATTGTAATGGAAGATTCGTCTATATCAAATATTGTTAAACTCGTTCCATCAACAGCAACGGATCCTTTATGTAAACAATAGCGTAGCAATTCATCAGAAATTGCTATTTTGTAATAGATGGCATTGTAGTGTTGTTTTTTAATTAAAATCGTCCCGATGCCGTCGATGTGTCCTGTAACGAAATGTCCACCGAAACGTCCGTTTGCAGCCATTGCTCGTTCTAAATTTACTTTAGAGTGCAATTTAAGCATACGAAGTGAAGTTGATTTCATCGTTTCAGGCATTGCATCAACTGTAAATGAAGTAGAGGTAAAACTCGTTACGGTTAAGCAAATACCATTCACCGCGATACTGTCACCTAACTTCACATCTGATAAAATTTCGTTTGCATGGATCGTTAACTTCATCGATTCTCTAGCTTGTTGCATGTTTGCTATCGTTCCTAATTCTTCTACAATTCCTGTAAACATTCCGTCACCTCACTTCGGGCGTTTGCAACGATTTTTATATCATCACCAATTTGTTTTATATCTTGAATTTTCAAGAAAAGCGCATCTTGTAATTTTGAAAAACCATTTCCTCCAAATAAAGTAGGTGCATCTTTTCCACCAATTAATTTCGGGCTTATATAGGTTACAATTTCATTGAAATTGTTTGTTTGTAAGAAACTTGCATGAACCGTTTGACCACCTTCGACGAAAAGAGAGAGGATTTGTTTTTCGCCGAGTAGGTATAAGACATCTTGAATTTCAATTTTTCTCGTTTTCATTTGGAATATAGCTATATTTTCAGATTCATAAGAAGCTATTTTCTCTTTACTTACATCTTTGCCGACAAGAACCCATGTCGGTGCTAAACCATCTGTTATGACATGAGAAGAGGTCGGCGTTCGTAAATGGGTATCTAAAATAACGCGAATAGGATGCCTACCTCCATTTGGAACCCTTGTTGTTAAATGTGGGTTATCGGCTATAACTGTATTCACTCCGACAAGAATCGCATCATGCGTATGGCGATATTGGTGAACATCAGCTCGTGCTTCTTCACCTGTAACCCACTTACTCTCACCAGTTGTAGTTGCTGTTTTTCCGTCTAAGCTCATCGCTGTTTTAATTGTTACAAATGGTCGTTTCGTTTTCATATAGTGAAAAAAGTAGCGATTTAGTAAAGTGGCTTCTTCCTCAAGAACACCAGTAGCTACTTCGATTCCAGCTTCTTCTAATCTCCTTTTTCCATTACCAGAAACGAGTGGGTTGCAATCAAGGGTAGCGATGACAACGCGCTTGACTCTCTTTTTGATGAGTAATTCACAGCAGGGAGGTGTTTTCCCAAAGTGGCTACACGGTTCAAGTGTTACATAAACGGTAGCGTTTTTGGCTTTCTCACCAGCCATATGAAGGGCATGAACTTCCGCATGTTCTTCACCAGCGTGTAAATGAGCGCCCATACCGACGATGTTTCCATCATTTACAACAACAGCACCAACCATAGGATTTGGACTTGTTTGCCCTGATGTACCTTTTGCTAACTGCAAGGCAATTCTCATATATTCTTGATCTGTCATTCTCTTCACCTCTCCTAACAAAATCAAAAAACCCCAAGGAATTAATATCCTTGGGGTTTGGGAGATGTGATTTCTAGACATATAGTTCGAATACAAAAGCATAGAAAAGAAACCTAACGATGATTCATATTTTTGCATAAGGAAAAAACTAGCAAAGATACGGAATTTTTCAAACGCTAGTTGTCTCTTTTTATTTCAGTATAAAAATGAGTATAGAAAACTAAACATATATAAAGCTTCAAATGTGAACCTTTAAAGATATGCATACTGAAATAAAAGTGTATTCACTATATAAAAAACTAGAAACATATCCTTCTCCCATCCAGACTATACTGTCGGCCCTAGAGTTTCACTAGATCCACCGTTTTCGAGTTGAAAACGGGTCACGGACTTAGAAGTTTGCACTTCATCACCGCCGGTTGGGAATTTCACCCGACCCCGAAGGATGCTGTTTGCTCAAATTATAGCACAAAAAAGAAAAAAGGCTAGTGAAAAATATTCGAATGTGAGGAATTGTTTGAAAATACATATAGATTTTAACGGGGGAAAAATAGGAGAAACATTGTAAGGAAAAGGAATCATGAAAGAAAAAACATGCACAAAAAAATGTACATGTCACATACAAAATTACTCAGCCTCTGGTGCTCGAACGACAGAATCGAATTTACCTTTATGCGAAGCATCGCAATAAGGCATATTTTTTGATAATCCGCAACGGCATAAAGAAAATGCTGGCTTTGCTGGGAATACATTCCCCTGTGAGTCGACTAATTCCACGTCCCCTGTAACGCGAAAAGAGCCATTATCATTTACTTTAATTTGTACTTTTGCCAACGTTATCCCTCCTTCCCAAACGCTTAATTTCATCATATAATCAAGGGAAGTAATTGACAATATAAAACGAGTACTTTGTTTGAGAGGGAAGAGAATGTTATAATGTTTTTTATAACTGACTAGAGTAAGGTGACGAAAGATGGATAAACAATTACGTACATTACGAAATATTGCAAATGAGCGCACGTGGGCATCATTTCTAAATGATAATCATCCATATAGTTTGTTACACTGGTCCATTGCAGGTGTAGGGCAAGAACCGAAAGATGTTTGGTTACTTCAAGACGAGGTAACGTTTCAAACGACAGAATTTCCGACGCTAGATAAAGCGGTGCAGTGGATCTCTGAAAATATGGAACAAGTTACAGACGTTTTAGCGCAATGAAAAAACAGGCTTATGCAAGCCTGTTTTTTGTTTCTTTTACGTATGTGTTTAAAAATTGATCAACGGCTGCTTCATACTCTTCTTTATTTTCGTTATAAGAGCAAGCGTGTGAACCGTATTCTGCAATATAAAGTTGTTTATTATTTACCTTTGCTTTATATAACGCTTTGGTCATATCAGCTAAAATATAATCGTCATCTTTACTATGAATAAAGAGAACGGGATTGTTAATATTTTTTATACAGTTGATTGGTGAAACTTCACGAATTGTATAACCGTCACGAATTTTTAAAAAAGCGTTTGCTAAAGGTAATAAAGGCCACTTTGGTAAATGGAATTCAACCTTTAAGCGGTGCTGTAATTGCCCGTAGAAATCAGAGAAAGAGCAATCTGCAATATAAAAATCAGCACCATCTTCTACAAGTCCTGCATATTGAAGAAGTGTTGCAGCTCCCATAGATTCACCATGAATACCGAGTGTTATATTTGTGCCAAAACGACTTTTTAGCCAGTCAACTACGGATTTTAAATCATGTTTTTCATAGTATCCATAGCTTGTTGTTTTTCCGCCAGTTTTACCATGGCGACGATGATCATAAATAAAGACATTATATCCTCTGTTTAAAAATAAGTTTGCATATTTTACCGAGTTCATTTTATTTACAGTTACGCCGTGACAAAAAATCATAAACTTATTGGAATGATCAGCAGGAATATAATATCCATGCAGATCATATCCGAATTGCGAAGGGATATGAATTTCTTCTTTATGAAGAGCATCAAAATCTTCTATACGAAAATGCTTTTTCGTTTCTCTTTCTAGAACTTCTTCTTCTGTTTTTTTCTTCAAATACATAACTTTATTTGTAAAGAAAATCCCAAGGGCAGTTATTGCACCTAGTATAGTAAACAATGCTGTGAAAAAACGTTTCATACTTTACCTCATCCTCCAAATACCGTTACATGTGATACACTTACATTGTATCACAATGATAGAAAAGGGGAGAAATAGGAAATGCTGTATATACAAAAAATTGTACCAGAAATGAAAGGAACTATTCAGGATTTTATGTGTGAAAACTGGGGAAGCTCAATGATGGTCTCGCGAGGTAGGGTACATCAATTAGAAGAATTACCGGGATTTGTTGTATTTAAAAATGACAGAATAGTGGGAATTATAACATATGAAGTGATTGGAAATATGTGTGAAATTGTATCATTAGATAGCCTTGAAGAAAGAAAAGGGATAGGAACAAAGCTTGTGAATTCTGTAGTACAAGTTGCAAAAGAAGGGAAGTGCCAAAGGGTTTGGCTAATTACAACAAATGATAATACGAACGCGTTACGCTTTTACCAAAAACGTAATTTTAAGATAACAAATTTATATATGAATGCGGTAGAAGAGGCACGAAAAATAAAGAAAGAAATTCCGCGTATTGGGTATGATAATATCCCGATTTTACATGAAATTCAGTTGGAATACTGCTTAGTGGGATAATGTAACAATTTTCAGAAATATAAGTTAGTAACCTTGACGAATATTGTAATGTAGGTTACCGTAAAATTGTAATCTATTACCATATTAAGGGGTGACGATGTGGCAACTATACGTGATGTTGCAAAATTGGCTGGTGTTTCAGTCGCAACCGTTTCACGAGTTATTAATGAAAAAGGATACGTTCATGAAGGCACAGTAAAACAAGTAAAGGAAGCAATTGAAGAATTACGCTATAGGCCAAGCAGTGCAACAAAGCCATTATTTAAACAAAATTCAATGATTATCGCATTACTTGTAGATAATTTACGTAACCCATCAAATATCACTTTGTTACATTGTATTGAGGAAGAGGCATATAAAGAAGGATATCAAATAATCGTTTGTAATATAGAGAATAAAGATAGATGCATATATATGTTGGAACAAAATAACGTTGCGGGTGTTATTTTGACAAAATCAGGTTTTAAAAGTATAGGGGAAATTGCAATTCCATTCGTTGTGATTGATGAAAAACAATCCCTTACAAATTATTATGAAAGTGGACAGAGAGCGGTTTCTCTATTAAAAGAGAAAGGATGTCACTTTCTTGCTTATTTCGATGAGGGAGAAGAAAGTGAAGAAAGGGAAGAGCATGTATCAGGATTTTTGGACGCTGTTTGGGAGGAAGGAATTTCTTATCGAGAACAAAGTGTACAAGGGTACACGAATAAACAGTTCATTACATTATTACAAAATCATCCGTATATAGATGGAATTGTAACTTTAAGTGATAAGATTGTCATTGAGTTCATTCGAGCAGCGAATTTTTTGAATATCCACATACCGGATAAATTACGAATTATTGGGCCTAATAGGAGTGTAGAGTGTGGATGGATAGTGCCATCACTACCGACAATTGAAAGTGATGTCGAAGAAAATGGGAAAATAGCCTTTCAACAATTAAAAAGAAAAATAAAAAAGTAAAAGGTACGTATAAAACGCACCTTTTATAATGTAATTGCGGCAATAAAGCCGAATATAAGTAACGGTATATTATAATGCAAAAAAGTTGGTACACATGTATCCCATATATGATGATGTTGACCATCAGCATTTAAACCGGATGTCGGTCCAAGTGTACTATCTGATGCCGGAGATCCTGCATCGCCTAGCGCTCCAGCTGTACCAATAATTGCGATTGTAGCCATTGGACTAAACCCAAGTTGAATGCAAAGAGGGACAAAAATAGTTGTTAAAATAGGGATGGTTGAAAAGGATGAACCAATTCCCATCGTAACGAGAAGTCCAATAACGAGCATAAGAAATGCAGCAAGTGGTTTGTTATTTCCAATTATATGTGCGCTCGTTTGCACAAGCGATTCAACATGCCCCGTTTTTCGAAGAACAGCGCCGAATCCAGCGGCAGAAATCATAACAAATCCGATAAAAGACATCATGCGCATGCCGCTTGTTAATATCGCATCTGCTTCTTTTAGAGGTAGACTACCACTAACTGATAAGACGATAATTCCCACTAAAGCACCGAAAATCATTGATTCTGTTGCTAATTGAACAGTTAATGTAGCTAGGATAGATAATAGTCCGAAAGTAATGCTTCGTTTTGTATAGGGAACGATTTCATCTTCGGTAGTATGAATTTGTTCTGTTTCATACGTACGAGGTTTTCGGTACGTAATGAATACTGAAATACATAATCCGATAATCATACCGATTGCGGGAATAGTCATCGCTTTTGGGATAAGCGCGACATCAAATGTAAGACCGCTTTGTGCAGCATTGGTTTGCAATACGTCATGATAAATTTTTCCGAATCCTGCAGGTACCCACATATAAGGTGTAATTAATCCGAATGTAATAATACATGTAACAAGTCTACGATCCACTTTCAGCTCATTTAATACTTTTAAAAGTGCTGGAATTAAGATTGGAATGAAAGCGATATGAACAGGGATAATATTTTGTGAGAAACAAGCCATTGTTAAAACGATGAATAAAATAAGTATTTTAGAATAAACTTGTTTTTTCGTGTCTTGTTCATTGCCAATCCATTTTAATGCGGTTTGAATCATGGCATCTGGAAGTCCTGTTTTTGAAAGGGAAATAGCGAAACCACCAAGCATTGCATAGCTTAAAGCGATAGGAGCACTGTTTCCAAGACCAGTTGTAAAAGTGTTAATTGTTTCTGAAATACCGAGTCCGCCGGTAAGTCCGCCTGTTAAAGCTCCAACAATGATAGCGACAATGACCTGGACACGTAATAAACTAAGCAATAGCATGACTGCTACTGCAACGAGTACAGCGTTCATAATAAATGTAATCTCCCTAATTTTTATTCTGTGAAGACAAGTAAATAGCAGTTTGCTATATTTATACATACTTGCGACATATTATTATAAAATATTTTCTATGAAATGTAAAAGAGCCTTTTGTTTTTAATGTTGAAAAGCTAATTCTTGTTTAATGGATTGTAAAGAATTCGCAAATAGTTCTGGTTCTTCTAGATCAGGAGAATGTGCTGAATTTGGAAACCAAATTATCTTTTTTATGGGCGCTTCAATAACATCACAATATTCCTGAACGAGTGCATAAGGAGTTTGATAATCATAGCGACCAGAACAGAAATAAACTGGAATAGATAAACTTGAAAGGGATGAAAAGAAATCAATTTTTAGCATTTCTTCCCATAAGCCGCCGGACTTTAAGTTTCCTGCGAGGAACTTGAACCAATCTAATAGCGTATATTCAGGAGAAAAGAAACCTTTTCGTATGAAAGAAAAGGAAGATCCGTTTTGGATTGCTCCTCCGAATGTGCCAAGCCACTTTCTTTGAATAATAAGACGTCTCGTATCTAAAAAGGGTGGTTTACCTAATTTTAAAAGGGAAGCTAATGCTCTTTTATGATTATGCTTTTTTGCAGAGTTAATTAAATGTTGATATAGCAATTGTTCGTTTTGTTTCATATGTACAATCTGCCCGATACCAATGTAAGCCTCGATATACTTTGGGTAGCGATGTGCGATGTTAAGCCCGATAATACTTCCCCAAGAATGGCCAGCGAGAAATAGTTTTTGTTTATTGAACCTTTTAAGTACATACTGAATAACTTCTTTTGCATCAGAAATGAAATGTTCGATTGTAAAGGTTGCCCCGAAATCTTTCACTGAAAAGGATTTACCTGCTCCGCGTTGATCCCAATTAATAACGATAAAGTGCTTCTCTAATTCTTTTTGAAAATGGCGAATAAAACCGATTTGTGCCATGCCAGGTCCGCCGTGACAGCATAATAAAATAGGCTGTTCTATGTTTTGGCCACGCATAAGGAGGGCTTGTTTTCGATTATTAATCATAACGCTTTCTAGCGTAGCAATACTATTAGGAATGAGTTGTTTACTTTCATTATAGAACTGTGGGGTATAACTACGAAAAAGCATGTTGAAAACCTCCTTTTCTGAAATCGTACGAATCGCACAGGCTATTTGTTTTGCATATACTGTTAGAAAATCATTGTAACATATCATACTAGTGTCATTTCAACATGGGAGGAGGGAAATTGTGACGATTGGAGAAATTATAGATTGTTTAAATAGACGTGAATCAATCGCTATTATAGCAAAGCGTCTTGAAATAAGCCCATATACATTATCGAAGAAATTAAGATTGATTGGATACGAATATGATGGAGAGCAGAAGAAACGTATTTTTGTAGGAGATGGAGAAGAACCACGTCACTTGCAACTCCAAGAAGCGACCGCTCTTCAATATGCGAAAACAGATTATCAATTATTAATTTATGAGCAATTGCAAAGCATTTATGAATTATTAAAAAAAAGAGAAGAAGTTAGTACACCAATTATGAGTAAAAGTACAGAGAAAAAGAAACGTACTTTTTCTATTAATAAAGAAATATTAGCAAGATTAGATGTTATATCAGAATCGAAAGGAGTTCAAAAATCTAAAATTGTAGAAGCGGCGTTACAACAATTTTTACAGCAATATGACTGTAACAAAACATCACATTTTGATAACTAAAGAAAAGGATACTATGTTCATTGGAAGAACGAGTATCCTTTTTAGGATTCATATATAGTACGGATAAAATAAAGGATAAGTACATATTCTTTGCAATGAAACATACAGATTGTTTATCCCACTATTTGTGAGCAGTAACTCTCACCTGAAAATTCGGCGAATGCGAGGAAGTTAGGTGGGAGATTACTTCCCGTAAAAGCCCGATTGGTGTGGGCGAATAATCAGTGGGGGATGGACAAAACCCCCACTGATTAAAGTTTCACCTTATTAGATTCATCTAAAATCGGCAAGGATACTCCCACTTCAATTGTGTGAAGGGTGTAACCCAACGATAAGTGGGGGAAATTGACAGGATTTTATCTGTAAAAAGTTCAGTCTTTTCAAAAAATTACGAAAGGTAAATAATGAGTAAGGAACCTTTTTTATTGTCGATTTTATCGTGTATCCTCTATAATGGAGGAAAAAGTAAAAGGTGAGCAGCATGAAGAAAAAGAAACAAAGACAATCTCAAATGAATCAACCAAAGAAAGAATCACTTACATTAGGTGATCAATTAAATGAGTCACTCATGCAGCAATTAAAGAATAAGAAAAAAGAGTTGCAAGTGAGAGAAGAGAAAAAAAAGGCGGCAGAGCAGGAAAGACGACGTCAGGAACAAAAAGAACGTGAAAAGAACAAATCATTTGAAGAACTGTTAAGTGAAAGTAACCTTACTTGGAAAGACTTTAAATAATAACAAAAAAGATCAGCGAATACCGCTGATCTTTTTTTGACGAGCTTGTAAGAAAAGGGAAGTTAGAATGAGGAAAATTGTAGTCGTTAACAATTGATTTCACGTTATTAATGTGTAAAACTATTATGTAAACTGTACGGATGTTTTGACTTTTTGGATGAATCTTGTTGAAATAAAGTTGTGGCTTATAAAAATGTAAGTATGAAAGGGAGAACGAATGTGCATATTCCAACAACTACACTTCATAATGGCGTGAAAATGCCGATGATTGGTCTAGGCGTTTATAAAGCAAAAGAAGGCGACGAAGTAAAACAAGCAGTAAAAACAGCGTTAGAAGTTGGATACCGTTCGATTGATACAGCAACTGTATATGAAAATGAAAGCGGTGTCGGAGAGGCGATACGTGAATCAGGAATCCCACGAGAAGACTTGTTTATTACAACAAAAGTTTGGAACGACGATCAAGGGTACGAAGAGACACTAGAGGCATTTGAAAAGAGCTTAAAGAAATTACAAATGGACTATGTAGATTTATATTTAATCCACTGGCCAATTAGAGGGAAGTATGTTGATACGTACCGAGCTTTAGAAAAATTGTATGAAGAAGGTAAAGTGCGTGCGATTGGTGTTTCTAATTTTCATAAACATCATTTAGAACTGTTATTACCAAATTGCAAAGTGAAGCCGATGGTAAACCAAGTTGAACTTCATCCAATGTTAACGCAATTTGAATTGCGTAACTTCTGTCAAAGTGAGCAAATTCAAATGGAAGCGTGGAGTCCATTAATGAGGGGCGGTGAAGTCTTCGAGCACCCAATTATTCAGGATATTGCTAACAAATACGAAAAAACACCTGCGCAAGTTATATTACGATGGGATATTCAAAGCGGGATAGTAACGATTCCTAAATCTGTTACACCATCTCGTATTAAGGAGAATTTTACTATTTTTGATTTCTCATTAACCGAAGAAGAGATGAATCAAATTAATACGTTAAATCGTAATTTACATGTAGGAACGAATCCTAATAAATATGATACGTTATAAAAAGACGCTACCAGTACTGGTAGCGTCTTTCTAACGATGTAAAGCATATGTATCATATTTAACAATTTTTTGTAGTTTTACATACTTTTCTTTTGTTAAAGGAGACTGTTGGCTAGCTTGTACATTTGCCTGTAATTGTTGAACAGAGCTTGCACCAGGTATAACAGCTGCAACAGTTTCGTTATGTAAGCAATATTGAATAGCTGTTCCTGTTAAAGAGTTTTTTTCGGTAACTTCTTTTACAAGCCCGAGTGTTGTGTGTAATTCATTGTAAGAATAGGAGAGATAATCCTTTTCTTTTACTCTTTCTATCTTTCTTGCATTGTTGTCAGTTAAAATTCCTTTTGCGAGTGGTCCACGAGCAATGACACTAATTTGATGTTCAGTAAGCATTGGAAACCATTCTTCAGGGCGGCGATTTAAGATGCTATATTCCATTAGTACACTAACGATATTGGAACGTTTTGCATACTCACGGATGACATTTGGGCGTATAGAAGAAATACCGTAATGGCGAATAATCCCTTCTTTTTTTAATTCTTCAAAAGCTTCTATTGTTTCATCTATAGGATCTTCAATTGTTCCGCCATGCAGTTGATATAAATCAATATAATCCGTTTGAAGTCTACGCAAACTTTCTTTTACTTCCGCCTTTATGTAAGCTTTAGAAGGATCCCAAGACAAACCGTTTTTTTCTTCTGTCCATCGATTTCCAACCTTTGTTGTAAGAACAATGTTGTCTCGTTTTCCTTTCAAGGCTTTTCCTACAAATTCTTCATTTAATCCATAATCATATAAATCCGCTGTATCAAAAAAATTAATTCCTAAATCGATTGCTTCATCGATAATGCGTATAGCGTCAGTTTCCGATGTACCGAGAGACATACAGCCAAGTCCCATTTCTGTTATAAACAAATCTGAGTTTCCTAATTGACGTTTTTTCATAGGTCAACCTCCTTACCTTTATTGTACGAAAGAGAAAAGAGGTTGACAAACGTTTACTTTTTGTTTGCTGTAATCCATTCTTGCACAGTTGTATACTCTTTGCCATATTGTTTTAGCATATGGCGAATTTGCCATGCTTTTCCGACTAACGTAACGCGATTTGGTAAAATATAAACTTTCATTTTTATCACGCTCCTTTCAATGTGGTAAAATGTATGAAGAAAGAATAGGAAATAGTACAGGGAGATGAAGTAGTATGAGTAATCTTGCAGAGAGAACAGTAAAAACTGAGCCGATTTTTGATGGTAGAGTTATAAAAGTTCGTGTTGATGATGTAGTATTACCAAATGGGGAAATGAGTAAACGTGAAATTGTAAATCACCCTGGTGCAGTTGCTATTATTGCCATTACAGATGAGGGGAAAATTGTGCTTGTTGAGCAGTACCGTAAAGCGCTTGAAAAGGCGATTATAGAAATTCCTGCTGGGAAGTTAGAACCTGGGGAAAAACCAGAGGTCACAGCAGTTCGTGAATTAGAAGAAGAGACAGGATATGTATGTGAAAATATGGAACTTATTACATCTTTCTATACATCACCTGGTTTTGCAGATGAGATTTTATATGTATATAAAGCAACAGGATTAAAACAAAAAGAAAACAAAGCAGCTTTAGATGAAGATGAATTTGTGGAATTAATGGAAGTGTCATTAGAAGAAGCGATTGATCTTATGAAAGTCCTTCGTATTCATGATGCGAAGACGATGTTTGCAGTACAATACTTACAGCTACAAAAATAAACACTCGCCAAAGGCGAGTGTTTATTTAATTTTTGCATATACACGTGCATCACGTAAGCTACCGTCTGGTGCTAGGAGATCATTTTCCATTGTACCTTCTAAAATAAATTCTAAACGTTCTGCTAAGTTACATGCATTTGCATTTGTTGCATCAGTACGAATTTCAATTCTTCTAGCACCTAGCTTATCAAAGGCAAATTGAATGGCACCTTTAATCGCTTCGGTCATATAGCCTTGTCTTGTATACGCGCTATGTAGCCAGAAGTGAAGTGAAAACTTTGGAATATCCCAGTTTTCAGGTTTGAGCGTAATAGCTCCGATGAATGTACCAGATACTTTATCGTATAAGTGAAAATCAAGTGTTTCGCGAAGTAAAAACTGTCCATGAGCTTTACGAACAATTTCTTCAGCACTCTCTTCTGTTTCAGCGTCAATTGGCATCCATGGTACTAAGTCTTCTAGAGAAGCTTGGATTGCTTCATATACTTCTGCACCATCACCTGGAAACGGCTTGCGAACTTGTAAGCGTTCAGTTTGAAATAATGTTGGAAAATCTAATAATAATGGTTTCAAGAGAAATCCCTCCTATTCTCTACTTTTTAGTTTAGCAAAGTAGAGCGGAATTTCAATGTTAATTCGTCATACTTTTTTTCTTTCTTTCATATATTTTTAATGAGAGTGTGAACGGAGGGAAGAAAAATGTGGCGAAAAACTTGGCAAGACCGCGTAATGTCTCACATACAGGAGAACTCTTCATTATATATATTTAACGCTGTTTTATTATTGATGGGAGTAATATTTGGAGCTATCCTTGTGAATAGTTTACAAATTAATCAAAAGCAAGATTTATCATTTTATTTACAACGTTTTTTTGGACAAGTTTCTAAAGGAGAACTTGCTATTGCGGGAGAAATGTTTCGAGAAAGTTACTTTTCGCAATTAAAATACATTGGATTTATTTGGATTTTAGGAATCTCAATTATTGGATTGCCACTTATTTTTATTTTATTATTTGTAAAAGGAGTAGTTGTTGGATTCACAGTAGGTTTTTTAGTAAGTCAGCACGGATGGAATGGGCTATTATTAGCATTTGTATCTGTATTGCCACAAAATTTAATTATCATTCCAGTCTTTCTCGTTATGACAACAATTGCTGCAAGTTTTTCTTTACGGATGATTAGGCATCAATTTATTAGGAGAACAACCGAGCCACTACTACCATTATTAATTCGCTATACATGCTTCTTTCTTATGATTGGAGCGGTGTTAGCACTTGCTTCTAGTGTGGAGGCTTATGCATCACCAATTTTAATGAAAGAAGTCGTTGAGGCTATTAATAAAAAATAAATACTTTTTGAGAATAATTATCAATTTGTTTTTATTGTTTTTTCTTTTGACAGAAGCCCTTCTTCTGATATAATGGTGTAAGAGTGGCGAGGAGGGAGTAGTACCGAATGGAAGAAAGAATTGAACGAATTAAGAAACAATTACATGCAGCGAGCTATAAATTAACACCGCAACGTGAAGCAACAGTTCGTGTGCTGCTAGAAAATGAAGAAGATCATTTAAGCGCAGAAGATGTTTACCTCCTTGTAAAAGAAAAGTCGCCAGAGATCGGATTAGCAACCGTCTATCGAACTTTAGAGTTATTATCTGAGTTAAAAGTTGTCGATAAGATTAACTTCGGAGACGGTGTTTCACGCTATGACTTACGCCAAGAAGGTGCACAGCGTTTTCACCATCATTTGATTTGCACACAATGTGGTGCTGTACAAGAAATACAAGAAGATTTACTTGGTGAAGTGGAGAAAAAAGTAGAACGAGACTGGAGCTTTAAGGTGAAAGATCATCGTTTAACATTCCATGGAATTTGTAAAAATTGTCAAGAAAATGAACCAGATGAAAAATAACCTTTTCCTATTGATCTAGGAAGAGGTTTTTTATTTGGATAAGGTATAAATTGGTGAAAGCTTGGCATATGTTGTAATAACTTATTATTTTGGAGGAATTTACAATGCGCCGAGCTTTAAAATTAACTTTTGATGGAATAAAAGTATTTTTATTATTTACAAGTTGTACGATTATGTTTTATTTCGCTATACTATGGATAAATGAAGAATATGAAAGCTATCATCGTTATGAAAAGCCAAAAGAAGAGACTGTAGAAAAAGTATCAGGGAATGAAGAACCGGTAAAGGATGCTTTCGTAAATAGAATGATGTTTTTCTATGAAAATGGGGAGTAGTGTAGATTGGAAGATCAATTACAAGATTTTATTCATTATATGGTTGTCGAAAAAGGATTAGCGAAAAATACAGTAGTATCTTATGAACGTGATTTAAAAAGCTATGTAAAGTATTTGCAAAATGTAGAACAGGTAAAAACCTTTCATGAAGTGACACGTTTGCACATCGTTAACTTTTTGCAGTATTTAAAAGAAAACGGAAAATCTTCGAAAACATTGGCGCGTCATATTGCATCGATTCGTTCGTTTCACCAATTTTTACTTCGTGAACGAGCGGTAGAGCACGACCCGTCAGTACATATTGAAACACCGCAAGGAGAACGGAAATTACCAAAAGTATTATCAGTCGATGAGGTAGAGTCGTTACTTCAAACACCTAAAGTGACAAGTGCTTTTGGAATTCGTGATAAGGCAATGCTAGAGTTACTGTATGCAACAGGACTTCGTGTTTCAGAATTAATTGCATTAAATTTAGAAGATGTACATTTAACGATGGGATTTGTTCGTTGCATTGGGAAAGGGAATAAAGAAAGAATTATTCCACTAGGAAGTTTAGCGACGGAAGCGATTCAAAAGTATATTGAAAAAGGAAGAAAAGAATTGATGGGGAAAAAGGTAGTAGATGCACTCTTTTTAAACCATCATGGTAACCGATTATCAAGACAAGGGTTTTGGAAAATTTTAAAACGATTAGCGAAAGAAGCGAATATTGAAAAAGAGCTTACACCTCATACGTTGCGTCACTCTTTTGCTACACATTTATTAGAAAATGGGGCAGACTTACGTGCTGTACAAGAGATGCTTGGACATGCAGATATTTCAACGACGCAAATTTATACGCACGTTTCAAAAACTAGATTAAAAGATGTATATAAACAGTTTCATCCGAGAGCATAGCTACTATGCTCTTTTTTTCATAGATTAAGAAGAGTAAACCGTTTCACAGAAACTTCACAAACATTTCGTATATTGTTTTCAGCAGAAGACTGGAATATTACAATGCATTTCCCCTATACTAAATAAAGTATGAAGGAGGAAACGATGATGAAAAAACTTATTGTGACGTTATGTATCGCGATGCTAGCTTTGGCTGGCTGTAATACAAACAAAGAAGAACCGAAAAAAGAACAGAAACTTGAAGCTGTAAAAGTAGCAGTTCAAACGAATCCAAAAGAAATTAAACCTGGTGAAAAAACAGAAGTACAAGCACTTGTTACACAAGGAAAAGAAAAAGTAACGGATGCTGATGACGTGAAGTTTGAAATTTGGAAAACTGGCGACGAAAAGCACGAGATGTTAGATGGTAAGCATAAAGGAAAAGGCGTTTATGCAGTAGAGAAAACATTCGAAACGGATGGAGTATATCATATTATTGCTCATACAAATGCACGTGAAATGCATGTTATGCCAGAAGTCAAAGTGGCTGTAGGAAATGCAAAAGTAGAAGATGCGAAAAGCGGAAATGACGATCACAGTGCAGGACACGGTGATCATAAAAGCAACACAATGATTCACCTTATGGCTGATGACATAAAAGCAAATGCTGAATCAACTATGAAAGTTCATGTAATGCAAAAAGAAGAAGCGTTAACTGGTGCTGAAGTGCAACTTGAGATTTGGAAAGATGGTGTTGAAAAACACGAATTTATTCCAGCAAAGGAAGGAAATAAAGGAGAGTATGAAATTAAACATACCTTCAAAGAGAACGGTGCTTACAAAGTGAAAGTGCATGTAAAAAAAGGCGAACTGCATGAACATAAAGAAGAAACAGTAGAAGTAAAATAAAGGGGCTGTCCCATAAGTCG
>NUMR01000009.1 GCA_002578045.1 Bacillus cereus
CATAGGTACCAGATTAGTTTTGCTGACTTTTTTATTTTTTTAGAAAAGATGTTTATAATAATATACATTATTTATTAACAATAATTTACAAGTATTTTATAGCAAAAGGACATGAAGACTATTAAATCAATACATATAATTTAATGATATATAATGTTTCGAAAGAAGATGGGATTTTTATGAATATTACTGTAAAAAAATAATTTTTTAAAAATTTTCAATAATATCACTTTACAAAACTCGAAAAATTAGTAGAATAATAGTTAATAAGAATCTTCTGAGTAAAAATAAAAATATAATTGTCAGAAAATTTTTAAAGTGAGATCGTTAAGAATTTAGGGAGGGTACAAAAAGTGAAAAAGAAAAAGATGAAAAAATTAACAGCAGTCGTAGCACCAGTTGTAGCAATGAGTATGGCACTAACAGCATGTTCTACAGGTGGAGATAAGAAGCCAAATACAAATTCTAGCTCTAGTGGGGATAGTAAGTCTGGAGAAAAGTTAGCAGCGAAACAAGTACTAAATCGTACAGAAACAAATGAAATTCCAACTATGGATACTTCTAAAAATATAGATACACTTGGCTCACAAATTTTAGGAAATACAATGGAAGGTTTATATCGCCTTGATAAAGATAATAAGCCAATTCCAGCTGCGGCAGAATCTAGTACAAAAAGTGAGGATGGTAAAAAATATACATTTAAACTGCGTAAAGATGCAAAATGGTCAAACGGTGATCCTGTAACAGCGAAAGATTTCGTATTTGCATGGCAACGTTTATTAGATCCAAACACAGCTTCTGAGTATGCATTTATTGCATTCCCAATTAAAAATGCAGAGGCGGTTAATAAAGGTGAAAAACCTGTAACGGAACTAGGAGTTAAGGCGGTAGATGATTATACGCTTGAAGTTGAATTAGAGAAAGCAGTGCCGTATTTCTTAAACTTAGTAGCATTCCCATCGTACTATCCATTAAATGAGAAGTTCGTAAAAGAAAAAGGCGATAAATACGGTTTAGAGTCTGATACAACAGTATATAACGGACCGTTCGTCCTTACTGATTGGAAGCATGAAGAAGGTTGGAAACTAAAGAAGAACAATCAATATTGGGATAAAAAGACTGTAAAACTAGATGAAATTGACTATAGTGTTGTAAAAGAACCAGCAACACGTGTGAATTTATATGATAGCGGTCAAATTGATTTTGCGTTATTAACGGGAGAGTTTGTTGATAAGTATAGAAATAATAAGGAAGAGTTCGGGACTTATTCGCAAGTAAGTACGTACTTTATCCGTATGAACCAAAAACGTGGTGGACAAGATACGCCATTAAAGAGCCAAAAATTACGTGAAGCAATCGCACTTTCAATCGATAAAAAGGATTTAGCAAATGTTATTTTAAATGATGGATCTAAACCTGCTGACTTCTTAGTACCGAAAGGATTAGCAGCTGGACCAGACGGTAAAGACTTCCAAGAAACATTTAAAAATGGTATTAAGCCAGATGCGAAAAAAGCAGCAGCTGCATGGGAAGAAGCGAAAAAAGAACTTGGAAAAGACCAAGTGACAATTGAATTCTTAAATTATGATACTGGTAATGCGAAAAAAGTAGGAGAATATGTAAAAGATCAAATCGAGAAAAACTTAAAAGGTGTAACAGTAAATATTAAACTTCAGCCGTTCAAACAAAAACTACAATTAGAATCAAATCAAGACTATGATATTTCATATGCTGGTTGGAATCCAGATTATGCGGATCCAATGACATTCTTAGATATGTTTGAGTCTAACAGTTCTATGAACGAAATGAGTTTCTCTGATTCGAAATATGATGATATGATCAAAAAAGCTGGCGGTGAATTAGCGAATGATGCGAAGAAACGTTGGGAAGAGCTAGGAAAAGCAGAGAAATTACTTCTAGAACAAGATGTAGCAATTGTACCTTTATACCAACGTGGTGATGCTTACGTTCAAAAGCCATATGTACATGGCATCGTTCACCATAACATTAGCCCAGAGTATAGCTTCAAGTGGGCATATATAACTGAAAAAGATGGAAAATAATTTTAGATAGTGATGCTATCTTTAAGAGGATATATGCAAATTTCTTAGCTTATTTTATAGCGAGAATCATATCGCATACAATAGAAAGAAAAATGATAAAGCATTCCGAAAGTAGACTACTTACTTTTGGAATGCTTTTTGTTATTTACATAGAGAAGAATAAGAAAAATATTGCTAACATATAGTAGATGGGGGAATAATCTATTTAGTAGTAATAGAAAAATATACCGTTACTATAATCAAAAGGTAAATTTTCTAAAAATTTCAAAAACAACTTTACAAAACCCAGAAAATAAGTAGAATATTAACTAATGGGAATTTTCTGTCAACTAAACTAACAGGAAATCTCTCAAAGTTAGTTTCGCACATATAATCGGGGAGGGTACAAAAATGAAGAAAAAGATGAAAAAGTTCACGGCGGTTGTGGTGCCAGTGTTAGCTGTGAGTATGGCGCTGACGGCGTGTTCTGGATCTGGTGGGGAAAAGAAAACGACTACGACGTCTAGTGGTGGGGAAGAGAAAAAATCTAATATTAAGTATGCGGCGAAACAAGTATTGAATCGCACGGAAACAAATGAAATTCCAACTATGGATACTTCTAAAAATACAGATATACTTGGCTCACAAATTTTAGGAAATACAATGGAAGGCTTATATCGTCTTGATAAAGATAATAAGCCAATTCCAGCTGTAGCAGAATCTAGTACAAAAAGTGAGGATGGTAAAAAATATACATTCAAATTACGAAAAGATGCAAAATGGTCAAACGGTGATCCTGTAACAGCGAAAGATTTCGTGTTTGCATGGCAACGTCTAGTAGATCCAAACACAGCTGCTGAGTATGCATTTATTGCTTACTATATTAAAAATGCAGAAACAATTAATCAAGGGAAAGCAGAAGTTTCTACATTAGGTGTAAAAGCGGTAGATGATTATACGCTTGAAGTTGAATTAGAAAGACCAGTGCCATATTTTTTGAATTTAATGGCATTCGTGTCATACTATCCATTAAATGAAAAGTTTGTAAAAGAACAAGGGAAGAAATACGGTTTAGAGTCTAATACAACAATTTATAACGGTCCATTTGTACTTACTGATTGGAAACATGAGCGAGGTTGGAAATTGAAGAAAAATAATCAATATTGGGATAAAAAGACAGTAAAACTAGATGAAATTAATTATAGTGTAGTAAAAGAAGGAGCTACTAGGGTAAATTTATATGATACAGATGCAATTGATTTCGCAATTTTATCAGGAGAATTCGTTGATAAATATAGAAATAAAAAAGATGAGTTTGGAGCATATTCAGAAACAAGTACGTTTTACTTACGTTTAAATCAAAAACGTGGTGGGCAAGATACACCGTTAAAGAGCAAAAAATTACGTGAAGCAATTGCATTGTCAATTGATAAGAAGGGTTTAACTCATGTCATTTTAAATGATGGTTCAAAACCAGTTGATTACTTAGTACCAAAAGGTTTAGCAAGTGGATCAGACGGTAAAGATTTCGCAGAAACATTCAAGAATGGTTTAAAACAAGACTTCAAAAAGGCAGCAGCAGCTTGGGAAGAAGCGAAAAAAGAACTTGGAAAAGATCAAGTGACAATTGAACTATTAAATTATGATACTGGTAATGCGAAAAAAGTTGGGGAGTACGTAAAAGATCAAATTGAAAAGAATCTAAAAGGTGTAACAGTAAATATTAAACTTCAACCATTTAAGCAAAAACTAAAATTAGAATCAGACCAAGATTATGATTTTTCATATGGCGGCTGGAATCCGGATTATGCGGATCCGATGACGTATCTTGATATGTTTGAAACAAAAAATTCCCAGAATCAAATGAGCTACTCAAATTCAAAATATGATGACATTATTAATAAAAGTAAGACAGAATGGATGACTGATGCAAAAAAACGTTGGATAGAGTTAGGGAAGGCAGAGAAATTGTTACTTGAAGAAGATGTAGCGCTTGTACCTTTACATCAAAGTGCTAAAGCATATGTTATGAAACCGAATGTAAAGGGAATTGTGAAACATAATATTAGTCCGGAATATAGTTTCAAATGGGCGTATGTAGAAGAGAAATAATAAAAGAAAAAAGCATTTTCAAGTTGCGGTATTATAGCACTTGAAAATGCTTTTTTTGTGCACTATTTTTTTATGGATGAATATATGTATTATAGAAAACTTGAAGGAGAATCCTATGAAACGAAATACTTACATCGATTTCCTAGCTTATTACGGAATAGGGAGTGCTCATCCTGGTGGTTTTGCGTTAACAAAACAATTGTTAGCACAACTACCCCTTAAATATGGAGCGAATGTCCTTGAGATAGGCTGCGGTACGGGGAAAACAGCGGCGTATATGACAAAAGAATGTGGTTATAAAGTAACAGCAGTTGAAAAGAATGAAATTATGATTCAAAAGGCGAAAGCAAGATGGTCGTTTGAAGGATTAGATATACAATTGATTGAAGGAAATGTAGAGCAATTACCTTGTTTGAGTGACTCATTTGAGTTTATACTCGGAGAATCGATACTCGCTTTTACAGATCGGGAAAAGGTTATCTCGGAGTGCTATCGTGTATTACAGAAGGATGGAAAGTTAGTTGTGATTGAAATGATTATTAATCAGCATATTGAGAAGAATGAGGAAGAAAAAATTGCCCAATTATATGGGATGAAAGAACTATTAACTGAGAATGAGTGGGTACAATTATTTCAGAAAGCAAATTTTAAAAGAATTACAATTGCTGGCGGTGGCACAATTGCAGAAACGATTGCTGGGTATATGGAAGAGCCAGAATGGAATGTATCAACATATATTCCGGGTGAGTTATATGAAGCATGGGTACAACATGAACAAGTACTACTTCTATATCAACATATTTTAGGGCATCGTATTTTTATATGTGAAAAATAGTGAAAAGAGTTGGTTAAAGTTAGCCAACTCTTTATCCCATTATTTGTGGGCAGTAAGTCTTCCACCTCAAAATTCGGNNTAAAGTTTCACTTTATTATGCTAAATGAAAAATAATGCAGCTAAAGTAATTCCAAAAATAAAACCAAATCCGAGTTCAACAATGCCCCAGCCACCGCCCCAGCCCCAGTTGTCGTAACCATTGCCGTCCCAGCCACCGCCCCAACCAAAGCCGCAGTTGTCACATCTACTAAGACCACCGCAAATATCGCAACCACCATTTGCGTATGCGTCATAGTATCCGAATCCTGTATCAAACGATGAACGCTGCTGCACGGGCTCAATCCATACGGAATTTTTTGTCACATCGATTATTTTACCTAAATGAATGCGACCATCAACATTTTCAATTCGGACAACTTTTCCGAAATAACGTCGGCATGTATCATAACACTTTTGTTTATGCATGTCCTTTCCTCCTTCCGCATTACAGTAATACGATATGTAAGGGGGACAAGTGTGGCTTGTACGAATGACCTATCTATCATAATTGTTATACGAAAGGGGAAATATATATAAAGGAAATTATAGTGAGGAGGAAAGGGAATGAAATTTACAGATCAATTTCAGACGTATGAAGTTCCTTGGGAAGACTTTATAGGAGCATTGCGAGGTGAAATGAAGAAACAAGTAGGAGCAGATATTATTGATACCGTAGTTTGTAATTTAGAAGATGGTTTTGAAGTGTATACATATGTGCAGGGGGATTTGGATTTTGAATATAAGGAAGCGCTTGAAAGGAAATATGGAAGTGATGCGAAGATACCTAATTTGCTAACGGTTATGCTGCTAGCTAACATTTATAATACGGGTGAAGAGAATTTACGCTTACATGCGGATCAGAAGGAAAATCCAATTGTTGAAGTATATGTGAAGCAATAAATCAAACTTTTTGCTATGTGTTTTCAATATGAAAAGTAGGAAAAGTCTGTTTTAAGCATGGAGCTTAAACAGGCTTTTTTACTTATATAAGCAGATAGAAAATACTAGAAGAAATATTACTAAGTCCATATAATTGTTTACATAATAAAGTTATGAGGCGCAATTTGCCCTAAAATACAAGTCATATATCTTGTTTCCTCTCATAAATTTAAACATAGGAATTTGTCTACAAAGGTGGCGAAGCCTCATCATGAAAATTCGAATTTGTGCCACGTTCATGTTGTTTCTATTTATATGGTTACCTGTTTCAGCTTTTGGAAAAGGAGAGGAGGCAAAGGAAAGGGTCGTTTCACTTGTATATGACGATTCAGGCAGCATGAGAAATAACGATCGCTGGAAGTATGCCAATTACGCTTTGCAAAGTTTAGTTGCGCTATTAGATGAAAAAGATACATTTTCTTACGTTCCAATGAGCAAGCCGAATCATCTATTAAACATTTCGTTAATAAAGGATACAAGGCAAACTGAAATTGATGAAATTGGAGCGTGGAAAACGTATTTAAATACTCCGTTTAGCGCAGTAGAAACGGCAATGCAATCTATAAAAAAGGAAGCAGATATAGATGGAAAACGTGAATTTTGGCTTATTGTATTAACTGACGGGGCATTTAATGATTTAGAGAAAGATAAGGTTGGCGAAAAAGAACAAATCACACAGAAGTTAGCACAGTTTAAGAAAGAAATGGATGCAAAAAAGATATCGTTACACCCAGTCTTAATTACGATGGAAGAAGATTTAGGTAAGCAAGAAAAAGAACAACTAAATACGTTTAAAGAAATATGGAAGAAAGAGATAAATGGAGTTACGATGCCATCTAGTGGAGAGGATGGTATTGTAAAAAGTGTAAATCAAGTGGCAGCATTAGTTGCAAATCGTGACCCATTCTCTTCTGTTGAATCGATTGTAAAAACGAAAGTAGTAGGGAAGAAAATAGAAATTACAACACCATTTCCGTTAAAGCGTATGACGATTGTACGACAATCACCTTCTTTGTCTAATTATCAGGTCACACAAATTTCTAAACCATTACAATTACAATCTTCTTTTTCCATACATGCACCAGGAGAAGCGAAATTATTCGGATATATAGTTCATATAAGTACGGAAAATCAGGAAGTTATTAAGCCAGGAACATATACGATAGAAGTGGATCGAGATATTGAGAAAGAAGGATTACAAGTACTTGTTGAACCGGCGCTTAATTATACCGTTTCTACTTATGACAAAGATGATAAGAGTCAAAGGAATGTTGAAAAAATGTACGAAGGTGCAACGGCTGTTATTGAAGCAAAGCCTACTGAATTGCCAATTCAGTCTTCTTACTTTCAAGCAGAAGTAGAAATAGACGGAAAACAATATCCGATGAACTGGGACGATAAAAGACATGTGTTTTATTACGAAACGAAGTTTACTAAAGAGTTAGTGCGCGGAAAAGTTCATATGAACATAAAGGGGTTTTATAGACAGACGAAAGAGTTTAAAATCGAAACAACTGAAAAACCAAAATTATCACTTCAAGCTGTTACGAAAGATTATGAAGAAAAAGTAACAAATTTAGAGAATAGTAAACCGTTTATTTTACAACCGCAGTTAGATGGTAAACCGATGACAGAAGGAGCTGTAAGAAAACTATTAAAATTTACTGGTGTCACATCTAAACAATCCATCAACTATGAAATAAAACAACATGGTAATCAAATTTACGTTTATCCTCGTCCTTATTACTCCGACACATTCAATTTTACCGATACCGGCACCGTAGAAGCTACCATCACTATACAGGATTCAAGATTACAAGATGTAAAGAAAGAAATATCACTTCATATTCAAAATGCACCGTTTTATGAAAAATATGCGCTTATTTTTAAGTTTGTCATTCCTATCACTTTATTGCTGTTAGTAGTAGGAATAATTGTTTTAGGATGGATTATTCGTCCGAGATTTCACCGGAAAGCACTCTTATATTATGAATGGGACCAAGAGGTGGCGAAAGATTGGCTATATCAATCTGAACCAGAGTTACTTCGGAATAAATGGTGGAAACATTATTTTGGTATCCCATTTAGAGCAGAAAGAAAGACTGTGCAATCCGTTACCTTTATAGCAAAGAAAGGTTCGAAATCAATATTTGTAGCAAAAGAATCACAAGTAGTTGGAATGATTATTGATGGGATGTTTATAACAGAGGATGAAGTAGGAATGGGACATAAGACACTGTATCCAAATGAACTTTTATTAATTGATAGAGGATATGGTAAGGAGATTTACAGATACGAATGTGAATAGTAGCTAGGGATAAGAGGGCATTGGACTCGATGCGCCCTTTCCCTTTCTTTTCAAACAAGCAAGAATAGGAAGGTGGTTCACATGACGTTACAAGTTCCAACGATATTAATTGGTTTAGGTGGAATCGGTAGTACTGTGACACATCAAATATATGAAAAATTACCAGAAGAGCGTCGGAAAAAGGTAGCTATGCACGTATTTGATACAGATGTGAATACATTGAGTAAATTTGATCATATTCGAAAGTTTAAGACGCAAACGAGTTCGAGTAAAACGCCGCGAGAGTATATTGCGGGAGATCCGACGATTCCAGAGTGGTTTCCGATGGATCCGACTATACTTGATAAACCGCTAACAGAAGGGGCAGGACAGTTACGTGTTATTTCCCGTTTAGCATTACGTGCTGCAATGAAAGAAGATAAATTGACTTCCTTTTGGCAAGAAATAGAGAAAATTTTTCCGGTTACAAGTGATCAAACAGAATATGGTGTGCGTGTCATTATAGTAACATCACTAGCGGGTGGAACAGGTTCAGGGATGTTTTTGCAAATCGCATTATATTTACGTGAAATGCTTCGAAAAAAGTTACAGCATCATAACATTTTAATACGTGGTGCGTTTTTAATGCCGGATGTTTTAGTTAAGACGAGAACGGTTAGTGCGAAAGAGTTTGAAACGGTGCAAGCAAACGGCTATGCATCGTTAAAAGAGTTGCACGCTATTACGCTCGGTTCTACTGGAGAATTATCAAAACGTGGTGGTGTAACGATTGAATTAGAATACCGCCCAGATCAAGTAGATGAGGATGGGAGAACGAATCATACGATTAAACAACATCATTTACCGTACAATTATTGTTTTTTGTACGATTATGAAAATTTACATGGGCACCATTTACACAACTTATCGGATTATATGGAGCAAATGGCGAATACGATTTATTTACAATTATTCAGTCCAATGTCCACAAGTCATTTTGCACAAGAAGATAATCAAATTCAGCAATTGGCAGAATCAAGCGGGAAAGGGAGATATTGCGGAGCAGGAACGGCAAAACTTATTTATCCATATGAACATGTGTTAAAATATTGCGCTTTAAAATGGGCTGTGCAAGGTTTAGATGAATCGTGGCTTCATGTAGATCAACTCTTTCAAGAAAAGAAACAAAGGTACGATCAAGATATAAAACGTGGTATGCAGCGTGAAAAACCAGAGCGTGGCAAAAGTTACTTGGAGGATTTAGAACATCTTGCTACCCGTCCAGAACAAGCCCATATTTTCTATAGACAAATGTACAATGAAACGCGTGAAGGGGCAGAAGGTGGTAAAGTTGGCGTTGCGAAATCTAAACTGTTTTTAGAGGCTGTAGAAAGCTATGTACAGCGTACGGTGCAAAAAGATGAGGAATTAAATCGCCTACAGCACGAGTGTAAAATTTCAGCTGCGAAACTGAAAATGATGGAACAAATGAAAGGGGAAGTAGCAAGAGTTGATCATGCGGTTCGTTTATATGCGTATGCGATTCCGAGCCGTGTACATGAACATGTAACGACTCTTTTATATAACATGATTGAATCAGATCGCTTTTCACCAAGTGGTTCTGAGGGACAGTCATATCAATTAAATACTTGGTTTTTAAAGAAAACAGATCCCGTTCATCCTGTAGCAGCGCGTTTTATGTTATATGAAATTCGAAAGCAGTTAGTAGAAAAAATGAATCGACTACATGAAAATAATGAGCAAAAGCGTAATTTAATTCAAAATTATGATAAGAAATTTAATGTGAGTAATATTGATGGAACGGTAACAGCAGTACGACGCGTAGAAATTGCTCAGCAACAAGGCTGGTTCGGAAAAATGATTAATAATCAGCAACGTTTGTTTAAAAAAGAATTTGAAGACATCATAACGCAATATGTGCACAAACTAAATGAGTATCGAAAAGAAATGCTATTAGAGCTCGTGTATCAATCGTTATATCAATCAGTTAGTAAAATGATTCAATATTGGGAAAGGTTTTTTGATAATTTACACGAAACACGTGAAAATTTATTGTTCGAAATTCAAAAACGAAGCAAGGAATTCGAAGGGAAAACAAACCCAACGAATGTATACGTATTAGCTGAAGAACAGCTGCAAGAAAAAATATGGCAAGATATGCAGCAACATTTAAATTTAGGTGTTTTACCGAAAGATATATCAGCGGAAATTTATATGAGTTTGTATGGGGAATATTGCCGAGATGCGAAAACGGAAGAGATCCAGTCGAAAAAGGTTGAAGATTTCTACCGTGAACATATATTGAGTTACTGCTATGACGAACTGCAAGTGCGCTATCGTGATAAATTGGAACTTACTATTGTGGAGGCATTGCGGAAAGAAGCAGATTATAAGAAATGTAATCGTGATGAGTACGTTCGTGAAAAAATTGAAGACCTTTTCCATTTAGCAAGTCCTTTCGTTCCGAAAGTTGCACATCATAGGGAATTACAATATTGGGGTATACATCCTTCTTTAAAGAAAGAACTGCAAGAGGAATTAATCCAAGAAATGTTTAAAGAAAAAGATACAGTAAATGAAGCTTTTTCACCATTTGAAGTTATCTGTTATCGAGCACATTACGGCTTATCGCTACAAGACTTTCCTAAATTATCATCAGGACATATTGCGAACGGTTTTATGAATGATAAAGGTGACTACTTCCAATCGTATTATCGCCGTGTGAACAAATTAAATAGTAAAAAATCTAGTTTAACACCGCACTTAGATAAGTATTGGCACTTACCAGCCTTTATGCCAGACTTGAATGTGACTCAAACGAAATTAGATTATGATAAATGTAATCGTGCGTTACTATATGCATATATGTATCGCTGGATTAGTTTAGTTGCAGTTGATGGTCAGTTTGTGTATCAATACAATGGCGTTGGGCGTAGCTTCTTAATTCAGTCGATGGGGAAAAATATTTCAAGTGAAAGTTATAAACTGCATAGAGCATTGCTTCATAATCCGTTTATTTATGAAAACATCTTGTCTCGATTTGAAGAGGAACAAGAGAAAGCGATGCTGCAAGGTGGGCATTTATATACACATCCGTTCGTATTAGGAGCTCAAGATGTAAGGTGGCTTCGAAAAGAACATGTCCACAATATTTTAGATATGATTTTAATGTATGACCGTGAGGCGAAATATGATCTGACGTTAGAAGAAACGTCAGATGAATTATTAAGGTTATTCCTTGATGAAATTGAGTTATATTTCCAAAATTATTACGGTACAGGTGCCGATATGGTTGCGAAGAAAGAGAAAGAGATGTTTATTAAACAATTGTGGGATTGTTCGTATGCGAAAGGGTATGTGGATCCAAATAGTGCTCCTTATAAAAAATGGCAAAATGTATTACACGTTCATGATGAAGAAGAATTGCCAAAAACGAATGTATAATGAATGAAAAGGGAATCCTTAAGAGTGACGATACAACTTTAGAAAAGAGGGATTCTGATGCCATTTTTAGGAAGTGTATATCAAATATTTGGATTATATCCAGAGCTTTATTATGGAATGATTTCAGCGGAGATACAAGAAGAAGCTCAGAAGGAGCAGCTTGAAAATAGTAGTGCAGAAGCTGAAGTGGAAGAATAAAAAAAGCGCAGATGAAAATCTGCACTTTTTTTATTGGTTTTGAAATGGTCAGCACTTCATGTAGTTGCAAGTAAATTAGAATCTATTAAAGAAAAGTTATGAGAAATGTCGAAAGAATTGCGGATTGATTATTGGTAAAGTGAGCATGTGAGGCCGTATAATGGAGAAAAACGAGAAAAGGAGAAAAAGGAAGATGGGGAGTCAATCAGCACAGCAAAAAAAAGGGATTATATATGCGACGGGTGCTTATACGATGTGGGGAATTCTACCGATTTATTGGAAATGGGTTGAGGAAGTTCCAGCAGATGAAATATTAGCACACCGCATCGTTTGGGCGTTTGCTTTTATGTTAATTGTATTAGGTGTTACGAAGAGGTTTCGTCAGTTTACTCGGGAGTTTGTGAACCTTTTTAAACGACCTAAATTATTAATGTCATTAACAATAGCTTCAGTATTAATTAGTGGGAACTGGTTCGTTTACATATGGGCCGTTAATCATAATCATGTAATTGAAGCAAGTCTTGGTTATTATATTAATCCACTTATAAGTATTTTACTTGGTACAGTTGTTTTAAAGGAAAAGTTAAACTTTTGGCAATATGTTGCAGTTGGTTTAGCGGGAGTAGGGGTTATCATTTTAACAGTACGTTTCGGATCTATTCCGTGGGTTTCTCTATCACTTGCTCTTTCATTTGGATTATACGGATTAACGAAAAAAATGTTAAATTATGATGCGACAATTGGACTTACGATGGAAACGATGTTAGTGACGCCGTTTGCGATAATTTATCTTGTTATGACGGGGACACATGGTTTCGGTTCATTTGGGTCTATTTCAATGATATCGATATTACTCTTAATAGGAGCCGGTGTCGTTACAGCATTACCACTTTTTTATTTTGCAAAAGGGGCGCAACTTATTCCGCTTTATATGGTAGGTTTTTTACAATATATTGCGCCAACGATAAGTTTGTTTTTAGGTGTATTCGTATTTGGTGAACATTTTACATCCACTCATATGATTGCATTTTTCTGCATATGGGTTGCTTTATTTGTATTTTCCATAGCAAAAACAAAGTTTTTAGTACAGAAACAACCGAAATTTATAAAAAATAAATCAGCAAAAGTATCATAATGCGTAGTATTTTCTACGCATTTTTCTTTATACTGATACTATATAGAATTTCCATTATAGTCAGTGAGGAGCTGAGAACATGGAAACAATTTTACATAATGATCCGCTTATGGCTGCTGTGATTTCGTGGTTTTTAGCACAATTAACGAAAGTAGTCTTTAAATTAGTAAAAACGGGTGAATTTGATTTTGCAACGTTTTTCGCTTCAGGTGGGATGCCAAGTTCTCATTCTTCAACTGTTACAGCGCTTGCGACAGGTGTTGGAGTTGTGGAAGGTGTGGAAAGCTCCGTATTTGCGGCTGCTGCTATCTTTGCCATTATTGTTATGTATGACGCTTCAGGAGTAAGGCTTGCAGTAAGTAAACAAGCGAAAATATTGAATGACTTTTTTCACGGTAGACAAACAGAATATAAGAAGTTAAATGAGCTTGTCGGACATACACCATATGAAGTAGTAGTTGGTGCTTTATTAGGGATTATTGTTGGAGTGGGATATTGCTTATGAGCAGAACATATTATGTGTTCTGCTTTTTTATATTTTCATACATACTCAGTTGCCTTTTTGAATATCGTTATACGGATTTCGAAAGGATGGGTGAATAACTTGTTACTATATGAGAAAGTGCATGAAGAAATAGCGAGAAGAACAACTGCACTTCAAACGATGCAAAGGCAAGATGGTACGTGGAGGTTTTGTTTTGAAGGAGCACTATTAACAGATTGCCATATGATTTTTTTGTTAAAACTAATAGGGAGAGATAAAGAGGTAGAACCGTTTGTAAAAAGGCTCGCATCGCTTCAAACAAATGAAGGGACATGGAAGTTACACGAAGATGAAATGGGTGGCAATTTATCAGCTACAATTCAATCCTATGCTGCCCTACTTGCTTCAAAAAAGTATACAAAAGAAGATGCGAATATGAAGCGAGCGGAAATGTTTATTAAGGAACGCGGGGGAGTGGCGCGTGCTCATTTTATGACGAAGTTTTTATTAGCGATTCATGGCGAGTATGAATTTCCTTCCTTATTTTACTTCCCCACACCCATTATGTTTTTGCAAGCTGATTCTCCTCTCAGTATATTTGAATTAAGTAGCTCAGCACGTATCCATTTAATTCCGATGATGGTTTGTTTAAATAAGAGATTTCATGTCGGGAAAAAACTATTGCCAAATTTAAGTCATATTGCAGGTGGGGGTGGAGGGTGGTTTCGAGAGGATCGATCTCCAGTCTTTCAAACATTATTAAGTGATATGAAGAAGATTATATCTTATCCACTTTCTTTACATCATAAAGGATATGAGGAAGTAGAACGTTTTGTGAAAGAGCGTATTGATGAAAATGGAACGTTATATAGTTACGCAAGTGCTTCGTTTTATATGATGTATGCTTTACTTGCATTAGGATATTCGATTCAATCGCCAATTATTCAAAAGGCTATAACGGGGATAACATCATATATATGGAAGATGGAAAGAGGGAATCATTTGCAAAACTCTCCGTCAACTGTATGGGATACAGCTTTACTTAGTTATGCTTTACAAGATGCTCATGTTCCGAAAGAAAGTAAAGTGATTCAAAATGCATCAGCGTATTTGTTAAAAAAGCAACACACGAAAAAAATGGATTGGAGTATGCATGCACCAACGCTTTCCCCGGGGGGATGGGGTTTTTCAGACGTGAATACGACGATTCCAGATATTGATGATACAATTGCTGTGTTAAGAGCTTTGGCGCGAAGTAGAAAGGATGAAAGTGTAGATGCAGCTTGGAAGAAAGGGGTGAATTGGGTTAAAGGATTGCAAAATAATGATGGTGGCTGGGGGGCTTTTGAAAAAGGGGTAAAGAGCCGTATATTAGTAAATTTACCAATTGAAAATGCAAGTGATATGATAACAGATCCTTCTACACCAGATATTACAGGTAGGGTGTTAGAGTTTTTTGGGACATACACGCAGAATGAACTACCTGAGAAACAAACACAAAATGCGATAAATTGGTTAATAGATGTACAGAAGGAAAACGGATCATGGTATGGGAAATGGGGTATTTGTTATATATATGGTACTTGGGCAGTGATGACTGGTTTACGGTCACTAGGGATTCCTTCTGCTCATCCTTCATTGAAACGGGCAGCTTTATGGCTTGAACATATACAGCATGAAGATGGTGGCTGGGGAGAATCTTGTCAAAGTAGCGTGGAGAAAAGATTTGTTACTTTACCATTTAGTACCCCATCCCAAACGGCATGGGCGTTAGATGCTCTCATTTCTTACTATGATAAAGAAACACCAGTTATTCGAAAAGGTATTTCATATTTGTTAGATAATCCTACTGGAAATGAAAAATATCCTACTGGAACAGGTTTACCAGGTGGGTTTTATATTCGTTATCATAGCTATGCCCATATATATCCGTTACTCACTTTGGCACATTATGTAAAAAAATATAGAAAATAAACCGAGAGATATCTCTCGGTTTATTTTGTTGGGTAGTAGGTCCCTGTTGAAAAGAATAAGGTCATGATTCACCTTATTTTTCTGTTGATTGGCGTTTTTGACGTGCATCAGCGGCATTTGCACGTGCGTTTGCTTCTAAGTCATTGTGGTCAGCGAGTTCACGAGAGAACTCGACATCAATGCCATCAGCATCTTTGTTTCGTTTGAAATTTTTTTTGTTCATTCGACACAAACTCCTTGTGTTTTATGTGACGTTGCAAAGTTAGTTTGACACAAATAGACTTTTTTATACAAAGAGGATTTGAAAAGTAAAAAGCCGAAATATACAGTATAAATAATAGAAATGGGGGATAGGGATGGAGTTTCTAAATGGGAAAACAGCTGTTATAACAGGTGGTGCGCAAGGAATAGGAAAAGAAATCGCAAAGGTTTTTGGAAAACTTGGGGCTAAAGTATTAATAAGTGATGTGAATGAAGAAAAGTTACAAGAAACGACAAATGAATTAGTAGCAGAAGGATATGAAGTGAAGCAATATCGTTGTGATGTGAGTAATCACAATGATGCGAAATCATTAATTGAATACGCCGTCCAAACATTTGGTGCACTGCATATTTTAGTAAATAATGCAGGAATTACACGAGATGCTATGTTACATAAAATGGAGAAATCAGCATGGGAACAAGTGTTACAAGTAAACTTAACAGGTGTTTTTTATTGTATGCAACCAGCTCTTCTATATATGAGACAACAAGAGTATGGAAGGGTTATTAACATTTCTTCTATTAGTAGAGAGGGAAATATTGGACAGGCAAACTATGCGGCAACGAAAGCTGGAGTTGTTGGTTTAACGAAAACAGCAGCGAAAGAAGTTGGAGGTTTCGGTATTACATGTAATGCAATTTGTCCAGGATTTATGGATACAGATATGACAAAAACAATACCAGATAAAGTAAAAGAAAAGATGATTGGAGCAATTCCAGTTGGTAGAATTGGAACGCCAGAAGATATCGCAAACGCAGCGGCCTTTTTAGCATCAGAATATGCATCCTATATTACAGGAGAAGTATTAAATGTGAGCGGAGGACTGCAAGTTTAAAGGAATACATAATGAAAAGAACCTGACCAGGTAGGTCAGGTTCTTTTCATTTAATTTAAGTTTAACCAAACACTTTTCACTTCTGTATAGTTATTTAATGCGTAAGATCCCATTTCACGGCCAAGACCAGATTGTTTAAATCCTCCAAATGGAGATGCAGCATCAAAGACGTTATAACAGTTTACCCATACTGTACCTGCACGCACTTTACTTGCAACATAGTGTGCTGTCTTAACATTTTCCGTCCAGACACCAGCGGCTAAGCCGAATTGTGATTTATTTGCACGTTCAATTACTTCATCAATATCGTTAAACGGTAATGCCGAAATAACTGGACCGAAAATTTCTTCTTTTGCGATTGTCATTTCATCATTTACGTTAGCGAATACGGTAGGAGAAACGAAGTAACCTTGATCGAATGGATTACTTCCGCCGCAAAGTATTTCAGCGCCTTCTTCCATCCCTTTTTCAATATAGCCTATTACACGCTTTTGCTGTTCTTCGGAAACGAGAGGGCCAATTGTCGTTTCCGGGTTAAGACCTGCACCTTGATTTAATTTTTTAGAATAAAGGACGAGGTCGGCCATGACATTATCATACATTTTCTTCGGAATAAATAGGCGTGATCCAGCACAGCACACTTGTCCTTGGTTAAACATAACACCAGAAAGTGCAGCTGGAATCGCACGAGATAAATCAGCATCTGGCAAGATGATATTTGGCGATTTACCACCTAGCTCAAGTGTAACTCGTTTTAACGATTCGGATGCTTGTCTCATGATTTGTTTACCGACTGGAGTAGAACCAGTAAATGCAATTTTATCAACGAGTGGATGATTAACGAGAGCTTGTCCAGCTGTTTCACCGAATCCAGGGACGATATTAATCACGCCTTTCGGGAATCCAGCTTCTTCAATTAATTCAGCTAAGTATAGGGCGGATAGTGGAGTTTGTTCTGCAGGTTTTAAAACGATTGTACATCCTGTAGCAAGCGCTGCTCCCATTTTCCACATTGCCATAAGAAGTGGGAAGTTCCAAGGAATAATTTGACCGACGACACCAACAGCTTCATGGCGTGTATAGTTAAAGTAATTACCAGAAACAGGAATTGTTTGACCAACAATTTTCGTAGCCCAGCCAGCATAATAGCGCATATGCTCAATTGCAAGTGGTACGTCTGCTGCCATTGTTTCACGGATTGGCTTTCCGTTATCTAAAGTTTCGAGCTGTGCAAGCTCTTCTTTATGTTCTTCCATTAAGTCAGCCAACTTGTACATAAGACGGCTCCGCTCAGCAGTGCTCATACGAGACCAAGGCCCCCCGTCAAAAGCCATGCGAGCTGCAACGACAGCTTTATGAATATCTTCGCGACCAGCCTCAGAAACGATAGCGAGTGTTTCGCCAGTTGCTGGGTTAGGTGTTTTAAACGTTTTTCCGGAAGCGCTCTCAATGAAAGCTCCATTCACATATAACTTTTTCGTACCTTGAAGAAACTTTTCTACCTTCTTATGAAGATTTACAGCTAGTTGACTCATTATATAACCCCCTTGAAAATATAATGTAAACGCAGTACGAGACGGCGTTTATTCTGAAATCAAGGATGTGGGAACTAGATGGAAAGCCTCTAATTAAAATCATAATTAACAAATACTGAAAATTCAAATTTCATTTGTGTTACAATTGTAAAAAATATGTAATGTAAGAAAAACTTCTATATGATGATAAAAAACCCTGCTTGTTTTTGCTTTCTAGTAGGAAAAACTAGAAGAACAATGGTACAATAATACATCGTAAGAGGAGGGAGAAAATGAAGAATTGTCATGATGATCCACGCTTTCGAATAGCCCATAGAGAAGCGTTAATTGGTCTTGGACTTGCTATTATCAATTTTATAATATGGTACGGATTTGCTTATGGGCTTGGCAGTAAAAATCCAAGCGAATATACATACGTATTAGGTTTTCCAGCATGGTTTTTTTATAGCTGTATCGTTGGATTTATCGTTATGGTTATTTTGCTTAGTTTAGTTGTTCGTTTTGTATTTCAAGATATTTCACTCGATGAGGAAGAAAAAAGTGAGGAATAATAGATGAATTGGTATGTAATCATTCCGATGATAATTTCGTTTATCGTTGTATTTTTAATTGGTGTATATGCTTCAAGGCGCGTGCGAGCAACGGCACACAATAGATTTTTGCAAGAATACTTTCTTGGTGGACGTGAGCTCGGCGGTTTATTATTAGCGATGACAATGATTGCTACATATGGTAGTGCAAGTAGCTTTATTGGTGGTCCTGGTATTGCTTATAATATGGGGCTTGGATGGGTACTATTATCGGCGATTCAAGTTGTAACAGGGTATATCGTTTTAACGGTTATCGGCAAAAAGTTTGCAATTATCGCAAGAAAGATGGAAGCAATTACTCTAATTGATTATTTAAAGGGGAGATACAATAATAAAGCAGTCGTTATTCTTTCTGCGTTATGTATTATTATCTTTTTATTTTCAGCAACAGTAGCACAGTGGGTCGGCGGTGGACGATTAATTGAATCGTTAACGGGTCTATCTTATACAACAGCACTATTTTTATTTACTTTTTCTGTACTTGTGTACGTATTAATTGGTGGGTTTCGTGCAGTCGCTTTATCAGATACGTTATTAGGTATCATTATGCTAGTTGGAACGACAATCATTTTAATTGCTACTGTTATTGCTGGTGGTGGAATTGAAAAGATTATGGAGGAACTTGTTCAAATCAATCCAAATTTAATTACACCGTTCGGGGCAGATGGCAGTTTAACGAAATCATATGTTACATCATTTTGGATTTTAATTGGAATTGGTGTTGTTGGTTTACCGCAAATTAGCGTGCGTGCAATGTCTTATAAAAATTCAAAAGCTATGCATCAAGCATTAATAATTGGAACAATTGTTGTAGGTACAATTATGATTGGTATGCATTTAACAGGAGTGTTTGCACGAGTTGTACTGCCAGGCGTTACAGTGCCTGATAAAGTGATGCCATTATTAGCAATGGAAGTATTACCATCTTGGTTAGCGGGAGTCTTTTTAGCTGCACCAATGGCAGCGATTATGTCTACAGTAAACTCGCTATTGTTACTTGTAAGTTCGTCGATTATTAAAGATATATATGTAAATTACATAAATAGAGATGCGGCAGACAGTACGATAAAAAAAGGAAGTCTGTGGATTACTGGTATCGTAGGACTGCTCGTTTATGCAGCGTCGATTAAACCACCAGATTTTTTAATATGGTTAAATTTATTTTCTTTTGGTGGATTAGAAGCAGCATTCATTTGGCCAATCGTATTAGGATTATACTGGAGGAAAGGAAATGCAACAGGAGCGCTTGCTTCCATTTTAGTAGGGGTAGGCTCATATATGTGTATTCATCTTTTCTACCCAAATCCGTTCGGTATACATACAGTTGTCTTCCCCATTTGCTTTGCGTTTATCGCTTACATCATTGGAAGTAGTATTGCTGTGAAAAAAACAGTATAGGTTAAATGACGAACGCAGTCCTTATATGACTGTGTTTTTTCGTATAAATTTGTTCTTTTTTATTCTGTATACCTATAGCTATTCATAAATTAATAACAATTGAGGGGATGGAGTTGAGGTCGATGAAAAAAATTTTATTTTTGGGAGACCCGGGAATTGATGACTCTTTAGCCATAATGTATGGATTGCTGCATCCTGATATTGATATTGTTGGTGTTGTAACTGGGTATGGGAATGTAACACAAGAAAAGGCGACAAGTAATGCGGCATATTTATTACAGTTAGCAGGCAGGGAAGATATACCTGTTATTAATGGAGCAAAAATCCCTTTCTCTGAGGGTTTTGTGACGTATTATCCGGAGATTCACGGTGCAGATGGTTTAGGACCAATTAAACCTCCAAAAGCGTTTTCACCCAATATAAAACCTTTTTGTGCATTTTTCGATATTCTTGAAAAGTATAAAGGGGAATTAATCATTGTTGATGCTGGCAGGTCAACGACACTAGCGACAGCATTTATTTTAGAAAAGCCGATGATGAAGTATGTGAAAGAATATTATATAATGGGCGGTGCGTTCTTAATTCCTGGCAATGTTACACCAGTCGCAGAGGCGAATTTTCATGGTGATCCCATCGCGTCACAATTAGTTATGAAAAATGCTAAGAATGTGACATTAGTGCCGCTTAACGTTACATCTGAAGCTATAATTACGCCAGAGATGATAAAATACATTACGAAACATTCTAAAACGAGTTTTAATAAATTAATTGAACCGATTTTTACGTATTATTATAAAGCTTATAAAAAGTTAAATCCGAAAATAACAGGAAGTCCAGTGCATGACGTTGTCACAATGATGGTCGCGGCGAATCCGTCCCTTGTAGATTATGTGTATCGCCGTGTCGATGTAGATACAGTTAGTATTGCAAAGGGTGAGAGTATTGCTGATTTCCGTCCTCAACCTGACTCAAAAGCCTTAAAAAATTGGGTGCGAATTGGTTGGTCGTTGCATTATAAAAAATTTCTCGAAGCCTTCGTGAAAATTATGACGTAGACATGATAGGAGAATACAAGGTAAAATAATGGAGATGGTTATTTAAATAACCATCTCCATTATTTCGTTTTTTAAAGATAAAGAGAGAAGAGTTACACAATAGGAGAGGGATGTTACTTGAAAAAAACTATAGTATGCGCAGTGATTGTGGGTATTTTCGTTTTGCTAATATCGGGTAATTTTTTAGTGAAAAAAGTATGGAGTTCAAATAATGATGATGCACAGTATATAGTATCCTTTATTGAAGAACATAAAGATGAAAAAAATAGTGCACTTTTAATAAAAAGAAATGATAAAGTTGTATATTCTGTAAATCCTGAAGTTGTACTACCAGTTGCAAGTACGATGAAATTAATTGTGGCACTTGAATATACGAAACAAGTTACAGAAGGGAAAATTGACCCGTCTAGTTTCGTGTCGATTGATGATGTGAATCGTTATTATGTACCGAATACAGATGGTGGCGCACAAGATAGATGGCAAAGGTATCTGCAAAAAAAAGGAAAGATAACTGAAGGTGCAGTTTCTTTAGAAGAAGTTGCAAAAGGAATGGTTAAGTTCAGTTCAAATGCAAATACTGAGTATTTAATGGAAGTGTTAGGATTAGATAACATTAATCGAAATTTACAAAGTTTATCGCTTCCTACACATCAACCACTATTTCCGATCGTTTCATCTTTATACATTCCGGGATATTTGCATAAAGAACTACATGTTCCAAAATATAAAATAGAGAAAAAATTAAAAGAAATGTCTCAAGAGCAATATCGTGAATATGCGATGATTATTCATGAGCGCTTAAAAAAGAAGGGGCCATTATTACAGCAAGAGATTCCTCTTTATTTAGAGGAACGATATGATAAAATTTGGTCAGATCGATTGCCTGCTGCATCGGCAAATGATTATATGGTATTGCTTCAAAAGGCAAATCATAAAGGTGGCTTTACAGAAGCAGAAGAAAAAGTGTGGGCGGATATTGTTGAAACGGATATGAGCGCCAAAAAATATCGTAAAACATTCAGACACGCAGGGCAAAAGAATGGTTATACACCATGGACAGTTACAAAAGCAGTTTATGCTATGGATAAACGCGGGAACTGTACAGAAATTGTATTTTTAGCAAATAATTTAAATGAAGAAGACAGTGCAGAAATACGTAAACATTTAGCGAATTTACATTTCCAAGTGTTGCAAAGTGATAAGTATGATGCGACTTTTATTAAATAGACTCAGTGCTTTAGGCGCTGAGTTTATTTTTATGTACAAGTACTTTTTTGCCATTCCTAGGTATGATAGGTAGTAATACTTAGAAGAAGAGTGGAAAGAAATTATATCACCAGAAGTTTTTATTCAAAAAAGAAATGGAACGTATGATTCAAAAGCGTAAAGGGTCATTTCTAACAGAAGATGTTGCCTTTGAAAATGAAAAGCAAGGAATTTTACAGATTGAAAATGAATTGAACTTATTAGTTTCGAATATTATCGTAAAAGGAGGATTTAAAGAATTAATCGCTAATAATCGTCTATTTGGTCTAGAAATAGACGGTAAACTCGTTTCTGTAGCTGCAAAAACGAGACCAACTACAAATAATATAACAGTCAATTTCGTATACACGCCGAAAGAAGTACGGAAAAAAGGATACGCATCTAATTGTGTAGCCGCACTTAGTCAGCGTATGTTAGATGAAGGTTACAAAACAACTACACTGTATACTGATTTAGCGAATCCGACATCTAATAAAATTTATAAGGAAATTGGTTATGAACAAATTATAGAGTCTGTGCTCATATTTTTAGAGGAATAGAATGAAAAGGCATGCTGTTTTAGCACGCCTTTTCGCTATTCATCAATTCTAATAATCTCACCTTGCGGGAAATCCTCAGTCACTAGTAAGTTACGAATAGCTTTCGCAACGTATTCAGGTGAAAGCAGTTTTCCTTCTTCTTTTAGTGCGATGAAGCGGTCTAAATTTGTGAAGTCTTCTTTATTTGTTTTACGAATTTGTGCTTGCATATTTGTATCGACGACACCGGGCGCAAAAGAGACAATTTTTACTGGGTATTCTTTTTCCTCTTCTTCAGTCGCCGCGCACTGTGTAAACATATTTACACCAGCTTTCGTTGTACAATAAGCGCCCCAACCAAAATAAGGATTTTTTCCTGCGCCAGATGAAATGTTTATAACACGTTTATCTACTTTCCAGTCTTTCGTATGTTTCATGAAAGTAGAGGTAAGAATCATAGGTGCAAGTAAATTAATTTGAACGTTCCTAATGAAAAGTTCGCTTTCTGCTTTTTCAATTGGCTTCATTGGTGCAAGTGTACCTGCATTATTGATTAAATGAATAGATGATACAGTCTCTTCTTTAATAGACGAAATGATTTCGTTAAAGTTAGTTTCTAAATTATGTACATCTTGAAGATCTACGGAATGGAAAATGCAATTGCTGTTATATTGCTCTGCAAGTTTAGTAAGCTCTTTATTTTCTCTTCTTGAAATAGAGATGATGCTCGTGTTTTCTTCTAACAATTGCGCGGCGATTGCCTCACCTAAACCTTGTGAAGTTCCTGTTATGATAACGTAGCGCATAGTTTTATAAACTCCTCTCGTATGTGCGGAATTTTGTTGGACCACGTATATAGTATAGCATCTTTTAGTATTAATAATTTTCTTTGGTGAGACAAAAAATTCATTGATTTTGTTGGAGAGTAAATATGGAAGGAAGATGAATATTGTAATATGAAACAAAAATATATAATATCGTAATTACTTCATGTTAAACGGGATGGAAGGGAGCGAAAAATATGAGACATCAAATGGGGCAATATCATGAATCTTTTCAATCTATTTATCCCGCTATTTGNNGCAAATGCGAGGAAGTTAGTCGGGAGATAACTGCCCGTAAAAGCCCGATTGGTGAAGGCTCATAATCAGTGGGGGATGGACAAAAGCCTCGCTGATTAAAGTTTCACTTTATTCTGGAACAAAGGTATTTGAAGTGCGGTTATACGATAAAAAACGTCAACTTATAAAACGTATTCGAGAAGGTGAAATATATTTTGTTTTTCCGGACGGGGGAATTTGGAAGGAAGAAACACCTGAAGAGGCAACGAAGCGAGAGGTTTATGAAGAATTAGGGGTACAAATATAAGTAAAGCAACTTATTACAAAGGTAAAGTATAAAGATACTGAATATTATTATGATGCCTATATGACGGATGGAGTCTTCGGAAGTGGGAAAGGTGAGAAGTTTAAGAAGAAAGATAGAGGGAGTTATATTCCGTTATGGATGCCGATAAATGAGCTTAAAAAATTGAATATAAAGCCTTATGAAGTGGTTGAAAGTATATTCATTATTACAAAGTTTAAGGTCTGACAACATACAAAAAAAACCATTGACATAGTCTTCTGATTTAAGTATTGTATTCGAGTATGTTTATAATCAGGAGGTTTATATGAGCAATCAAACTACACATCATGTGAAAATGACAACAGCAGATCCATCTGGAATTGGTCTATTTGGATTAGCAATGGTAACACTTGTAGCATCATCTCAAAAGTTAGGTTTAACAGATGGTGTTTCATTCGTATTACCATGGGCAATCTTTTTAGGAGGATTTGCACAACTCTTTGCATGTATTCACGATGCAAAGCATAACAATACGTTTGGAACAACAGCATTTGGTGCGTACGGCCTGTTTTGGCTAGGTGTTGGAACGTCTTGGTTAATTCAACTTGGAGTATTTGGCGAAAAGTTAGCCCAATCCGTAGATCCAAAACAGCTTGGTGTAGCTTTTATCGGATACTTAATTTTTACAATCTTTATGACAATTGGTGCAATGGAGACACATAAAGTATTATTTATGATTTTCGTACTTATTGATTTCTTATTTATCGGTCTTTCATTAAGTACTTTAGGTGTTATGCCGCACGCAATGCATAATTTAGCAGCGTATTCTGAGATATGTATTTCATTATTATCTTTCTATGGTTCAGCAGCAGCAGTGTTAAATACACATTTCGGAAAAGTTGTATTACCAGTTGGAAAGCCATTTGGTATTTTTAAAAAATAATAAAAAAGCACGGATGATTGTATAGTTATCCGTGCTTTTTTATGGAATAAATAGAAATAATAAAAATGAAATTGAAATTCATTCTCATTATTAATATAATGAGAATGAGAATCATTTATTGTTAGAGGGGGATGTCAAGGTGGCGAAAATTTTAATTGCTTATGCAAGTATGTCAGGAAATACAGAGAGTATTGCTGATTTAATTAAAGTAAGTTTAGATGCTTTTGACCATGAAGTAGTATTGCAAGAAATGGAAGGTACGGATGCTGAAGAATTGTTAGCATATGATGGAATCATTTTAGGGTCTTATACGTGGGGTGATGGTGAATTACCATTTGAGGCGGAAGATTTCCATGAGGACTTAGAAAATATAGATTTAGCAGGGAAAAAAGTAGCTGTATTCGGATCAGGTGATACGGCGTATGAACTGTTTTGTGAAGCAGTAACGATATTTGAAGAACGTCTCGTAGAACGCGGTGCAGAACTTGTACAAGAAGGACTGAAAATCGAACTGTCTCCAGAAGATGAAGAGGATATTGAAAAATGCAGTAATTTTGCCATTGCATTTGCTGAGAAGTTCTAAGAATGGGAGTGTCAACGTGGAGACAATATTAAGTGCGACTGCTATTACAATGTTAAGAGATGGGAAACTTATGTTAGCTACTACATATAATGGCTTATTTATCCCGCTATTTGTGGGTAGTAAGACTCCCACCTCAAAATTCGGCGAATGCGAGGAANNTCATAATTAGTGGGGGATGGACAAAACCACCACTGATTAAAGTTTCACTTTATTGAACAAGACGGAGAATGGAAACAAGTTTTAAATGGCTTTCAAAAACGAATTAGGGATTTACATAGCGAAGATAATGTAGTTTATATGGAACCAAAAAGTTGTATAGCTAAAAAAACTTTGCTTTTATTATATTGATATGATATAGTAGGGTTAAACCATTTTACTTTTAATAATATAGAGATTTAAATGAGCTGTAACTTCCGAGGAGGATAGCAATGTTAAATCTCCTCTGAGGTTGCAGTTTTTTAATGTCTAGTTTATTATTGTAAGGTGGTTGAAAATGAATATGTACATATAGGTACATTGTAGGAGGATTTTTTTCATGCAAAACGGTAAAGTAAAATGGTTTAACTCAGAAAAAGGTTTCGGTTTCATCGAAGTTGAAGGCGGAGAAGACGTATTCGTTCATTTCTCAGCTATCCAAGGCGAAGGCTTCAAAACTTTAGAAGAAGGTCAAGAAGTTACTTTCGAAGTAGAACAAGGTAACCGTGGACCTCAAGCTACTAACGTAAACAAGAAGTAATTATAAAAAAAGAAGGGCTTGCCCTTCTTTTTTTTGCGTTCTTATTGAATATCCTTCAATGTACATATGATAATAAGACTGAATTTTCGTTTTTTATACGAGGTATTTCATGCATAAAGTGCATGAATAAATACTGAAAATAAAGTATGTGTGTGAAAAGGAATTTAGAAAGAGGTAAATAAATTGAAAAATGCTACACAGTTCATTGTGTTTGATATTGAAAGGAATTTTAGGCCGTATAAATCAGAAGATCCGTCAGAGATAGTTGATATTGGAGCTGTAAAAATAGATGTGAGTACAATGAAGGTTATTGGAGAATTTTCAGAGTTAGTAAAACCAAGTGCCCCATTAACTCGTCATACAACAAAATTAACTGGAATTACAAAGAAAGATTTAATTGGTGTAGAGAAATTCCCTCAAATTATAGGGAAATTTATTCAGTTTATCGGAGAAGATTCTATATTTGTTTCATGGGGAAAAGAAGATTATCATTTTCTATCTCAAGATTGTACATTACACGGCGTAGAATGTCCGTGTATGGAAAAAGAAAACCGATTTGATTTGCAGAAATTTGTTTTCCAAGCGTATGAAGAATTATTTGAGCATACACCAAGTTTACAATTTGCCGTGGAACAGATCAGTTTAACTTGGGAAGGGAAGCAGCACCGAGCTTTAGCAGATGCTAAAAATACAGCAAATGTATTTCTTAAAGTATACAGCGAGAGAGATATTAATAAACGATACAAAAGACATGGTGAGCTTGAACTTATAAAGAACGGAAAATTAACAGAAAAAGCGAAAAAAAAGATCCGGAAATGGGTATTTAAAGAAATGAGAAAAAATACAGAACGTCCTTTCGTTTGGAGTACATTTGAAAGTAGTAACACGTGGGAAAGTATAACGGAAAGATATTATATAAGTGAATCAACAGTAGAACTTCTGAAAAAACACTTTCGTACGGCGGTGAGAAAGGCGGAAAGGCAGTTGAAGTATTTGGCTGAGATGGAGAAGAATTAAACAGGTAGTTAGAATGTTAATCTGTTGTTGAGTAATTTATCCCGCTATTTGTGGGCAGTAAGACTCCCACCTTAAAATTCGGCGAATGCGGGGNNTCAGTGGGGGATGGACAAAATCCCCGCTGATTAAAGTTTCACTTTATTATTTCAATCCTTTTGCATGTAAAAAATCCTATCTCTTTTTAAAGAGATAGGACTTTTTGTAGTTATTCTATTCAATTTCTGCTGGACTATAGCTATACTGCTGCTTCTGTTCAATCCGCTCCATAACATCTTGCAATTCATCTGGTTTCAGAAACTCAATAGGAGAGAAGCCTTTCTCAAATGTAAGTGCGTCTGCTTCAATCATTAATACATAACGGTCATGTACCTTCGCAATATGTATTTGGTCCCCGAAATCAGCAAGCAGAGCCTTCACAGAGATATGATCAGCTTTTACCTTTAATTCAATTTCAGGAGCGTGCTCGACGATTTGAGCAGTTGCTTCCATTACTTCTTCTGCTGAAAACTGTTCCATGATTTCACGCTTAGGACTGGCAGCCCATACTTCCATTGCTTGGTCGAATTGTTCGCGTTCTTCTGTACCTTCTTCAAATACATCTTCAATTTGATCGTATACCATGTCCATTACTTGTGTTTTCATAATTTCAGGCATAGAGCGTTCGTATTCTACGAATTTTAAGAAGTCTTCAAAGTAACGGGCATGTGATGCTTGGTGTATTTTTAGTTCGCCTATTTCGACTATACCTTCTTCGGGCATATATGGATATTGGATGGATTTCATATTTTTTGTTGTGATGGCCATTTCAACGTTACGAATAAGCGTTGATTCATCTGAAATAGAAGCGACTTTTGGTTCGAAGTCACATTTCATAACGAATACGAACGGATCATCAAAGTATTTGCGTAGTTTTGCTTGAGCGATTAAAAATACACCACCACGAATAGCACTTGTATCAAGATATGTATAAACGAGAGGTTCGCTCATATCTTTGAAGTTTTCTTTTGTTTCTGCAAAGCGAATACGATTAAATAAGTTGTAATGAGGGTTTGAATCGATTTCGTGCCCTTCTTCTACAATAAAGCGACCAATCTTTGTTGGAGCTTGTTCTGTTTTTGCGTGACGTTCTACTTTTCGCTTCGATATCTTTAATAATTCACCATTTAAAAATTCTTTTAAGGAACTATCTTCATATTCTTCAGCGTCTAATGTTTGAAAATGTTTGTAGCGTTTATCAACTGCTTCACCTTTTCCTTCTACTTGTACAACATAAAAGGAGAGAAAATTTATTTCAAAATCCATATTTATCACCTTGTTTCATTTCATTAACTCTTATCAGTATAGAGATGGAAAAAACTTTCGTCAATTTATATAAGGAAGGGGGAGACCCTTCCTTCATATATTTTTTATTTTCGAAATTAAAATCCGTCTTCTAATGCTGAAAATGGAATGTTCAGTCGGTTCTCTACTGTACGTAAACGTTGGTTTAAGCGGTTTAGTCTACGTGTATGACGCTCAACTGTGTTTTCTAGTTGACGTACTCTTTGTTCAAGATCATGTACTCGTCTTTCTAATCGACGTCCGCCAGTACCAGGAAGAGAGACTGGGAGTTGAAATTGTCTATTTTGGTCATATGGATTAACTTGTTCTGTTTGATCCATATATTGTTGGTATTGAGATTGTAAATCATATTGAGGCTGATAACCATTTTGGTTATATGGATCATATGGATTGTAGGGGTACATAAAAACATCCTCCATTTCTTTAAAATAGGTTAAATTCACCATAATGTATGTGTAAAAGCGGAACAGTGGCACGGCAAATACCTAATTATGTTTACAGGATTTCCCTTTATAAATAAGAACATGGAGTTTTTAAATTTGTATTTCTTTCGTTTAATGGTATATACTGGATGGAAGTGTGGAAGTTACATAAAGGTTGTAGTTCTATCAAACTTAAATTTTTATATGAATATGTATAGACAGTTACAAAAGAAAAGAGTAATTTATATAGAATAAAAAATAGCTTGTAACATTTTATAAATATATTGTAAAATGATTGTAACAAAACATACATAAAAATGAAATAATACATAAAAGTGATGTTGGGGAAAAGGAGAGAGAATATTGTTCCGTAAAGTCAAGGGTATTTTAATTGGGGTGTTATGTGTAGCTGTTGTAAGTGGATGCAGTACAAAAGTAAGTGATGTTGCATTAGTAAGTGATATTGGTGGACATACTGTAGAGGCTAAGGCAGAAGTACAGGATACGATTAGTTTAGTTGATGGTCGTACTGGTACTGAAGTGAAAAAACTAGATTTATCGAGTTTAGGTTATTTTGAAGATGAGGCGAAATTTAAAAAATCAGTAACGAAGGTTGCTAGTGAGGTTGGGAAAATCGTTGATAAAAAGATGGTCCCTTCACGTATAGCTCCTGATGGAAGTTGGAAAGAAGGAAAGCCTTCTTATGAATTAATGGAAAAAGAATTAGTAGATAAATTGTTGAATGTAGGTATGTGGGATTCTTCATATCAGTTACCAATTACTGAAAAAAAGCCTACTGCAACATTAAGTGATGCGCAAGGAAGTGGTACGGTAATTGGTAGATATGAAACGAATTTAGGTGGCTCAACAGGTGGCCGTATTGAGAATATTCGTTTGTCAGCAGCGAGCATAAATGGAGTTGTATTAGCAAAAGGAGACCGTTTCTCTTTTAATGCATTAATCGGTGATACAACGCCAGATAAAGGATATCAATTAGGGAAAGAAATTGTGGATGGTAAATTAGTAGATGGATATGGTGGTGGTGTTTGTCAAACGTCATCAACTTTATACAATGCAGCAGATCAAGCTGGTTTGAAAATGGTAGAGAGAACTACACATTCTAAAACAGTAGGTTATGTTCCACAAGGAAGAGACGCTACAATTGCATATCCATATTTAGACTTAGTATTCGAAAATACGAATGATGCACCTGTGAAGCTTTATATGGGCATTCAGGGTGGAAAGCTAGTTGCTGAAGTACATAAAATGAGATAAGAGTTATAAAGCCACCATTTCTAAAAGTTAGAAATGGTGGCATTTTTATTATGAAAATAAAAATGCATGTAAATTCTGACTTTTCTTATTTACATAGGATGATTTTAGTTGTATCCTTCATAGTAACGGTTATATGTAATGGGAAAATATAGGGATAAGGAGAGGAAGTTATTCATGGTACAAATTCATCCGAAAACACGTATTGGTCATGTTGAATTTAAAGTGAAAGATTTAGAGCGTCAAATTGCTTTTTATGAGAATGTTGTAGGATTAGAGGTAATTAAGCAAGAGGGGAATAAAGCATATTTATCTGGGAAAGGTGGAAAGAACGCGTTACTTGTTCTTGAAAAGTTAGAGGACGGGGTACTGCAAGAACCGCGTACGACTGGTATATATCATGTAGCCTTTTTAGTTCCGACTCGTGAAGCTTTTGCGTCTGCACTATTTGGGGTTCTTCGTAATAAGAATGTAATTGACAGCCCGGATGAGCAAGAAGGGCGTTATACATATTCAAATGAAATTTTACCAATTTCAAGGTTTAATAGTGCAAGTGATCATACATATAGCGAAGCTTTTTATTTGCAAGATTTAGAGGGGAATGGTATTGAAATTTATGCAGACCGTCCGCGCGATCAATGGGGTGAAGGGCCAGGAGGAAGTACACCACTTGATTTAAAAGAATTGGCAACACTTGTTGATTATCAGTTTGATGGTTTGCCTGCTAATACTGTCGTTGGGCACGTACATTTACGAATAGCTGATGTAGAGAAATCACATGAATTTTATGTGGAAACAGTAGGTTTTGAAGTACAACAGCGTGAAGAGGATTGCTTATTTATTTCAGCAGGGGGATATCATCACCATATTGGTGCAAATACGTGGAACGGAGTAAACAACCCACACCCACCAGTACATGCAACTGGACTAAAGGTATATACGATTGTACTACCGCATAAAGAAGCGTTAGACGAAGTGAAAGAAAGATTAATAGAAAAACAACATGAAATAAATGAAACTACAAATGGGTTTGTGGTGGTAGATCCAAGTGGCATTACAGTGCAGTTTGAAATAGAAGCAGTGTAAAATAAGCGAGAAAGTGTATAATCACTTTCTCGCTTATTTGTGATCATTCATAGCTCAATCCAATATCTTCTTACTATATTCCCATCTTCCTCAGTGAAATCATCATCACGAATCCCGCCGTTATGTAAAATCGTTTTTTCAGAAGCGGTATTCACTGCGTCGCAAACGACAAGTACTTTCGTGATGTCTAATTCCTTCGTTTTTTCTAATGATAATGCTAGTAATTTCGTAGCATAACCTTTTCTTCTTTCAGAAGGGCGAATGCCATAACCGATATGACCGCCAGCGTTAAATAGATGTTCAGTTAAACTATGACGTATATTAACAGCTCCGACAATTCTATTATTATTTGTAACGAGCCAATATGTAGAATCTGGTACCCAAATTTCAGGGATATTTATTCCGTTATGCGCATCGAGAAGTTCTTGAACCATAGCTAGGAAGTTGGTAGGATTTTTTGAGATAACCCACGGGATCATTGTTTCACCGCTATCTTTCCATTCATTATAGAAATCTAAGTATTCTTCTTGTAAATCAGTAGTAGGTGTAAGTAAAGAGACGTTCATCGTTTATAAGCTCCTTTTAGTTATGAGTTGTTTAGGTTGTTTTTATTTTCCCAACGTTGTTAATTTTTTTAATATTAACATAAATAATTTGATTTATGAAAGTAAAATATTTCAATTGTGCTCTCTACTCGTTCACATAAAGTTCAATTGTTTTGTATAGAAGGGTATTTTATAATTAAGATTGGTTGTAAAGAGTGAGATGCTTATACAATGACTCCTAGGTAACTAGGAGTTTTTACTATATATATATATAACTATCATTATTACTAAATACGACATACTACGCATTCTACTCAAGGAGGTACATAATGAAAAAATTATATAATGCATCGTTTACGTATTTGATTATCGGTTTATTGTCAGGGATATTCGCTAGGGAGTATGGGAAATATAAAGGGATTTTAGGGTCTACTTTGTTAAATCTTTTGCATACACATACACTTGTACTTGGCTTTTTCTTCTTTTTAATTGCTTTAGGATTAGCAAAAATATTCGCGTTTCATGAAGTGAAAGGGTTTAATAAATGGTTTGTTTTACATAACATTGCATTAACTTTAATGTTAGGTTCGTTGGCAGCGAGGGGGCTTCTGCAACTAAATGGAGCGGACTTTAACGGATTAACTTATATTGTAGGATTCTCTCATTCGATGATGGCATTCACATTAATTTGGTTTATGCTGTTAATAAAGAAGTCATTTAAAATGTAGTTAAAAAAGAACTTGTAGCGATTGCTACAAGTTCTTTTTTACTAAGTGATGATGAAAAAGAGGACGAGAGTTATTGAATATTATTATAAATTTGACATATGATTTCATAGGTGTAATTCAATTTATTCCGAATAGTCTTAATTTTGTAGAAAGAGGAAGGAGACATGTCTGCACCCCATCTTCCAATATTAACGGTATATTTATCCCGCTATTTGTGGGAGTCTTACTGCCCGTAAAAGCCCGATTGGTGTGAGCTCATAATTAGTGGGGGATGGACAAAACCCCCACTGATTACAGTTTCACTTTATTTCCAATTCCGCATTCTTCTCCGGAACAGGAACATAAGGAATTAATAAGAGCCATGCAAGAGGGGATAGAAAATAAATTTAAAGAAACGGAAATCGTTGCTGTTGGAAGGGTTCCAACTGAAGTGTTGCAATATGCATTTAGAGCACCAATGGGAGCTATTAGATGGTGGACAATGGAACCAAAAGATTCTTTAGAAATTTGTATTAGTTATGCTGAATTTTGTGCTTCTTGTAAGGAAAAACATATTGTTTTGCCATAACGGTTATAGGGTGAAAAGGCGACCTAGCATTTTTAGATTGTCTTTTTGTTGGTTTTATTTTCTGAATATGTAATGTAAAAATGGTAAACTATATATTATAGTGAGAATATTGCGAAAAGGAGAGCGGGAAATGGAAATTACAGTTGAACGTTTAGTAAATGAATTAAAGGATGTACTTCCTGAAGATCGAGTAGTGGTTAATACGACGATAAGAGAGTTACATAGTAAGGATGAATCTTATCATACTAGCAGTTTACCTGATGTAGTTGTGTATCCGAAGACGACCGAAGAGGTTAAAGAGATTATGAAAGTAGCGAGTCAGTACGGAAAGGCTGTCGTTCCATTTGGAGTAGGTTCTAGTTTAGAGGGGCATGTGATTCCTTATGAAAAAGGAATCACAATAGACTTTTCGCTTATGAATAAAATAATGGAAATAAGGGAGAAAGATTTTCTTGTGAGAGTACAGCCGGGAGTGACTCGCTCTCAGCTCAATAAAGAACTGAAGAAATACGGTTTGTTTTTTAGTGTAGATCCTGGAGCAGATGCAACGTTAGGGGGAATGGCTGCTACAAATGCAAGCGGAACGACAGCGGTTAAGTATGGCGTAATGCGTGATCAAGTTCGTGATTTAGAGGTGGTTCTTGCTGATGGACAAGTGATACATACTGGGAATTTAGCAGCTAAGTCATCATCAGGTTATCATTTAAATGGTATTTTCGTAGGATCAGAAGGTACGCTTGGATGTTTTACAGAATTAACTTTAAAAGTATACGGCATACCAGAATATATTATGGCAGCGAGAGCTTCGTTTCCGGCTGTAAATGATGCAGTAGAGGCGGTTATACATATTTTGCAAGCGGGTATTCCAATTGCGAGAATTGAACTTGTTGATGAACTATCTATGAAACAAGTAAATCATTATAATGAAACGAATTACAGAGAAGAACCTACATTGTTTTTAGAGTTTCACGGCAATGAAGCGGGGCTAAAGCAAGATATTGAATTTACGAAAGAAATCGTTCTTGATCATAAATGCAAAGAAATCGCATTTGAAACTGAAACAGCGGCGAGAAATAAACTATGGGATGCACGGCATAACTTAGCATACTCTTACGTTCATAGTTATTCTGGTAAAAAGCTTATGAGTACAGATGTGTGTGTGCCGATTTCGGAATTAGCTGGTGCGATTCAACATGCGAAAGAGCTATTAAATAAAGTAGGTCTTATTGGTGGTATTCTAGGTCATGTTGGGGACGGTAATTTTCATGTACTCTTAATGATTGACACAAATGATAAAGAAGAAGTGAAAAAGGCAGACGAAATAAACGAAAGTATCGTTCTATATGCTCTTAAACGAGGTGGAACGTGTACTGGAGAACATGGCGTTGGGATCGGAAAACGAAAGTATCAAGAAGAAGAACATGGGGCGGCATTATTCATAATGGAGAAAATAAAGAAAGCTCTTGATCCGCAAAATATTTTGAATCCGAATAAGGTGTTTCAGTTGAAGGATAGGGGGTGAGTGGGTGAAAGTATTAGAAGCGATAAGCAATATAGCTGGAAAATATTTTGCATGTTGGGTTATTTGTATCGCGGTTATTGCATATTTCATTCCCGCGCCATTTCTCTGACTAAATAGTTATATAACTATTTTACTTGGGATTGTAATGTTTGGAATGGGATTGACGCTAAAGGGTGTTGATTTTAAAATCATTGCTACAAAACCATTGCCAGTCATTATCGGTGTATGTGCTCAGTTCATTATTATGCCACTTGTTGCATACGTACTAGCCTACGTTATGAAGCTACCAGCCGAATTAGCAGCAGTATGGCATAACATTGCAGGATCGATATTAGCAACCATTTGGTCAAAAAATACAAAGGGAACTTTCAGTGATAAAAGCTTATCAGTAAATATTGAAAGATAAGAGACAAACATATTATTGGAATTAGAGGAATGATGAAAAATGCAAAAACGTATTGTACATTTTGAAGGACTGGTCGTATTCTTAGCCACGATTTATACGTATTTGATATATGAATTTAGTTGGATTATATTTTTGGTGTTCCTTTTAGCGCCAGATTTATCTATGTTAGCTTACGGGATCAATAATCATGTTGGTGCTAAAATATATAATTTATGTCACACGTATATTATATCCATATTAATTGTTGTAATAGGTGTCTATTTTATGATAGATATAGTTATTATGATAGGCCTAATATGGACGGCACATATTGGAATGGATAGAATGTTTGGATATGGATTGAAATATGAGACGGATTTTAAGGATACTCATATTCAGAGGTTATAATTAGTTTTGAGGAGAGGGCAGAATTGAATTTTTCCTCTGCTTGTTCATATTGTTTTAAAAATACACATGAAGAAGCAATTATATTATCGCAAAGGGCTAATTTTATCTCAAATCCTTTTTCAATCATGAAAATATCTCTGGCTTTTGTTGCTTGCTGAATTGCTTCAATAGGTTTATAACAATGTTTAGAAATGGGATTTTTATTTCTCAACATTTGTTAAGTATAGTTATTATTAAGCTCATTGGGATAGAGAGGATTTTGTTTTTGGTTCAAAGAAAGAGCAGAGGGGGGAAGTGTATTTTAAAGTTCCTGTTGAGAGGAGTGAGCAAAAAAAGATGTGTTTATACNNGTATAAACACATCTTTTTTTAATATAGCATCAAGTCCCACAAAAAGTACGATAAGGATGATTCGTCGGTACAGGTGGAATGCAGTATTCCTCTTGTTCTGTAGAATACGCATAAGGGTTTGATAAAGCTTCAAGAAGTTTTTCCATTACGCTATAGTTTCCATCTGTAACAGCTGCATCTAGTGCTTCTTCTACCTTATGGTTCCGAGGGATGATTGATGGGTTATTATTTTTCATCATTTCGTAGGTGTTTTCTTTCGATTCTTCTTGTCTTTCTAATCGAGATTGCCATAGTCCGTACCATTCTTTAAATTCTTGACTTTCGAATAGAGCCGTATTTTCTAATGTATCGAGAGTTAATGAACGGAATGTATTTGTGTAATCCGCTTTATGTTTCTCCATCATTTTTAAAAGATTTTCGATAAGTGACTTATCTTGTTCCTCGTTGCTAAATATCCCTAATTTCTTTTTCATTCCAAGGAACCAATTGTTTTCATACTGTACGCTGAATTTCGAAATTTCGTCTTGGGCGATTTTTAATGCTTCTTCTCCATCTTCGTGTAGGATCGGTATTAAAGATTCAGCTAATCGTGCGAGATCCCATGCGGCCATATGTGGCTGATTTCCATATGCATAGCGGCCTTGAACATCAATAGAGCTAAATGCTGTTCCTTGGTCATAACTATCCATAAATGCGCAAGGACCGTAATCAATCGTTTCGCCACTAATTGTTATGTTGTCAGTATTCATTACGCCGTGGATAAACCCAGCAAGTTGCCATTTTGCGATGAGGCTTGCTTGCCTTTTAATGACTTCTTGTAGTAATGCAGTATATCGGTGTTCATGAGATTCAATTTCTGAATAATGTCTTTTTATCGTATAGTCAGCTAGAGATTTCAGGTCCTCGATTGAACCGCGAGCGGCTGCATATTGAAATGTACCGACGCGTATATGGCTGCTAGCGACTCTAGTTAAAATAGCTCCAGGTAATTTTGTTTCACGATATATTTGTTCACCAGTTGTGACGACTGCTAAACTGCGGGTAGTCGGAATATCAAGTGCATACATTGCTTCACTAATAATATATTCACGTAGCATCGGACCGAGTGCAGCACGACCATCACCGCGGCGTGAATATGGAGTTGGACCAGAACCTTTCAGTTGAATGTCAAAACGTTCACCTGAAGGAGTAATTTGTTCACCTATTAAAAGAGCACGACCGTCGCCTAACATATTAAAGTGTCCGAATTGATGCCCAGCATACGCTTGAGCTAATGGGTGAGCTCCTTCTGGGAGTGCGTTACCAGCAAAAACGGCGATTTCAGCTTCTTTTTTCAGTTCTTCAGGGTTAAAGCCAAGAGATATTGCTAGTGAATGATTTAATTTAATTAACTCCGGTGAGCGTACAGGAGTTGGGGGGATTTCTGTATAAAATGATTGTGGTAAAGTCGTATAACTATTATCTAAATTCCAACCTGTTTCATTATTTTTAGTCATTGTATCTCCTCCTTTTTTGTATTGTTAATTATGTATTTGCACATATATATTCTTTGTAAAGTTAGCTAAAAGTATAATATAATATTTCTTATTGAAATCTATTGTAAGGACTTCCTTACATTGTGTCTATTACTTGTAATAAAATATAATTTGTCTTATGCGATAAATATTATAGGAAGCATTTGTATAATAGGGGGTCTTTTATTTTTATATTTTATTTTCTGTAATATTCAATTTAAACTATGTTATTTTTGTTACCCGATAATGAAACATCACATCATCTAAATGATTGCGTTTATCAGCACTTTTCATGTTTACATCCCCATTCTTTGTGATGTGTAACAAATGTTACATAAGAAATTGAAATTATAGTTGGATGCATACGATTGTAAGGTGGAAATTTTGTAAGAAAGAAATACAATAGAGAGTAGCTGAAAACTAGATGTGAGAAAAAGGAATCTGATAGAATAGAGTGAATAATAGATTAGGTAATATTATAAAATACATAAAAAATAAAAGATATAGAATAGAATGGATAGGCGTTAAGTGAAACTAGATAGAAGAGGGTTCCTATTATGTTAAAGAAATGGTTAATCGTTTTCTTTATTTTTGCTATTTTTTGTGGGAGTGTCGTTGCACGAATACATGCGAATAAAGATAAGAAATATGATATAAAAGCATTTTCAAATTTAAGTGGTAAGAAAAAGGATGATAAGAAAGAAGTTAGTGTAGCTGAAAAAAAGCGTTATGAAATTGCAGCTAAAAAACTAGATCAATACTTAAAAGATAAAGGATTTAATGGGAGTGTTCTTGTAGCTAGTAAAGACCATGTAATTTTACGAAAAGGTTACGGGTATGCGAATGTAAAAGATAACGTATTAACAACGCCAAGAACGAAATATCGAATTGGTTCTATTACGAAAACAGTCGTTGCAATATCTATTATGCAATTAAGAGAAAAAGGGAAATTAAATATTGAAGACAATGTAAATAAGTATATTCCATCGTTTCCGGCAGATAAAAACATTACGTTACGAAATTTGTTAACACATACGTCCGGGTTACCAGAACAGGGACAAGGTAGTGTTGATGCGGCGTCACGTTTAAAGTTAGTAACTTGGATTGGAGCGCAAACGTTACAATTTCCTGCAGGGACAGGATGGAAATATACAGATTATAATTATATGGTGCTTGCATATATTGTAGAAAAGATATCGAATAAACCGCTCGCTGAATATGTGAAAGAAAATATTTTTGCACCTGTTGGAATGCATGAATCTGGTATGGGGGCAACTCTCCCTGAAGATATTTTCTTAGCAGAAGGTTATAAGAAAAAAGATAATGAGTTAATAGCTGCACCTCGCTTAAAAATGAACTGGCTATATGGTTGTGGTGAAATGTATACGACTGTTGAAGATATGAAAAGATTAGATGAGGCTATTATGGATGGAAAACTGCTATCTAAACAAAGCTTATCAGATATGTTTACTGTATCACCTGCGAGAAAATATGGATTCAGTTTCTATATTTACCCAGATTATTATCATAACCACGGTGTATTAGCTGGCTGGAACACATTTAATAATTTTAACTGGGATAAACGAACGTTTGTAATATTATTCTCTAACGTACAAAATGGTATGAATGATGCATTTAATCAAGAGTTTAGGAAATTAGCAAATGATTTAATAGAAGGGAAGGGAGCATAAAAAAAGCCTCAAAGCTAGAGGCTTTTCTTTTTTATAGAGCTGAAAACTCTTTAACAAGTTGAGCAAATTGATTTAATGCACTTTCAATTGGTTCTGGCGTAGTTAAGTCGACACCAGTTTTTTTCAGTAGGTTTAGTGGATAATCTGAACATCCCCCTTTAAGGAATTCGATATAGTTTTTCTGAGAATTTGGATCACCGCTTAATAATTTATCAGCGATTTGAATGGCAGAGGCGAATCCAGTTGCGTATTTGTATACGTAAAATGGACGATAGAAATGAGGGATTCTAGACCATCCGTATTTTACTTCTTCATCTAATACAATTGAATCACCATTATATTCTTTAAATAAGTTTTCATAAATTTCGCTGAAGACTTGAGCGTTTAATGGTTTACCTTGCTCGGCCATTTCATGTGTAATTTTTTCAAATTCTGCAAACATGATTTGTGTAAAGAAAGTACCTTTAAAGCTTTCAATAAAATGGTTAATTAAATGATTACGCACGTTCGTTTCTTTCGCTTCTTTTAATAAATAGTGAATTAATAACACTTCATTTACTGTAGAAGCGACTTCTGCAACAAAGATGGAGTAGTGTGCAGAAATTCTTGGTTGGTAACCGTGTGAATAATGCGTATGCATACCGTGACCACACTCGTGAGTAAGAGTGAAAAGGCTATTTAAATCATCATGATGATTTAAAAGAATAAAAGGGTGAACGCCGTATACACCGAAGTTATAAGCACCAGAACGTTTTCCTGGTGTTTCTCTCACGTCTATATATCGTTTATCTTTAAAGCTTTTTAATGTTTCAGTATACTCCTCTCCTAAAGGAGCTAGCGATGCGATCATAATGTCAAACGCTTCGTCATATGGAATATTTTGTTTTACACCCTCTACTAAATCGACACTTAAGTCGTATTGTCGCAGTTCATCTACGTTTAATTTTACTTTTCGAAGTTTATTATAGGTATGTAAAGATTGAATGTTTTTCTTCGTCGTATCAATTAAATTTTCATATACTTCTTTCGGAACCATATCGCCAAATAATGATTTCTCTAAAGCGGATGGATACTTTCTTAGCTTTGAAACAGTAACGTTATTTTTAATAGCAGCGGATAAAGTAGAAGCAATTGAGTTCTTTAACAGAACATACGGTTTGTAATACGCTTTATAAGCTTCTTTACGTTTCTCACGATTCTCATCTTCTATTAACTTCGAATACATTCCACGTGTTAAGTTTACTTTCTTTCCATCATCAGTCGTCACTTCACCAAATAGTATATCTGCATTATTTAACATACTAAACGTGTGCTGCGGAGAGGAAAGCGCTTCACCCATTTGTGATAAAATTTCTTCTTGGTCTTTATTCAATACGTGTTTTTTATAGCGATATAACTCAAATAAATCTTCTTTATAATATTGTAAGCCTTCCGTTTCTTCTATGTAAGAATGTAAAGTGTTTTCATCTATGCTAAGTAAGAATGGAGAGAAAAATGATTTAGCTGCACTTACTTTTACATGTAATTGTGATACTTTATCGACAAGGGATTGGGCGTCAGTATCGCGTGTATCTAGGTCGGATTGTAATCGTGCATAAGCGAACATTAAAGAGAATATGCTAGATATTTCTTCACTCTTCGTTAAATAAGCTAATAAACGATTGCCATCGTGAATGTTGCCGTTAAACTCTTTTAGTTCGTTCGTTAATATTTCAATCTTTTTATAATCACTTTCCCAGTCTTCAATTGTAGGGTAAATGTCCGTTACATTCCATTTTTCACTGTCAGGTACGTGTAATCGATCTTTAAGTTCTGTCATAATCATTTCCTTTCTAAACATGTAGTTATATTCCTATATAACTACGAAATACAACAAATTGCAAAAAATATAAGTGTTCCTCTCCTCTTTTACACATCGCATAGGCATTAAAGTATGACACCTTTACTTCTTGAGAAGCATATAGTATGATGATTTCAGTACATTAGATTTCAATGACTATAATATAAATTAATGAGAGGTGCTTTTTGTGAGTGCGGTAGGTACTAAATAGGAAAAATTGAATGAAATAAATCGGATAAGAACAGGGGATTTTTATGTAAATCATACCCCTTATTTTGTTATGGATTTATTTCGATACCTATGAAGATACCTACAATACTTTATAAAGCGTGTAATAGGGGGATTGCCATCCGTTTTTTATGGCTTATTTTCTCATATGTTATTACACATGCCTTGTAAATGTAAAAGCTGCGGTATCCCCGCAGCTTTTTTGTATATATTTTTAATGTATAAAAATGGTAATTGTATAATGGTAAGCTCATTGGAATCTAATGAGTAGGTATCTTCATTTATGATAAGAATCAATCATAGTGAGGAGAAACAAAATGAATACAATGACTTTTGAAAAGTTACAATACAATGAGTTAAAAGAAATGGTGAAGTCTTATTGTGTGAGTGGGCTAGGAAAAGAATTATTAAATAAATTAGAGCCTAGTACGAGTATAAAAGTAGTGAAAAATCGATTAAATGAAACGACGGAAGCACGAGCGATATTAGATGCAGAAGGGCATGTACCTTTCTTTGGAATTTCAAATATTGCTAGTACAATTCAAAAATTAGAAAAAGGGATGATTTTAGATCCAGAAGAATTAGTAAGTGTTTCAGACTTTTTACGTGGATGTAGAAAGGTTAAAAAATTTATGTTAGATAAAGAATTCTTTGCGCCAGTGTTAGCATCTTATGCAATTTCAATGAGTGAATATAAAAGTATCGAAGAAAAAATTAACTTTTCGATTAAAGGAAATAGTATTGATGCAACTGCTAGTAAAGAGTTAAAAAGAATTCGTAATAGTATCGATTCTGTAGATGGAAAAATAAAAGAACGTTTAACGAAATTTTTAAATAATAGTGCAAATAAGAAATATATTCAGGAATTCTTTATTAGTAAGAAGGATGATCGCTATACGATTCCAATTAAATCTTCCTATAAAAACCAAGTTGCAGGAAGTATTGTTGAAGCTTCGGCAAAAGGTTCTACTGTATTTATAGAACCACATACGGTTACAAAGTTAAATGTAGAATTAGCTAGTTTGAAAGCAGAAGAAGCGATAGAGGAGTATCAAATTTTAGCGACACTATCAGGAATGGTGCTAGAAAACATTTATAGTATAAAAATTAATATGGAATTGATTAGCCAGTATGATATGGTATTTGCAAAAGCAAAGTTTAGTAAATCTATTGATGGAGTGGAACCGAAATTAAATGATCATGGCTATATTCATTTAGTGAATTGTAAACATCCGCTTTTAACAGGGCAAGTTGTACCGTTAAACTTTGAAATCGGTCAAGAGTACCGTAGTTTAATTATTACAGGGCCGAATGCAGGCGGAAAAACAATTGTGTTAAAAACGATTGGATTGTTAACATTAGCGACAATGTCAGGCTTTCATATTGCGGGAGACAAAGATACAGAAATCGCTATTTTCGAAAATGTATTTGTAGACATTGGTGATAATCAAAGTATCGAAAATGCACTAAGCACATTCTCATCTCATATGAAAAATCTGTCTGAGATTATGGGGATGTCAAGTAATAGTACGTTACTATTATTTGATGAAATAGGAAGCGGTACAGAACCAAATGAAGGTGCAGCACTTGCGATTTCTATTTTAGAAGAGTTGTACCTTGCGGGATGTATTACAATTGCGAGTACGCATTACGGTGAAATTAAGCGATTCTCAGAAATGCACGATGACTTTATGAACGCAGCGATGCAATTTAATGGTGAAACGTTAGAACCGTTTTATAAATTAGTAATCGGTAAATCAGGTGAAAGTAATGCGCTTTGGATTGCAAATAAAATGAACGTAAAAGAGCATGTACTGAAAAGAGCGAAAGAGTACATGGGAAATAAAGAATATCGTTTTGAAAAAGTGAATGAAAGTAAAATTAGAAAACCGAAATTTGTGCAAGGGAAAAGAGAAGCGCATTATGAATATAAAAAAGGGGATCGTGTGAAATTGTTAGATTATAACGATTTTGGAATCGTATATAAGGAAAAAGATAACTTCTATAATGTCGTCGTATATTATAAAGGTGAATTTATGGAAGTGAATATAAAACGTATGAACTTAGAGGTAACAGCAAAGGAATTATACCCAGAAGGATACGATTTAAATACACTATTTGTCGATTATAAAGAAAGAAAAATGCAACATGATATAGAGCGAGGATCGAAAAAAGCGCTTCGTAAAATTGAAAAAGAAATAAGAAAGAATAGAGAATAATATAGATTGTTAGCGATTAGAACAGAAGAAAAAATGATTATAGAAAGACAAAAGAAATTGTAAAAGAAGCATTTTTTTATTAAGCAAATCCACTTACGTATATTTTGCTCAATGGATAATTGAGATGGTAAGATTGATATAGAAAGTTAAAGGGAGAGAATATAATGAAAAATCAAAAAGCGAATAGTAATGGGAATTTAGTTACGTTATATGTTACAAGACACGGTAAAACAATATTAAATGATAATCATCGCGTGCAAGGTTGGGCAGATTCTCCATTAGTAGAAAAAGGTGTTGAAGTTGCCGCGAATTTAGGTACGGGATTAAAAGATATTCATTTTACTAATGTGTATAGTAGTGATAGTGGTCGAGCAATCGAAACTGCTAATTTAGTATTGAAATATAGTGAGCAATCCAAGATGAAACTTGAGAAAAGGAAAGATTTGCGTGAATTGAATTTTGGCACTTTTGAAGGTGAAAAGATTGAGAATATGTGGGATGCTATTGGAAAAGCCGCGGGTGTTACATCACCAGACGAACTCATGAAGTTTTCTACTGAAGAAATAATTAACCTCATTAGGGCAGCAGATCCTACAAAACAGGCGGAAGATTGGGAAGTATTTTCTACTCGTATAAAAACAGAGATTCATAATATTAGTGAAGAAGCGGCTCAAAGTGGGGGAGGCAACGTTTTAGTTGTCGTTCATGGACTTATGATAACGGCATTAATAGAAATGCTAGATCGTAGTAAAACAAAACTTGGAGTGGAAAATGCAAGTGTAACGAAAATTTTATATAAAGATGGGGAATATATCGTCGAGTCGGTCGGGGATATGAGTTATGTTGAAAAAGGAAAAGAAAGTGTGGAAATATAATCATATCCCAAATAGAAATAAGAAAAGGAAGTTAAATAATGTGCTGTTAAGCCTTGTAATAATACTGAAGCGACTGTTTCAAAAGAAATAGAATCTGGAAGTGGGGTTGCTTTTTCTGATGGAACGTATTATTAAGGCTCTATAGATTTGAAAAAGCTAAAAAAACGAAATCCATCTAGGATTTCGTTTTTTAATATTTTAACAAAGTAAAAAAATAGTTTGCTATTTAAAAAAAGTGGAGATATAATAGCTAAATGAAAATGATAATTGTTATCGTTTATTATTATAAACAAAAAATAATTATAAAAACAACTGGATATAAAGGATGAAATGAAACATGTTACATAAGTCTACTGCACATGCTGGCGATAATCGTTGGATACATATTAAGTTCGTATGTTTTATGAGCTTAACAATTTTATGTTTAATTGGGTCTATATTTTTAGCCGTTGCATTCGGTGCAAAGGATATTCATTTGCAAACGGTGTGGGCTGCGGTTTTTGATTACAATCCGAAATTAACGCAGCATCAAATTATTTATGAATTAAGGCTCCCAAGGATAATTGGAGCGGCAGTTGTAGGAGCTGCTTTTGCAGTAGCTGGAGCTGTTATGCAAGGGGTAACACGAAATCCTTTAGCAGATGCAGGAGTGCTTGGCATAAATGCAGGGGCGATGTTTGTAGTAGCACTTAGTTTTGCCTTTTTCCCGCATATGCCGTATTCCTATTTAATGGTTGTATCCTTTATTGGAGCAGTTTTAAGTACAGTACTCATTTTTATTATCGGATCAGCAACATCAGGCGGGTTAACACCGATGAGGTTAACGATTGCAGGAGCAGTTATGGCAGCACTTTTACATTCATTAAGTTCAGGTATTGCAATTTATTATGATTTAAGCCAAGACTTAGCGTTTTGGTACGCTGGTGGTGTTGCAGGTGTAAAGTGGGAGCACTTGAAATTTTTAGTGCCTATTATTCTTATAACGGTTGTTTTTGCGACAGTATTAGGGCGATCTATTTCACTCATATCAATGGGGGATGATGTTGCTACGAATTTAGGTGTAAAAACGAATCGAACGAGAATACTTGGGATGATTATAGTAGTTATTCTTGCAGGTGTGTCTGTTTCAGCTGTTGGTTCTATTGGATTTGTAGGACTAGTCATCCCGCACATTGCTAGAACATTCGTAGGTGTTAATTATCGGCTTATTATTCCTATGTCAGCATTATTAGGGGCTATGTTATTGGTGTTAGCTGATTTAGGAGCAAGAACAGTAAATCCTCCTAAAGAACTTGCAATAGGAATTATGGTAGCTCTTGTTGGCGTTCCGTTCTTCCTCTATATAGCACGTAAAGTTGGGAGGGAGCTATAAGTGAAGAATCTTTTTAACACGGATAAAAAGAGAGCTATTACTGTAACTACAATTTTTGGATGTATGAGTATCGCTGTAATTTTAATTAGTTTAAATACAGGTACTTTGAGCATTGCACCGCTCAAAGTAATTCAAACGCTTTTGGGATATGGTGATTTTGAGAGTGCAACCGTGCTATACGATTATCGTATGCCAAGAATTATAATCACAATGTTAGCTGGTATTGGCCTTGGGGTTTCAGGTGCGATATTGCAAGGGTTATCTCGTAATGCACTCGCAGATCCAGGTATTCTTGGACTGCATTCAGGTGCATCTTTCGGGCTTATTGTATTCGTTACTCTCTTTCATTCTATTAATGAGAGTGCATCCATTTTAATACCGTTATTTACATTTGGCGGGGGAGTGCTTGCTGCATTTCTTATTATTGTACTTGCGAATGATCGGTCAAAAGGTTTACTTCCTATTAGACTTATTCTCGTTGGGATTGCAGTTTCAGCTGGATTTAGTGCGATTTCGTTATTTTTCTCTCTCAAGTTAAATGATGAGACGTATACATTCGCTTCTAGGTGGTTAGTTGGTAACGTGTGGGGAAGAGATTGGATTCATGTCTTTGCATTATTACCTTGGATTTTGATACTAACCCCGTATGCATGGCTAAAATCAAAAACGTTAAACGCGCTGTCATTAGGTGATAGTGTAGCAGCAGGACTTGGTGTTTCTGTTCAAAAAGAACGGTTATTGCTTTTAGCTACAGCGGTCGGATTATCTTGCGCAAGTGTATCGATGGCAGGAGGGATTGGGTTTATCGGTCTAGTTTCTCCGCATATCGCAAGAAAGTTAGTAGGTACTACATATCAACATTTCCTTCCGTTAGCGGGCATTATCGGAATGATTATTTTAGTACTTGCAGATACGATAGGTCGCTCTCTATTCGAGCCAAACTCTATTCCAGCCGGTGTAGTAGTAGCGGCTTTAGGGGCACCATATTTTCTTTATTTACTTACAAAAACAAAATAAACACTTTAAAAAGGAGAACATATGAAAAAGAAACTTACTATTTTATTTAGCATTATGTGTATTTTAGTATTATCAGCATGTGGTCAAACGAAATCTAATGAAGAGGCAACTAAAAAAATTGAAAAAAGTAATGAGCCAAAAATTGCTTCAATGTCTATTCATTTAACGAATAATTTACTTGCATTAGGAATTACACCAGTAGGTTCAGTTATTGGGGGAGATTTAAAAGATTTCTTACCTCACGCAAAAGAGCAGTTGAAAGACACGAAGAAACTTGGCGTTGTAACAGATCCAAATATGGAAGCATTACTTCAATTAAAGCCTACTGAAATTTATGTTGATGAAAAATATGCTGGCAAAGATTTAGCAAAATACGAAAAAATTGCAAAAACACATTCTTTCAATTTAGATGAAGGTACGTGGAGGGATCATTTAAAAGAAGTAGGTAAACTTGTAAATCGTAAGAAAGAAGCAGAAAAGTATATACAAGATTATGAAGAGCAATCAAAACGGGTGAAAAGTTTAATAGATAAAGAGCTAGGTAATAACGAAAAAGTAATGGCAATTCGCGTTACTGCAAAAGAATTACGTGTATTTAGTATGAAAAGACCGATGGGACCAATATTATTCCAAGACTTAGGATTACAACCTGCAAATGGTGTAGAGAAAATTGATGGAAACCGTCCTTTCGAAGTAATTTCACAAGAAGTATTACCTGACTTTGATGCGGATGCTATTTTCGTTGTCGTAAATAGGGATGATAAAGCAAAAGCAGCATTTAAACAACTACAAGAAACACCCATTTGGAAAGACTTAAAAGCTGTTAAAGGTAAGCACGTATACATTATCAATGACCAACCATGGCTTGACTATTCTGCATTAGGAAACAAAATGGCGATGGATGAAGCGGAGAAAATGTTTATGAAGTAAAAAGAATTTGCGAAAGGCTCTCTAATGTCAGAGGGTCTTTTTGTAATTGTTATTGTTAGAATAAATAAAAAATTATATAATGAAGTTAATTTAGTGTAGAGGAGATGTGCCAATGTCAGCGCTTATTGTAAGTATCCCGTTTATGCAACAGTTTATGGAACGAGGGGATAAATAGGCTAGCATAATTATCCCCGTTATTTAAAAAGGGGAGTTTGAAATGACAATGAATCTTTTTCAAAATAAAACTATAAAATTATCAGCTATTAGAGAAACAGATGCTAAAGTAATGGCTGTTTGGCAAGAGGATAGTGAGTATTTAAGAAATGTCGATACAGATTTAGCATTCCCACAATCGTTACAAGAAATAGTAGGTGATGGTCTATTCACGGGACGGAGATCTAATAGTGTATCTTTTATGTTAAGAACAGTTCAAGATGATCACTTAATTGGTTTTGTTGCAATTCATGGCATAGAGTGGAATAACAGAACAGGTTTATTAGCCGTTGGAATAGGAGATGCGAATGATAGAGGGAAAGGGTATGGGAGAGAAGCAATACATCTTATTTTAAAGTACGCTTTCTATGAATTGAATTTACATCGCGTTGGCCTCGATGTTATTTCTTATAATAAAGCAGCTATCGCACTGTATAAAAAGATGGGCTTTCAGATGGAAGGATGTATGAGAGAAGCAGTGCAAAGAGATGGCAAGTGCTTTGATCGTATGATTATGGGGATATTGCGGGATGAATGGATAAAGCTGCAAAAATAAAAAGTATATTAAATATGGAATATGCAGGAGATATAACGAAAATTAGCGAATTTTTACAGTGTACGGATTGAAATTATAAGGAGTTATGTGAGATGAATTTAGAAAAAGCAAAACCAGTAAACGAAGAGGTTGCTGAATTAAAGGAGCTTATAAAAGAGTTACACGGAAGTGTACACCAACTTCAAAGTGAGGTGCAGCAATTAAGGCATGAAAGACCGGTCGTAGAAGTGAGAAAAGGTATTCAATTATCACCAGCAATCATCGGCCAAATTGGTGGTATGATTTTAGGTGGATTAGCAATTATAGGTATATTTTGGTGATGGAAAAAGGTTTGCAGCATAGTGCTGCAAACCTTTTGTATTTGACGATATCATTTCATGTATTACAACTTTTACATGAAATAACGTAAATATATATAAGCATGTGATAACAAGAGTGCAATAATCGTTAATGGTAAACCAATCTTTAAGAAGTCCATATAAGAGAATCCATGTCCTTCACGTTTTGCAATACCAGCAACGACTACGTTTGCGGATGCTCCGATTAGCGTTCCGTTTCCTCCTAGGCAAGCTCCAAGAGATAACGCCCACCATAGTACTTCGATTTGAGGAGAATCGACAGATAATCCGAGTCCTGTAGCTAAATCTTGAATAAGCGGAATCATTGTTGCGACAAATGGGATGTTGTCGATTGTCGCAGATGCAATGCCAGATACCCATAAGATTAGTATAGAAGCGAAACCGATATCGCCATTTGTTACGTCGATGACGCCTTTAGCGAGTGAAGAAATAAGTCCAATATCAATTAACCCGCCAACGAGAACGAATAGTCCGGCGAAGAAGAAAATTGTTACCCATTCAACGTGGGCAAATACATCTTCAATATCATGTTCTCTCACGCCGATTAACATAAGAAGTGTAGCACCTGTCATCGCAATAACCGCAGCGTCTATATGAATAATAGAATGAAGTACAAAGCCTAAAATAGTTAGTCCTAAAATTGTAATGGATTTTAAAAGAAGGCTTTGATCTTTAATATAATCTTTTTCATTTAATGCCATTAATTTTTTAATTTGCTCAGACGTTGTTTTTAGTTTGTTACGATACATGAAGTAAATAATGGCAAGTGTAACGATAGAAATAATAATGACGATTGGAGCTAAGTTAAGTAAAAAGGCATTAAAGTCTAAATGCTTATTTGCTGATCCAATCATAATGTTTGGCGGGTCCCCGATTAAAGTTGCTGTTCCGCCTATATTTGAAAATAGTACTTCTGAAATCAAATAAGGAACAGGGTTTACTTTTAAAATACGTGTAATGGATAGTGTAACAGGAACAATTAATAAAACGGTTGTTACGTTATCCAAAAATGCAGAACCGACAGCGGTTAATAGGGATAGTAATAATAAAATACGGATGGGCTTTCCACCAGCTGCTTTCGCTGCTTTAATGGCTACAAATTCAAAGACACCTGATTGACTCGTAATATGCACGAGAATCATCATTCCAATTAAAAGGGTAATCGTTTCCCATTGAATATGCGATGTGAAAGCAGTATGTAAATCTACAATTCCAAAAATAAGCATAATAGCAGCACCGAATAGTGCGATTACAGCACGATTCAATTTTTCAGAAATAATAAAGCCGTATGTGACTAAAAATACGGCAATTGCAAAATAATATTGCCAATTTGTTACTTCATGTGCTGATTGTTCCAAGCGTGTCACCTTCTTTAAATTATGTATTCAATTGTCGAAATGTATCCCTCTGCACAGATTATATTGTAGCAAATTCAAAAAAGAAAGAAAACTATTTAACAAAGTGAAGGGAAAAATGGTGATTTTACATATGATATAAAGTGAAACTTTAATCAGTGGGGGTTTTTGTTCATCCCCGCTAATTATTAGTCCTCACCAATCGAGCTTTTACAGATAGTTGATCCCCACCTAACTTCCTCGTATTCGCTGGATTTTGAGGTGGGAGTCTTATTATCCGTTAATGCGGGATAAAAAATGAAGAAACACAGTGCAAATTATTAGGAAAAGTGAGCGTTGTCCTCTAATATAGAGATAGCAATTTACATTATTTTTGCGTAAAATGGTTTAAAGAGGTGAATTCCGATGGAAATAGTAAAAGATAGTTCTCTTATTCAAAATGAAATTGAACGTTTTGTAAATAAAGATGTATATATTCATTTAGAAACGACGAACGGAGCGTATGCATCACACATAAATGAAAAGATGATGACAGTTGGTGCTTTCATTCGAAATGCAATTATCCGTTTTGAACGTGGGAAGATAACTGGAACGAATCCGTACCGAGTTGGTCTAAAGATGGATCATGGGTGGGTATATGCTGAAGGGATTACGCATTGGGAAGTAGATGATCAAGAGCGTTTATTACTAGCTGGGCATGATAATTTAGGTCGCCTAGCAGTTGCGCTTGAATTAAGCTTAACACCATTTAAGTAAGAAGGAGGGAAACTTATGGAGAGACATGTACTTGTTGTATTTCCGCATCCAGATGATGAATCATATGCTGCGGGGGGAACAATTCGCTTATTAACAGATCAAGGAGTACCTGTAACGTATGCGTGCGGAACTTTAGGTCAAATGGGCCGTAACATGGGGAAAAACGTATTTGCTAACCGTGAAACGATTCCAAATATCCGAAAGAAAGAATTGAAAGATGCTTGTGAAGCGATGGGCATTAAAGATTTAAGAATGCTTGGTTTCCATGATAAAACGTTAGAGTTTGAAGATGTTGATTTCGTTGCAGACAAAATTGAAGCAATCATTCAAGAAGTAAATCCATCTCGAATTATTACATTTTATCCTGAGCACGGTGTACATCCAGACCATAATGCATTTGGCCGCGCTGTAGTTCGCGCTGTATCACGTATGTTAAAAGAAGAGCGTCCAGTCATTCATGCAGTTGCAATTACAAAAAATCGTGAAGCTGTACTAGGTGAACCGGATGTTGTAAATAATATTAGTGAAGTATTTGAACATAAGTTAGCTGCACTAGGTGCGCACCGTTCACAAACAGAAGCAATGCTTGAAGACACACATGCAAAAATTAAAAACAAAGATGCAGCAACATTAAAATGGCTACATCTTGAACAATTTTGGACTTATAAATGGGAGTAGGCTAGAAGGATGCCTTCTAGTAGCTCTTACAAGAAAAGGCACCGTCATTTGTGATGGTGCTTTTTCTTGTTAAAGATATGTGCTTCAGAATTTTTAAATTAACGAGCAGTATAGCCTCTATCAATAAGAAGTGTTGTACCATTAACCTTAAATAGTGGGAAATAAAAAAATAGCAATGAGAAAAATAATTAAGAGACGAATTATATTAAACATAAATAGCACTCCTAATATTTAATTTGTTTCACTATATAGTTATTTCCAACGATATAGAATTTAAGAAGTGACTTATCAATATGAAAACAAAAAATTCTCAGAATCTATGGATTTAAAATGAAAAGTTTTTTCAAGCTACTGGGTACAGGGGTGATTTTATACTCATTGGTTCAGTGATTGAAAGAGAAACTTTTTTTATCCCGCTATTTNNCCGATTGGTGTGGGCTCATAATCAGTGGGGGATGGACAAAACCCCCACTGATTAAAGTTTCATTTTATTTGTTTTCTTCTTTCATCTTTCATCTAGACCTTTAGAACTGATATTTAGTAATGGTGTGTGCATATGAAGCGTATATTTTGAATTATTAAATAAAACGATATATATTTATATTGATTTAGTGATTTTAATTTATTAAAAATGGGGAAATCAATATGAAGATTAAATTTGATGTGGTAAAAGATGAAAACTTTAATTTTAGTTTATTAGAAACAAAATTACTGAAAACCTTTAAAGAAGTGGATTGTGAAGCAGATATTGTAAAGGTTGAGGATAAAATTTTTGAAAACAATAATATTCAAACACATTTAGCAGAAATCACCATTAATGTTACTGGGAAAAATATCGGATATAGGTCCGTTTCAGCTAGTATATTTATTGTGCAAGAAAGTTTATCCATACAGCTATTTAGTATTAATATTAGTATACATGAAGCAGTCAAAAAGGATGATTCTTGTTATATAAAAAAATAGAATTGAATTATTTGATTTATATAGTAATCCAAGGGAGGCAACTTCGATGCGACGTGAAAAGGATTTATTAAAATAATGGAAGGCGGATTGGCAAGCTATTCAAGAAGAGAAAAGGAATCATCAAGGGCTTCTCTTCTAATTTTAATTTGTCTTAATCGCATATAAATAAAAACGGATATTTTAGAAATTATTGTGGAGTAACTGAATAGGCATAGATGAGGTCCAGAGTGTGAAAAAGAAGTTACAAGATGGCATCTTATACAAATGCTGATTTATATATGGAAGAATGGAAACATGTAAGTAATTCCATTAGGTTACACAAAGGATTTGTTGTGCGAGTATGCGGAATGTATTCACAGGTAAGAGGGTTGTCTCATAGTATGTATAGATTTATCTATTAAGATGAACAGAGGGTGTGAATATATGGAAGATGTATATGCTAAAATTGACAGTCTAAAAGCGGAGCAAAAAGAAATTATGAGAGATATTCGTAATTTAGAGACGCGCACAACTATTAATGAAAAAGACATAGCAACAATCAATAAGCAATTAGAAAAAATAAGTACAAACACAACTTGGATTTTGCGAATTATTATTAGTGCGATAGTTATGTCAGTTTTAGGATTGGTATTAAAAGGTATTATTTAACATTGTGAAATAGGACGATATAAATGAAAGGGGGCAACTCCCCCTCTTTTTATTGTGTAAGTGAGAAGCTAAAGATTTGGTAATTGTTTTTCTGCCTACATTACCACCTATATTTTTAGTAGCGATATTTATATTGCTATTAGGAATTGGGGTAGCATTACCGAATTGTCTTAGTCTAGCGTTAGTAGATTTTCAGGACGTCATTGGTACAGCAGGCGCATTGTTTAGCCTAGGGTACTATATTGTAGTAACAATGACAATTCGGGGAATGAGTCAGCTTCATACAGGGTCACTAACGGTGATGCTTCGTTATTTTCTCATTATTGTAGTCATAATGACGGTGTTCACCAAGGTGTTTATTTTTACTAAGTAACTAGAAAAAATAGTTTAATTATGTAATAGGAAAAGAGTCCCATTGAAAAATGAGGCTCTTTTGTATTTGTTGAAATATAATAAGGTGTATAGCATATAAATGCGGGAAGGGAATTTTCTGAAATGAGAATGGAATTTTTAAGTGCGAAAGAATGTATCGAGTATGCAAGATTCAGTAATTTTATCAATATATTAAATATCTCGATTGATATATTAACAGAGCGTTCGGAAAATGTGAAAACAAGATTTTTAAATAATAGTAGAAACGGAAATGAAATTCAATTAAATTGTGGAAAAATGCATTACAAACAATAAAAATGTATATGAAATGTGATGTGAGTCGAGGGAAATGATTTCCCAGATGTTATTTATATTGAAATAATATTAACGTTGGAATTATGTGGATTAAATGTATTTTATTAATGCTTTAGTTGGAAATTTAAACATAATTATGCATATTGATTTATCGAAAAAATAATTGAATTCTTCAGATAAATAAATTAATATAAAATAAGTAATTTTAAGATTTATAGAATATTGAAAGATGAGAGGTTTTGAGAATTTTATAAGAGGAAAAAAACGATTTTAGAATAGCTTTAAAGCTAGTATAAAATGACGTTTGCTTCATCATTTTCAAACCAAAAAGGAATTAGGGTACAGCATCTTACTTTAAAATATGGCTATGAATCATCTAAGAGGAGGAAGTGAAGTGGCAAACAAAGAATTGAAAAGGGGCTTAGAAGCACGTCATATTCAAATGATTGCTTTAGGCGGAACAATTGGTGTTGGTTTGTTTATGGGGTCAGCCAGCACGATTAAATGGACAGGTCCGTCAGTAATGATTGCCTATGCAATTGCAGGTATTTTTATCTTCTTCATTATGCGTGCCATGGGAGAAATGTTATATATGGAGCCAAGTACAGGCTCATTTGCGACGTTCGGTCATAAGTATATTCATCCGTTAGCTGGTTATATGACAGCGTGGAGTAACTGGTTCCAGTGGGTTATCGTTGGGATGTCAGAGATTATCGCGGTTGGAGCGTATATGCAGTATTGGTTTCCCGATTTGCCAACTTGGATACCGGGTATTATAGCAATGGTTATTCTTGGTGCTGCTAATTTAATTTCTGTTAAGTCATTTGGTGAATTTGAATTTTGGTTTGCGATGATTAAAATCGTTACAATCTTATTAATGATTATTGCAGGATTTGGTCTTATTTTCTTCGGAATTGGTAACGGTGGAGAAGCAACCGGTATATCAAATCTTTGGGAGAACGGCGGTTTCTTTACAGGTGGTTTTTCAGGATTCTTCTTTGCGTTATCACTTGTAGTTGGAGCGTATCAAGGTGTGGAATTAATAGGGATTACTGCAGGTGAAGCGAAAGATCCGAAGAAGACGTTAACAAAAGCAATTCAAAGTACAATTTGGCGTATTTTAATTTTCTATATTGGTGCAATCTTCGTTATTGTATCTGTGTATCCTTGGGACCAATTAAGTTCAATTGGTAGTCCGTTTGTAGCAACTTTTGCGAAGGTTGGTATTACGGCAGCTGCTGGACTTATTAACTTCGTGGTAATCACAGCGGCAATGTCTGGCTGTAATAGTGGTATTTATAGTGCTGGACGTATGCTGTATACGTTAGGTGTAAATGGACAAGCACCGAAATATTTCACGAAACTTTCTGGAAATGGTGTACCTTTATTTGGTACAGTTGGTGTAATCATCGGTTTAGCGGTCGGTGTTGTGTTAAGTTATATCGCCCCAAAAAACTTATTCGTATATGTATATAGTGCGAGTGTACTTCCTGGTATGGTACCATGGTTCGTTATATTAATTAGTCAAATTCGTTTTAGAAAAGAAAAGGGAGCAGAGATGAAAGATCATCCGTTCAAGATGCCATTTGCTCCTGTTACAAACTATTTAACGATTGCCTTCTTAATTATGGTACTAATCGGAATGTGGTTTAACGATGATACTCGTATTTCACTTGTTGTAGGTATTGTTTTCTTAGCTATCGTTACAATTAGTTTCTATGCTTTCGGAATAGGAAAACGTGTTCCGTTTGATGTTCAAAACGATCAAGAGATTTCAAGTAAATAAAGATGATAAAAAAGTCCGATTTCTAAATAAGAAATCGGACTTTTGTTATTAAAATTTCTCTAATACGATTTTCCCAATGGTACGTCCACTTTCAAGCAGTGCATGTGCCTTTTTAAGATTTTCTGCATTTATCGGTGTTAACGTACTGTTTAAAGTTGTTTGAAGAATACATTCATCTAATAGCTCGCTTACTTTATTTAATAGTTCATGCTGCGTAATCATATCATCAGTTTCATACATCGCTTTTGTGAACATAAACTCCCAAACGAATGTGGCACTTTTACTTTTTAAAATACCCATCTCAAGGGGGTGCTCATTTTCTACAATAGAGCAAATTTTACCTTGTGGTTTAATGAGGTCGCCCATCGCTTGCCAATGTTGATCTGTATTGTTTAAGCAGAAGATGTAATCTACATCTTTTAGCCCAAGTTCTAATATTTGATCTTTTAACGGTTTGTGATGGTTAATTGTATGGTCAGCCCCAAACCTTTTCACCCAGTCAATCGTTTCACCGCGGGACGCAGTTGCAATTACGTGTAGTCCAGCCCATTTCGCAAGCTGAATTGCTATTGAACCTACACCACCAGCCCCACCGATAATTAAAATGTTTTTAAATGTGTTTTCGCTTTTCTTTGTGTAATTAATGCCTAAACGTTCGAATAAACCTTCCCAAGCCGTAATAGCTGTTAAAGGAATTGCTGCAGATTCAGCATCACTTAAAGTTTTTGGTTTTTTACCAACAATTCTTTCATCAACTATATGATATTCACTATATGTACCTTGTCTCGTAATACTTCCAGCGTAAAATACTTCATCGCCTTCTTTAAATAACGTACAACCTTCACCAGCTTGCACGACAACACCACTAGCATCCCAGCCAAGTATTTTCGCTACATCTTCTTTTTTATCTTTCGGAGAACGAACTTTTGTATCAACTGGGTTAACGGAAATTGCGTTAATTTTTACGAGTAAGTCTCTTCCTGTTGCTACAGGTTTTTCAACTTCAATATTAATTAAACTGTTTTCTTCTTCAATAGGTAAGTATTCATGTAAACCAATTGCTTTCATTCTTATTCCCTCCATTAAAGTAAGAGTCTGTTCTTTTTTTATTATAGTGGATAAAGTGTCGTTATGTAAAAAAGTGGACTCCTTTCCGCTCTATAAAAGGTTGAATAACCCTCATTTAGAATTCCTTGATTGAAAGAGAAAAGCCATCGTTTGATTTTATAAGCGTCGTATCATTATGTTTAAGTTATACTTATTTCTCCAGTGTACCTTGCAATGAATAGTACTAAGTGGTATATTATACTTGTGAGTTACTTATTATAAAATGGTACTGAATAATGAACAATAGTAAACGTCAATTAGAATAGGGTGAATGAACATTGAATGTACAATTTAAAAAAGGAGTCTTAGAACTTTGTGTTCTTGTTTTACTCGACAAGCAAGACCGTTATGGATACGAATTAGTTCGAAATATTTCCAATCAAATTGAAATATCAGAAGGATCTGTTTATCCTCTTCTTCGTAGATTAACTAAGGAAGAATATTTTACAACGTATTTACAGGAGTCTTCAGAAGGGCCTTCAAGGAAGTATTATAAACTGACAGATAAAGGTAGGACGTATTTGTACCAACTTTTGGATGAATGGAATGAGTTCTCACAGGGGGTCAATCAATTAATTAAAGAAGGTGTACGTAATGACGAAAGATAAATTTTTACAACAATTAAATGCATCTCTAAAAAGACTATCTGAAAAAGAGCGTGCAGATATTTTAAAAGATTATGAAGAACATTTTACTTTCGGATTAGAGGAAGGGAAAAGCGAAGAAGAAATTGCAGCTTCATTAGGTTCTCCAGCTCAAATCGCCAAAGAGTTATTAGCAGATTATCATCTTGAGAAAGTAACAGCAAGTGCAACAACAGGAAATGTTTTTCGAGCAATTTGGGCAGTAATTGGATTAGGTTTTTTCAATTTAGTAATCGTGCTTGGACCTGCAATCACATTAGCTGCATTGATTTTTTCAGGATGGGTTCTAGGTATCTCATTTTTAGGTGCACCATTACTTGTTTTAGTTGATACCATTATACATCCCAATACATTCTTGCAATTTAATCTTTTCGTTTCTTTAGCACTTTGTGGACTTGGATATTTCATTGTTATTGCTATGTTATTTTTAACAAAGCTTGCAAAGAACGGCTTTGTTCGTTATTTAAAGTTCAATATGGCACTAGTAAAAGGTGGTTTGAAGCATGATAAATAAAAAGAGTCTTTCAATCATTGCAGGTATTATTTTCATTATTGGTATTATTGGAAGTTTATTCACTTATCGTTCAATTGCTGCAGTACCAATTTCAGAAGAAAAGGTCATTAACAATAATAATGTGTCAAGCGTCATTATCGATACGAATAACGTTCGTGTTAACATCAATCCTACAACAGATAGTAACGTGAAAGTAAAATTAGATGGCGAGGTTAATCCAAACGTAAAAAGAACGTTAGCTACGGATGAGGAAGATTCAACGCTTCTCATTTCTTACAAAGAAAAACAACAGAGCTGGTTCAACTTTAATATTTCTGAAGTGTTGGCGCCATTAACATTAAATGTTTATCTGCCTGAAAGACAATATGATTCATTAAAAGTTTCTAATAGTAATGGTTATGTTTCTGCAAAAAAATTAAACACAGCCCATTTGAATATCAATACAAACAATGGACGTGTTGAATTAAGAGAAATCAATTCGCCAAAAATTATCGCGGAAACAAATAATGGAATTATGGAATTTAAAGATATAATAGCGCAAAATATTCATGTGAAGTCGAATAATGGAAGAATGATGCTAGAGCATGTTGAAGGTGAAATAGAGGGGCAATCTAAGAATGGAAGTCTTACTCTTAAAACAAATGAACTGGATCGAAATCTCAATTTCACGACTCAAAATGGAAAAATCAATATTGAGACCGAAAAAGAACCAACTAATGTTCAATTTAATGTTTCTGTCGACAACGGCAGCGCGAATATCCTGAATAAATATAACGGGAATACGGTTATTGGAAAGGGAGAAAATATAATTAAATTAAACACACATAACGGAAATATTACAGTGAAAAAACAATAGCATATTACCTTTTATAATCTCAGCTCGTCGCCCATAAAGAGCAATAATAAATAAAAAAAGAACCGACTCCTTTTCTCAACATATAGGTAGTCGGTTCTTTTATATGTAACATTCGTTTAAGTGTGTATCCTTTTCATATTTCAAAATACAAACAGTTGTTTTATTACTTTCGATTCTTAGGAAAATAACGAATAGTAATTAATAATGTAAGGAGAATTTGGGAATGACTCAAAAATAATAGTTGAAACAGTGAAAGAAGAGAAGGAGTTTATTTCTAACAGGAGGAAACGGTGCTTTTACAAATACACCAATTATTGTACAGCGAGCAGAATATGAGGCGGCGCAGCATAGAGAAGAGTATATGAAAGAATGTATACTGCCGAATTTGAACTACAAAATTATTGAAGGGGATTATGAAGTAGTACCAGGTGTTCAACTATTATATACACCAGGCCATTCTCCAGGACATCAGCCATTATTCATTGAGACGAAAAAATCCGGTCCTGTATTATTAACGATTGATGCATCTTATACGAAAGAAAATTTTGAAGATGAAGTGCCGTTCGCGGGATTTGATTCGGAATTAGCTTTATCTTCAATTAAACGTTTAAAAGAAGTTGTGATGAAAGAGAAGCCAATTGTTTTCTTTGGACATGATATAGAACAGGAAAAGGGATGTAAAGTGTTTCCGGAAAATATATAGTGCAAAAAGTCATGGGCGAATGAGCTCATGACTTTTTCGTTTAAATAATTTTTTTGAATAAGTTATAAACTTTTTTTGAACTATCTTCATTTAATTGATAGTACGTAAGGTTTACATCATCAGGAGTATCTTGCTGAGCAATCATCACTTCGTTACTGTGACGGTCAACGACCCATATGAAATATTTTTTATAAGTTCCATCCTCGAAAGTAATCCACATATCACAATCTATTAAATCTGATCCTTCTTCATCTAATGTTAATTTTCCTTTCTTTGCGGTATCCATACTATTAATAAACGTTTTTAATTCATCTGTTTTTGTGAGGAAGATATCCTTTTTTGTTTTAATTGACTCGACATGTATATCTTTGATTTCCTGCTTTCCTAAAAAGACAGGGGTCTCATTTGGGTCTCTTTGAGTTGAAATGATAGTCACTTTCTTTTTCGGTTTGTTTGCTATATAGAAGTCTTGAATAGATTTTTTAGAGTTTAAAAACCATACGATTCCAAAAATGATCAATGCGCTACCTAGCAGTAAAATAATTTTCTTAATAGAATATTCTCCTCTCTATTACTTCGTATGAAGAGCTTTTCTATTAATATATGATAGGTAAGCGTAAAGTATTATAGTTGAACTTGGTTATGCTTCACAGTTTTTATCGGACGATCCACGAGTAAATTGTAAGTGAGCCCGATTAATACGAAAATGCCACCGACAACTTTGCCCATTGAGAGTTCGTGTGACAGGATGAAATCAATGATAGTCCCCGCAAATAATTGTCCAATAAAGATGAGTAACGTTAAATAAAATGCTGATATTTTAGGAGTAATATAGTTGGATAATGAAATGACGATAACGCCTACTAATCCACCTAAGTACACAGCGATAGGAATAGATTGCAACGTCTGCATCGGAATATACAATGAATCTGAACTGAACATTAAAAATAACATAGAGAAAAATAATCCAGTAATATAATTAAAAAACGTGCCTTCCCAATTTCCAATTTTCGCTGCTAAATTCGCGTTAATAATTCTAGCAACAACGATAGAAACACCAGCTAAAATAGCGATCGTAACATATAACATTTTTTTGCCTCCATTAATAAATTGTCATGATTATAATTCCGGAAGAGATGAAACATAATCCAATTAGTTTTTTCTTTTCAAACTTTGCGACTTTCATTCCTAATAAGCCGAAATGATCAATAGCTATGGAAGCAATGGATTGACCAAGTAAACTTAATGCGATCGTAATAGAGGCACCAAGGACGGAGAAACTTATATTGTTAAAAAGAACAGTGAACACCCCAATCGCCCCAGCACTATATAGAAAAAGTGGAATACCTTTATCGAAACGAATTTTATTTTTGTTTATGATTAAAACGAAAATAACTGCAATCAAGCCGACAAGGTGAATGACAACGCTTGCTGTATACTTGCCAATTAATTCAGATAAAATCCCATTCAATGGAAGCATAACGGCGATGAGCACACCAATAAAGACAGAAAGAAAGTTATACAATGTAATATCCCCTTTAAATTTCATATTTGTAATGACTGTATCATGCTGAAATTGTGTATTACTATGACATATGTCATAGTGGAAGAAGAAAATTTTGATTACAATGGGGATGAGTTGTAAAGGCGGGGGAACTATGAAGAAAGTATGTAATTCAATTAAATTAGCAAATTATATGAAACAAAATAATATTGACTCATTTTTTAGTAATGATATGAAACCATATATGGAACTCCTATTTTTTAAAAAGAATGAGTTTATTTGTAGAGAAAATGAAGAGATAGATTATTTATATTTTTTCGTTGAAGGAAAAGCGAAAGCGTTTAATACATTAAGTAACGGTAAATCTGTATTGTTATGTTTTTATGATAGTTTGCAGCTGTTAGGAGATGTGGAGTTAATTCATTCTCAAAAGACTGCTTCGAACGTACAAGTGATGGCAGATTCATATTGTGTTGGTTTACCTTTAGGACAAGTGAGAAATCAACTATTTCATGATGCGAAATTTTTACGATATATTTGCGGATCGTTAGCACATAAGTTAAATCGACTTTCAAAAAATAGTACAATTAATTTACTATATCCACTTGAAAATAGACTTGCGAGTTACATGTTAGCAGCAGGGGAACGAGCGGTGCAGCACGGAAATAGAATTGTATTTAGTGGGAATTTAACGGAAATAGCTGAATTGTTAGGAACGAGTTATCGACACCTATTACGTACATTAAATATTTTTTGTGATAAAGAGATTATAAAGAAGAACAATGGTTGTTTTGAAGTAGTAAACGTGGATGTTTTGAGAGAATTGGCGGCAGATGTTTATAAATAATATAGTAAAGTGGGGATTTAGATGAAAATAGCAATCATTTCAGATGTTCATGGAAATAGCCATGCTTTAAAATCTGTATTAGAAGATATTGCACGTCGTAAGGTCGAAATGATAATCAATTTAGGTGATAGCGTGTATGGGCCGTTAGATCTTTTAGGGACAATTGAAATTTTAATGAATAACGAGATGATACATATTAAGGGTAACTGTGATCGCATGCTTTGGGAACCTATACAAGAGCAGTCTGCTACACTAACTTTTGTCCAAAGTCAATTAACAAAAGATCATATAAATTGGCTAAAACAACGTCCTTCACAATTTATTGTAGACGATATTTTATTTTGTCATGGTACGCCAACTTCAGATGAGGTGTATTTGTTAGAAGAGATGAATGAAAATGGATACTTCTCATTTGTAACGGTGCCATCTTTATTATGTCCGCAAGCAAAAGCATCGGTTTTACCTATGTCTTCAGGAGAGAAGATTGTACTATTCTTCATTTGCAGCGGTTGAAATATATATTCTTCTAGTAAAAGGTTAAATGATTTTCCAGTTATATCCTCAAGTAGTAGTTCGATAATACAAAAGTTTGCATCAGAGTAGTGAAATTCGCTTTCTGGTTTATAAGTTATTTCTATCGGTACTGGACAATATGATGTTTTACCGGCAAGGATTTCAGACATGTTTGGTCGCCCTTGTGCAAGTGTATAATGTTCAAAACTATTAGGAGGATCAATGATTCCAGATTGGTGACTTAATAAGTTTCGTAACGTGACTTTTTTCTGTGAAGTAAATAGATTGGTAGCTATGTTCCAAGTTGTGAGTCTATTATTTACGTCTTCGTCTAAATGTACGATCTTTTGATCGGATAATGTTAGTACGAGCATGGCAGTGATGAATTTACTAATAGAACAAGAATTGAATATGGAATCGATAGTGACAGTTTTAGTTGTTTCAGATTCAAGTGTTCCGAAGGCAGTCGCTTCGTCTAGTTTGCCGTCACGTATAACGGCAAGGCTTAAACCTGCAACAGAATATTGGTTCATTTTCTCGTATATATCGTTACTTTTTAATTTCATAGTGACTCCCTTCTTCCAAAAGACAGAATATTAGTTTTATTATACAGTAGTAAATAGAGAATGAGAGAAAAGAAAACACTTCATCTTTTATCGATGAAGTGTTTTCTTATTTTAAGTTAATTCCAAGTGAATGCTTTAAAAAATTTATCGCGGTACATGTACATAAGCCATGAGGCTGTAATTAAAGAAATAATGATTTCTTTGTTTTTAATTGGCGCATTGAAAACAAGCCAACCAACGATATCAAATAATAAATGTAGTGCAATTGAAAGAACTACAAATTGTAGTAGCGTATTTAAAAATCTTTTCATGAAGTGCCTCCTAAAATAAAAGGTTTTATCAATAGTATTGTATATTACTATATAAGAGCCAAGTGTATTGTTTTACTCCGATGAAATAGGCTAGTGTAAATGAAGTGATTGCTAGTATGAATAATGATGGGGAAGCGAAGAGAGTCATTGAAAACACCTCCGTTAAAGGGCTATAAATAAATTATAGTATGAATGTTATAATTTAACAAAATACATTTTTGATTTTAAATGTAATAGAAAAACAGAGTATTTGTGATGGAGGGAGATTAAGTATGAATATTGTGGAATTCCAGAGATATGTATCAAATTTCAGTGAAGAAAAAGGATTTCAAGATACGACAATTGAAGAGCGTACGATGTATGCAATGGCGGAATTAGGTGAATTAGCGGAAGTTATATTAAAGCGTAATAAAATACAAGATGCAAAAAGAGAAATCGGTTTAGAAATGTTTGATGTAATTTGGATGGAACAAACTGTTAAGGTAATTTGTCTATTATAGGTAATAACTATTTCGTTTGAAAGAAAGGGTGGAGAAAATGAAAAAGAATACATTATTAAAAGTAGGGGTATGTGTAAGTTTACTAGGAGTAACTCAATTTGTTAGTACAATTTCTTCTGTGAAAGCAGAACAAAAGGTAGAGAACAAAGTAATAAAGAATGAGACAGGAACTATTTCAATTTCTCAGTTAAACAAAAATGTATGGGTTCATACGGAGTTAGGTTATTTTAACGGAGAAGCAGTTCCTTCGAACGGTCTAGTTCTTACTACTTCTAAAGGGTTAGTACTTGTCGATTCTTCTTGGGACGATAAGTTAACGAAGGAATTAATAGAGATGGCAGAAAAGAAATTTAAGAAGCGCGTAACGGATGTTATTATTACACATGCGCATGCTGATCGAATTGGCGGAATAAAAACGTTGAAAGAAAGAGGCATTAAAGCGCATAGTACGGTATTGACTGCAGAACTAGCAAAGAAAAGTGGATATGAAGAACCACTTGGAGATTTACAAACGATTACGAATTTGAAGTTTGGAAATATGAAAGTAGAAACGTTCTATCCAGGGAAAGGACATACAGAAGATAATATTGTCGTATGGCTACCGCAATACAACATTTTAGCTGGAGGTTGTTTAGTAAAATCTGCAGATGCCAAAGATTTAGGAAACGTTGCTGATGCTTATGTAAATGAATGGTCTACATCGATTGAGAGTGTGCTGAAGCGATATGGAAATATAAATTTGGTAGTACCTGGTCATGGAGAAGTAGGAGACAGAGGATTACTTTTACATACATTGGATTTGTTGAAATAAGAAACTGTGGGAATATAAAAGCGAGGAAAAACAATTTTGAACTGTACCCCGAATC